>SXMN01000059.1 GCA_005777315.1 Verrucomicrobiales bacterium
ACCTTCCAGCCGTCCGTTGGGAACAGTCCGCACGACCCGACCTCTCCACTCGACCCACTCACGAAAGCACCAATTCAAGGGATTTGAACCGGTCACTGTCTTTTCAGGTTTACCCCGCTCTTTCTGAGGTCAGATCTTTCTTCAGTCTTCACGCAGTTGTGGGGGTGGATATGCATGTTTTCAGGCTTGGAATCGAGCCATAAAGCCCTGAAGACGAAGTGGTCGGTGCAGCCTCCTGTTCCAGTTGCCGCAGCGGGTTCACGATCCTCGCCCTCCCAGCCGATACAGATAAACATCTTTGACCGGCACCCGCCGGGTGTGGTCCCGATCCTGACGGGAACGGCCCGTGGTTTGTCCCACCCGTTGCCAATTGGCTGCACGATAATACGTCCCGGCAAAAACGCCCCTGTTCGACAAACGTCTCCAGCCAATCCAAGCCATGTCCATACTTGTCTTGCCAGTCGGCGCTGATCCGACCGGGACCGCGCCGAGCACGCGACTGGCCAGGTGGGGCACCCGGACCCACGGCAAAATCAGAAACCGGGTATTGTTGGCCAACCGATGCAGTTGCTCCCGACGCTGGGCATCGCCCCACTCCAGAAACTCATCGCGTGAAGAGCACTGTCAGGCGGGCGCCCCGAACAGCACCGCCGTCACATCACGCTCGTGACCGTCCACGGCCAGATAGCCCAGATTTCCCCCGCCACCCGCAGCTTCAGATAATGAGAGTGGTCCACGTAGAATGCCCACCGCCGCGCCTCAGCCGGACCCGTGGCAACCAACTCGAGCTTCATTCAATGCTCCCTCCCTCTGTTTGACAGCACTCATCTGATTACTATAGTGCCAGCCCTTTTATGAACCGTAATCCGCATGTGGCTGTGGTTGGTGCGACGGGTGCCGTCGGCATCGAGATGATCAAAACTCTGGAGAAGAGAAATTTTCCGGTGGGGAAGCTGACGTTGCTCGCGTCAGCGCGATCCGTGGGAAAAAAATTGAAATTCAAGAGCCGAAGTGTGGCCATCCAGGAGCTGAAGCAGGATTCGTTCAGTGGAATTGATATCGCGTTGTTTAGCGCCGGAGGGAGCATCTCGAAGGAGTTCGGGCCGATCGCAGCCAAGGCGGGCTGCGTGGTGGTGGATAATTCGAGCGCGTTTCGAATGGATCCGGATGTGCCTCTGGTTGTTCCCGAGATCAATGCGGCGGACATCAAGAAACACAAGGGGATCATCGCGAATCCGAATTGCACCACCGCCATCACCTTGATGGCTCTCTACCCGCTGCACAAGGCGTTCAGGGTCAAGCGCATTTTTGCATCGAGTTATCAGGCCGTGTCCGGGACCGGGGCGAAGGCGATCGAGGAACTGGAACGGCAGGTTGAGCAGATCGTGAAGCGGAAGCCAGTGACGAAGGAAGTGTATCCTCACCAGATTGCATTCAACGTTCTGCCCCAGGTGGACTCGTTCCTCGACACAGGATACACCAGGGAGGAAATGAAACTGGAGAACGAGGGCAGGAGGATCATGCATCATCCGTCCTTCCGGGCGAGCGTCACCTGCGTGCGTGTTCCAGTGTATCGCTCGCACTCGGTGGCGGTGAGCGCGGAATTTGTGAA
This sequence comes from Verrucomicrobiales bacterium, assembly GCA_005777315.1. Classification (GTDB taxonomy): domain Bacteria; phylum Verrucomicrobiota; class Verrucomicrobiia; order Limisphaerales; family F1-12-MAGs170; genus F1-120-MAGs170. The sequence goes on from SXMN01000059.1 coordinate 1,613, forward strand.
ACCAGTCACGGTCAAGGCAGCCCGCAAAATCCTCCTGAAGGCTGCGGGTCTGGATGTCATTGATGTCCCGGAAAAGCAGGAGTACCCCATGCCTCTTCACACTTCGGAGAAGTATAACTGCGCGGTGGGGCGCCTTCGGATGGATTGCGCACTCAACAACGGCCTGTGCTTCTGGGTGAGTGGTGATCAACTTTTGAAAGGTGCCGCACTGAACGCCGTTCAGATTGCGGAAGAGCTTCTGAAGTTCTGACAAGTAATTCGGGATCGGCATTGAATTCCGGTGTGTGGCCGCGGGTGGATTCCCGCGTCAGCCACTGACAAGGCGAGCAACTCAGCAGACGCGCCTGCGACGCCTCCGGGATTCGTCGGCCATCCCACGGCCTCTCCAGCGGATTTCATCACGAGTGCCGTGCCCGGCGGAAGCAGGCGATTTGCTCATCAGCTTGCAATCTCGTTCATCCGGTCGGCAGATTTTTCTTTTGGCTTGCGCCAGGATTTTGCGAGATTGAGCCATGCCGCCCACAGGAACGTATGTTCAAGACCATGACAGACATGGATGGTTCACACCTTGGCGCTTTGGATTGCTGCTGGCGGTGGCGATCGGCGCGGTATTTCCGCAGGTGATTTTCGGAGGCGAGTCCTTCTTCTATCGCGACTTTGGCGTTCTGGCGTATCCGTCAGTTTTTTATCATCGCGAGTGTTTTTGGCGCGGTGAGCTGCCGCTATGGAATCCACTCAGCAATTGCGGTGCGCCTTTTCTGGCTCAGTGGGGCACCATGGTGCTTTATCCATTCTCACTATTTTATCTTTTGTTGCCTCTGCCATGGTCGCTAAACGCGTTCTGTCTTGGGCACATGTTCCTGGGCGGTATGGGAGCGTACTGGCTGGCTTCGAGTTGGACTCGCAATCGATTTGCCGGGAGCGTGGCTGGATTTGGCTATGTGTTCAGCGGTGCCATGTTCTCGTGTCTGCTCTGGCCGAACTATGCGGTGGCGCTGGGTTGGATGCCGTGGGTGGTGTGGTCAGTGGAGCGGAGCTGGCGCGAAGGTGGACGATGGCTGGTATGCGCTGGGGTAATCGCGGCGATGCAGTTGCTGGCAGGAGTGCCGGAGTTGGTGATGTTGACCTGGCTGTTTGTCGGCGGGCTGCTGTTGGTGGACATGTTCGAGGGTGGGTTCAATCGATTTGTCGCGATACTAAGGAGACCGTGGGATAGCCTACGAATTCCGGAGAGTGCCGTGGGCGCAGATGCAAGGCGTGAGCTAGGGAGGATGCCCGCAGCGGCCTCTGACCAAGCGAGCAACGCAGCAGATGCGCCCGCGCCACCTCCGAGATATGTAGGCTATCCTGCGCTCTCCTCAGTAAGACGGATTGGCGTCGTGATTTTGATCATGGCAGGTTTGACGGCGGCGCAAATCCTCCCGTTTTTGGAATTGATCCAGCATTCCCAACGAGACCGTACATTTGCGACAACCAAGTGGTCCATGCCCGTTTCTGGCATCGCGAATTTTCTTGTTCCGAAGTTTCACAATTTCCGTACTCCCCAGGGAATTTACTTTCAGGAAGGACAGCAATTCCTGTCATCGACCTATCTGGGAATTGGAACGCTCACGCTGGCTGCCTGCGCTCCACTCATTGTCCGCAACAGACGTGCCTTGCTGCTTTCGGTGCTGGCTGTTGTCAGCGTCGTCTTCGCCATCGGTGATAACGGGCCGGTTTATCGCGGGATCAAAAGCGTCTTTCCGCTCATGGGATTCGCTCGTTATCCAATCAAGTTCCTTCTCCTGGCTGCGTTCACTGTGCCGCTGCTGGCAGCAATGGCGGTGGCAGCGATTTCTGAAACAAGAGCGGGTGAGAAGCGGGGCAGAGGAGTCGGCAGCCTCATCGCCGTGGTTTGCTCGAGCTTGTTTGGGATCGGTGTGGTATTGATGTTTGCTTGGAAAAATCCTTTCCCTGGTGACGAATGGCCCGTCCTCCTGGCGAGCGGGTTGTCACGAACGTTGGTTTTGACGCTCATCTTCGCATTGGTCGCATCTCTGCGCGCAAGGCTGGCTGGTCTTGCCTCGGGCGGAATTCTGCTCCTCATCCTAATCGATGCCACGAGCCACATTCCCCGCCAGAACCCGACGCTCCCTTCCAGAATTCTGGCACCGGGCTTTTGGGAAACTGCGCATCGCTTCCTGCCTCCCAAATTAGGGGAGTCGAGGGTGATGATCAGCCCTTCAGCGGAAGAGGCTCTTCTTAAAAGCAGAGTCACGGACTTTGAAGCGGATTTTCTGGGCAAGCGGCTGGCGGGCTGGTCTCACTTGAACCTGCTCGAAGCCATGCCGAAGGTGAACGGCTCATCCACACTTCAAGTGCGCGAACAGGCCCAGGTGCAGTCGTTGCTCTATGGGTCAACTAACCAGGCATGGCCCGGGCTTCTGGATTTTCTCGCTGTATCGCACATCTCATCGGAGAGCAACGCCCTGGCGTGGGTGAGGCGCACGACTCAATCACAACTGGTCAGTATTGGGAAACGTCCAGTTTTCATTCCACCCGGGTTGCCTGGTTATTTCACCAACGCGAGCTTTGATCCCCGGCTTGTCGTTTGCCTCCCATCAACGGCAGCGCAAGTGGTCACGGCTGGTGAGGTGACTGGTGCGAAAGTGACATTGGTGGCTTTCACGGCTGATCGGGTTCTTTGTGAAGTGGAAACGCCTGCTCCCGCCATCCTCAGCGTGGCTCAGAGTTATTACCCGTCGTGGCGGGCAACCGTGGATGATCAACCTGTGAAGCTCTGGCATGCAAACCACGCCTTTCAAGCCATCGAAGTCCCAGCAGGCCGTCACCGCGTTGAGTTCAATTACGTCGATCACCCTTTCCAACTCGGGTGTGGCGTGTCAGGTGTGACACTTTTGGTCTCGGGCTTCATTTGGTGGCGATCCCGGCGGAGGCTGGAGCATCTGCCCGAAAAAAGGTCGATCCCGGACGTGTGAAACATCCGGGATCGAGTGATTCTTCCAAGGCAGCAGTGCCTACAATGTGTGTCCGGCTATTGTGCAGGTCGCCAAAGTTTTAACCGCCTGAAAGTCGTAAGCTCCGCTTGCAGGACATTCAGGCATTTTCTTTAGATACGCGTCCGAACCGATCAGATCGGTCACCGTGGGGACTGCATCAAGCGATTGAGCGTGTTCCAATCCCCAAACTTGTTTGGCGCTTTCGATCTTGTTTAGATTGGTAATGCATACCCTGGACTGTGAAGTGGACCTCGCACGGATGAGGTTCGGGAGGGAGATGGTCACCAGCATCCCAATGATGCCCATGACAGTCATGATTTCGATGAGCGTGAAGCCCGCTCGGTTGTTGCGTAGAACTTTCATAGACTTGTCGCAGCGTTATCGACAGAAGTGGCTCCCCCCTTTAGTTGCCGTTCTGCCGTCTGCGGTTATCTCATTGCCACTACGGAAAAGAGGCTACTTGCTTGTTGTCAAGTAGCCTCCAAATTCCTTGATATAGCGGAATTAGAGCGTATGGCCCAAGGAAGCGTTCGCGCATGTCGGATTCGCACCGACGGTTGTCGCTGTATAAGCCGCGTTGTCGGCGGGGCAGGTTGGCAGCACGCTACCCTTGAGATAATCCACGATGCTGTTCGCGCCGGATGTGGTGACGGTGTCACCCTGTTTTTGCTTCTGCTCCAGAGCCCACTGCTCAATTGCTCCATCGATCTGGCGGAGGTTGTTGATGCAGGCATTCTTTTGAGCAGATGTACGGGCCTTGACGAAATTGGGAATCGCGATGGCAGCCAGGAGGCCGATGATCGCGACGACGATCATGATTTCAACAAGGGTGAAGCCGGACTTACGATTGGTTTTGATTTGCATGGTATTTATTTATGTTTGTCTGCTTGCGGCCGTGAACGACACGAAAGGCTGTTTTATTAGTACGACTCGCTCACTCATTGCCTTCCGCTAACCGCGTTGACGGACTAATAGCGGGCATCGTGCCAGTGCTCCGATCTCTTTAGCATATGATTGATTCAACACTGCTCTTCGGCATTGGTTGCAAGCTTAGGAAGTTGGACTGACGAAACCAAGTCGCTTCCCACGTGCTGGTTGCAGAGGCGAAGGCTATCCGCTAAGTCCTGGCCAGGAGGTTCAGGAGTCTTCTTTCCATCAGTCCGGGCGATGCCATTGCGGGCCAACGGCGTCGCAAACCGTCTTGGACCTGGAAATTCCGTCTGTGCATTGCCTCATTCTTGGACGGATGTTGTTTTTTCGAGTGTCCTGAGTATGGCAGCAGGAGTGTCGCAAGAATCTGGGAAATACTGTTGGCTTCCAGCGAAGATCGAGTTGCAACGACAATCGGAACCTTACTGAGAAGACCGCAGGCAAACCCACGGTCGTTTTAGTAGAAGACTTGTCGGCTCCAGGTGGCAACTCTAAGGTCCGCGCCGTGAATCTAGACTCTCGAATCTTTGTGGCGGGTCATCTTGGCCTTGTCGGAAGTGCCATCTGGCGCGAACTTCAGGCTCGTGGATTTCCGAATTTGATCGCGCAGACTCGTCAGCAACTCGATTTGCGGGATCCTCGCGCCGTAACGGAGTTCTTCCTAAGCCAACGGCCTGACTTTGTGTTCCTTGCCGCCGCCAAAGTGGGAGGGATTCATGCCAACAACACTCAGCCCGCCGCATTCCTTTATGAGAACTTGCAGATTCAGAACAACGTCATCCATGCCGCGCATCAGAGTGGAGTCAGAAAGCTGCTGTTCCTCGGCAGCTCGTGCATCTATCCCAAACACGCCCCGCAGCCCATCAAAGAGGAATCTCTGCTGACGGGGCCGCTTGAACCGACCAATGAGTGGTATGCGATCGCCAAGATCGCCGGTATCAAGTTATGCCAGGCCTACCGCCGACAGCACGGCTGTGACTTCATCAGCGCCATGCCTACCAACATGTATGGCCCCAATGACAACTACGACCTCGAAACTTCACACGTTCTTCCAGCCCTGATACGGAAATTCCACGAAGCAAAAGTGTCGGGATATCCTCAAGTGACCTGCTGGGGCACAGGCACCCCGCTGCGGGAATTCCTCCATGCGGACGACCTTGCCCGGGCCTGCGTGTTCCTGATGCAACATTACTCCGACGAGCAAATCATTAACGTTGGCAGTGGCATTGACGTGTCAATTCGGGAACTGGCTGGAATCATTCAATGTGTCACCGGCTTCCAGGGGAACGTTGTATGGGACGCATCCAAACCTGATGGAACTCCCCGCAAGTTGATGGACAGTTCGAGAATCTTTAATCTGGGGTGGCGTCCCGAGATCCGCTTGGAGGACGGCATCCACGGCGTTTATGAAGACTTCCTGACGTAGCGTGAGCAGCCGCTTCACGCCGCGGACAGACAGATCAGGTGTGTTCAGGTTTCGAGGGCTCAAAACCTTTTGCTTCAATGATCGCGCCAGCTACAACTCAACCATGAATCCGTCTTACACACTTGCTTTACTAGTATTGGCTTCCTCCTCGGTTGGACTACAAAGTCAGAATTATCGTCCGCCGAAAAAGGACCTTGGGTTTCCTGTTTACACGAATGCGCCCGCGGGCCGCCAGATGAGCGGTCAACACGCTCCAGCCACCACTCCTGCTCTTTCCCCTGCCGATGCTCAAAAGAAATTCACATTACCGCCGGGCTTCGAGATTCGTCTCTTCGCAAGCGAGCCCGAAGTGGTGAATCCCGTTGCCATGACCTGGGATGAGCGGGGCCGATTATGGGTGATCGAACTATACGAATACCCGCTGGGCGCCAAGCCCGGTGAGAAGGGGCGTGATCGTATCAAGATTTTGGAAGACACCGACGCCGACGGTGTCGCGGACAAGGTCACCGTGTTTGCCGATGGTTTCAATCTCGCCACCGGTCTCGCGCTCGGCAACGGCGGCGCGTACGTCGGCCAGGCGCCGCACTTCCTGTTTCTCAAGGATACAGATGGAGACGACAAGTCTGACACACAGGAAATCATCAAGACTGGCTTCGGATTGGAAGATCGCCACGAATTGCTCAATGGCTTCACCTGGGGACCGGATGGTTATCTCTACATGACCCATGGCGTGTTCACGATTTCGAAAGTCGTTGATCCCGCCGCTCTGAAAGTTGATCCCGTCCTGCTCACTGCCGGCGTGGCGAGATTCCATCCGATGACAAAGAAGTTCGAGATCTTTGCCGAAGGCACAAGCAATCCCTGGGGAGTCGATTTCGACAGGACTGGCAACGCGTTCGTCAGCGCGTGTGTCATCGAGCACTTGTTTCATCTGGTGCCCGGTGGAATTTACGATCGGCAGGCGGGCCAGCCGCCACATCCCTACGCCTATGAACTGCTCCACGCCATCAATGACCACAAGCACAAGATGGCTGCCTACGCGGGCATTCAGGTCTATCATGGCGACCAGTTCAACGGAGAAAATCTAGGCACAATTCTCCAGGGCAACATCCACGACAACGCCATCCACCAGGACAAGCTGACTGCGAATGGCTCGTCGTTCGTCGCGTCGCACTGGCGGGATCTCGTTCGGGGCAATGACGGATGGTTCATGCCGGTGAGCACACAGGTCGGTCCCGATGGCGCGGTGTGGATCATGGATTGGTATGACAAATATCCATGCTACCAGAATGCCAATGCCGATCCCGCCGGTGTGGATCGCGAACACGGACGGATCTGGCGCGTGGTTTACACCGGAGCCGAGAAAAGCAAACCCGTTCCTTCACGGCCATCACGGGAGATGAATCTAGCGAAGCTTTCGAGTGAGGAGCTGGTTCACCTCCTGGCCCACAAGAACTCCTGGCACCGCCGCGTCGCGCAGCGATTGATCAGCGAGCGCCGGGATCTGCCAAATGCGAACACTCTTCACAATGACACCGCCCTGCACAAGATGTTCAGAGACGGTCCGTCACTGGATGCGCGCCTGGCGGCGTTGTGGACGCTTCATACTTCAGGCGGTCTCGATGAAGAATGGGTGGAGAAGGCGGCGGATGACAAAGAACCGGCGTTGCGCGCCTGGGCTGCGCGCATCACGGGGGAGCGTGGCTACTGGCTCCAGGATACTTTCAAGCGCCTCGAAAAGCTGGCGCGCGATCCTGAACCCACTGTTCGTCTAGCCGTGGCAATAGCAGCGCGACAGTTTGTTTCCGGCGCACTCACAGTCAACACGCCACCCGCCGTTCCCATTCGCGAAGCGGCCACTGGCGGAATTCTCTCCAGCCTTTGGTTCAGCTCATCCGATGCGAAGGATCCAGTGCTTCCATTCATGATCTGGATGGCAGCCGAGCCGGTCGTTGCCTTCGATCCAATCCACGCGCTGGGCTTCTATCACCAGGATGGGGCGACGAAGCAAATGCCGCTCGCAGGTATTCTGCTCACCAAAATCATGCGGCGCGTGTGCGACTTGCGTGATGAAGCCCGCCTCAGCGAAGCCGTGACTTCCTTTGGCAAGATTCCTGAAACCGCGCCGGAGACTCTCATGGCCGGGCTTCGTGGTCTCATCGAAGGCCAGAGAGGCAAAGCCATCGCCCCCAATGCCGGGGCGGTCTCCGTGATCTCAAAACTTTCGGGCATGGCGAACGCCGATGTCGCCAAACTCGCCCAACAGCTTGGAACACTTTGGGGCGATGCTTCAGCTTTGAAAGCAACACTTGCACGCGTGCTCGACAGCACGGCGTCCGAGTCCGATCGACTGATCGCCATCCAGACGGCGCGCAAAACGAAATCTGAAAGCACAAGGGATGTGATGCTTCAACTCTTGAGCCGGAAAGAAAACGAGCGCGTTCACACGGAGGCGATCGCCGCATTGGGAGAGCTCGGCGGCGATAGCGTCGGCCAGGCGGTACTCGATCAGTGGCCCCGCTTTGGCCCGGCCACACGGCGTGCCGCTGCCGATGCATTAAGTTCGCGATTCCAGTGGCGCAGTGCGCTTTTCAATGGTTTGCAAGCGCGGATTATTTCCCCGGGCGACCTGTCGCCAACGCTGATCCGGTCTCTCGTGAATCATCGGGATGAAGGTGTTCGCGATCGAGCACAACGGCTGATCGGCCGTTACCGCGATCCGGGCGCCGACAAGCTGAAGCTCATCGCTGAGAAGCGGAAAATAGTCCTCGATGGACAGCCGGACTTGAAATCGGGTCGTGAAGTCGCCACGCGCGCCTGTCTCACCTGCCACAAATTACATGGAGAAGGCGCGGAAGTCGGGCCGGATCTCACTGGTGTTGGCCGCTCGTCGCTTGACGCGCTTCTCGCGAATGTGATCGATCCAAATCAAATCATCGGTGCGGGTTATGAGAATGTGGAGATCGAGACAAAAGACGACCGCAGCGTCTCAGGCCGCGTGGTCGAGAACACCGAAAGCCGTGTGCGCGTGCTCATGGTGGGAGCAAAGGAGGAAGTCATTTCCAAGAGCGAGATCAAGTCGATGCGAGTCTCTGAGAACTCGGTCATGCCCGAGGGGCTGGAACAGTTGCCAGATGCGGAACTTAGGAACCTGATCTGGTTTCTGCTCGCGCCACCCCAGGAAGGACCGCTCACGGAGGAAAAACGCAAGGCGCTCATCGGCGGCAACCCATCCGCCGCCATCGCAAAACCGACTGATGGTGAATCCATCGCTCTCTGGAATCCCGAGTGGCGTGTGCTGGCTCCGGATTTTGAAGGTACGCCCGCAAAACTGCCGGAGTTCGCCGGACGCCACAACGTGCTCGCCACCCACCCCTTCGACGAGAAACGTGGTGCGGCTTTGGAGCGTGTCATTGAGCTGCCTGCTGGAAAGAAATCCGTATTGAATTTTGCTGTTGCCGCTCACGAACAAGGCGATTGGGAATTGCGTGTCCTCGCAAACGAACGCCAGCTTCACAAGCAAATGGTCAGCCACGATGGTGGACGTTGGAAGCCAGTGCGAGTGGATTTGAGCCAGCTTGCAGGACAGAAGGTCACGCTCCGCCTTGAAAACTGCGCGAACAACTGGGCTTGGGAATTTGGCTACTGGACTGATTTGAAACTTGATTCATCCGAAGAAGCGGTGGCGAGGAAGTGACTGGCCGAGGGTTTGGCAAATCGCGCGTCGAGGCAAGTCACAGGCTGTTCTGTCCGGAGCTTCCGCGGCGCTCTTTCTTGATCTTATTGATCGCGGCGTCGCCCAACGATCGTTCGTAGAGCTCACGCTGTTCTCGGTGAGCTCGCTGGCGCAACACGAGCACGTCCAAAAGAGCGGTGAACAGTGCGAGCAGCGTGAATGCAAAACAGCCCAGCCAATAGAACAGGTAACCAATTCCTGACAGATGAGGCTTCAGCAGTGTCTGCCCCCATATCAACATCCCGACCGCGATGAACAGGAAGAGCAGTCCAAACCATCGTCGCCACACATCAGCCGGATTCGTCACGCAGCCATGCTAGCAAAAGTCCGGCTTCATTCCAGAAGGAAAGCCAACGCGATTCCTCCCAGGGCCGGAATGGTTCCGTTTATGCATTTGGCATTTCTTTGAGAGTTGCTGGCTCGGATGAACCGTCAGGTTCCCGTTCCTGAAAGCGGGTCTATCGATTGTTTTGTCGCCTTCGCCGAACTGGATTCAAGCTTGCGACCTCAACCGTAGATGCGCGTCAGTCTTGACGCATCGTACGCACGGCGCTGGGTGGAATCCATCCTGGCAAAGTCAGGCTTGCCATCGGGGAGCCTCGGCCAGTCCAGGTCAGTCTGAGTCCCTGGTTTCGAGTTTCGGATTTCAGATGCCGCTGCGGCCACAGGATTGTTCCGCACTTCGACAGTCGAACGTTTCGTTGCGCTGCCATCATAACTCATCGCCTGGTCAGTGAGCTTGAGGTCGTCGTCGAGCGGACGGTGCGGCTTGATACTCTTGCCTTGCAGCACGCCGTGGTAGGCGCGGACGGCTTCCTCCGGCGAAATCTTGCCGTCGGTGATAAGGCACAGCATTTCGATGAACGCGAGCTGATGCTCGGCGTTGTTAATCTTGCGGCCAAAGAGCGCCACGCGCGCGCCATACTTCTGGGCGTCGTGAATGAGCCGGAAGGCGTCGTAAGTCGTGCCCGCGCTGCCACCGAGAATGCCGACGACGAGATTGGGATCATACTGCGCGAGTTCCTCCATCGCCTTCGGACCGTGATAGACGATCTTCAGGAAGTCCGGCCGACCCGCTTCGGGCACACCGGCCAACGTGCGAAGAATGTTGTCGTTGATGAACTCGCCCAGTTTCTCCGGCGGGATGCCGGAATCGACGTTGGGATCGAAGATTTCCAGGAAATGCCGAAAGCCTTTGCGCTCCGCTTCCTCGCGAAATTCCTTGTACCAAAGCAGAGCCTCGCGATCCTGGTCCAGCTCGTTGACGAACGTGATGGAGTAAAGGCCGAGGTTCGCGCCGGGAAAATTCCCACTGCCATCGCGGTCGCATTCGATCTCACCGCATTGGATGTGATCAATCGCCGCGCTGCGAAACGGCTGGCTCGGCTCACGCGTGTAGGCGCCATGCCGGGCAGCCCAGACATCCGTGGTGTCATTCGCGCGCGCGGCGGGAGTGACGTGCGAGCTCTTGAAGAGCCCTTCCTTGATCGCGAGCTGCTCGGTGACGTAGGCGGACATCAGCATGATGTCCACGAGCCCCTGCTGCGTGACTTCGCGGATGATGTCGAGGAACTCGGGCAGGTTGCGGTAGCCGAACTCGTCGCGGTTCCAGACCTCGGGCGAAAACTGCGCCGGACGCGCGCCGCGCTTGGCTAGAAATCCACGGGGCCCGGGCGCACGAACGCCGAACGCCATGTCCGCGTCCTTCGCGTCGGCGAGAATGAAAGCGCGAGAGCGGGGATTCGCTTTGACTTCAGCCAGCTTGGCATCGAGAGATTTCATTCTACTTCATCTGCGCCATGATCTGATCCGTGATCGCCTTTACCGCCGCTTCCGCTTCGGCGTCGTAGCCGACAGCCTCATCCTGTTTCGGTGGGACGGTGCATTGCGCGCCCGGACGCCAGTCGCCGGTGTCGCAGAGTTCGCATTCCTTCATGCCGTAGCGCGGATCGACGAAGCCGAGGGACTTCTTGATATTCAGGATGTCCTTCATCTGGGGACCGGTGAAGGTCTGGATCGGCTTACCCAGTTGGGCGGCGACCACAATCGTGCGGCAATACGCCTCGATGATCTCCATGCGCCAGTAGGCTTCCTCGAGGTTGTTGTGCGACCAAGTTACCACGCCGTGATTTGCCATCAGGATGGTGTTGTATTGGTCGGTCAACTCGGCCACGAGCTTGCCCATGTCCGGCGAACCGGGCGTGCGATACGGTGCCACGCCGACGGAGCAGAACACTTCATACTCCGGCAACATGCAGGTGGGCGGTGCTTCACCGACAACCGCAAACGCCGTCGAATACGGCGGATGGCAGTGACAGGTTGCGACCGCCTTGGGCTGCCTCTTCATCATCTGCAAGTGCATCAGGATTTCGCTGGTGCGCTTCTTCGTGCCGAGCAATTGATTGCCCTCGAAATCCACCAGGCACATATCTTCCGGCTTGAGCGAACCTTTGCTAACAAGAGTCGGCGTGCAGATGGCAATGTCTTCGCCGACGCGGATGGCCATGTTGCCACCGTTGCCGTCCACGTATTCGCGTTCCCAAAGACGCTTGCCCATCGCACAGATCTGTTCCTTGAGCGCGTGCGCAGCCGGCGAGTTGAAATAGGCTTCGAGCTCGGCCTTCGGCGACTTCGAGTTCAGCGGCTTGGCTGGGGCGGAGGCTGCAGCAGGCGTATTCGCCGAACCACGGCGCGCGTAGTTGTAATCACGAATCGCATCCTTCGCGCTCGGCGTCAGGATGGCGTCAGCGGGCAGGCTCTTCAGGTCGCCACCCTTGGCGATCAGCTCTTCGACTTCTTTGGCAGTAATGACAGCGGGCATAAAATTACTTCATTGGATTGTAGAAAATCTCGTCGATCAGCGCGGCATTGATCGCGTCGATGGGCGGAGACTGTTCGAACGGCTGCGCGGCCTCACGGCCTTCGATGTAGCCAATCGTCTGGCCGACTCCGCCGCCGATGGCATCGTACACCACGAGGCTCGGATCCTTGCTGAGTCCGGGCGGCGTCTCGGTGCCGTTCTGGTAATGCTCGCGTGTGAACGGCGAGACGATGAGCCAGCGCGCGCCGACGAGTTCCGGCACGACCTTGCTGAGTGTCACACGACCGATGACGGCGCCGAGTTTCATAAGTAGTAGCCAGAAGTCGGAAGCCAGAAGTCAGAAAAGACGCCCCGAATAGTAAGGCCATGAGCTTCTGACTTCTGACTCCTGACTTCTGGCTCCTTCCTTCTCATACCGGCACCCCCGGTTCCTTCTCGTCTACGATGCCGACCACGAGCCAGCGCGCCGGGCTTTTCAAATCACCGACCGCCTTGCGCGCCTCCGAGCCGTCGCTGGAAATGATCACGCGCTGATGCATGCCGGCGCCGTGCGAATCGATGGCGATCTGCGGCGACCCTTCCGGCGTGCCGTCCTGCCCGATCGGCTGGCAAATGACGAGCCGCCAGCCCTCGAAGCTCGGATGCTTCCGGGTGGCGGTGACATTGCCTTCGACGCGGGCTAGGAGCATGAAGCCTCTCCAGTGTTGAGTTTAGCGACCAGTCTGCTGCTTGACGATGGCACCGTGCCCGGAGGGCACAAATCTGAATAGCCCCGGATGCAATCCGGGGTAACAGATTTGCACGCGGCCACGACCCCAACGGGGTCGAATCCCGCAGCGGAGTTAGTCCAAATACTTCTCATCAAATTGAACTCCGACCTCAATCAACAGTTCACGCAATTCATCACGGAAAGACTTCACGCGATGGTGCTCATGCTGCTCTTTGATGTAATCGATTAGCCTGTCCTTATCGGCATGGGACACCGTGAAACCACCGTAACCTTCCTGCCAGCCTTGGAAGTCTGGGAACAAAACCTTCTCTTTGATCCACACGCTGGTTGCGACCTTGATATCCTTGACGAAATCAGCCAGCGCGACGGACGGATGGAGACTCGTCAGGATGTGAACGTGGTCCTCGACCGCGTTGATGCGATACAAGTGAGAGTTCTTGTTCTGAATGATTCCCCAGGTGTATCGAAAGAACTCCTCACGACTTTTCTCCATCAACACACGTTCCCGGGCCTTCGTCGAAAAGACGAGGTGGTAATAGATTTGTGTGAAGGTGGACATGGGCCGTCAGCGGGCATTTTGAGAACCGGGAATACGTGAACATCTGGTTCCCGTAGGGAGCCAATTTGAATAGCCGCGGATGAAATCCGGGGCGACAACGCGAATGGACAAGGCGACCCCAGAGGGGTTGGACAATTTATCCAAGGACGACGCGGAACCATTCGACCCCTTCGGGGTCGTTCCCATCGCAATACGTACATACCCCGGATTGCATCCGGGGCTATTCCGAGTGAAGCCCTTCGGGCTTCGGCGGCATCGACGAGCTTGGATAGCAGTCGCCGTAATCGGGTCTGCCACCACAGCCGCGCTCCGTCGGAATCCATGTTTATTCGCGTGCATCCGTGGCTAATAAATCTTCAAGTTATCCACCATCACGCAGCGGCGGACGCGTGTGAACGTGCGCGGGTTGCTCACGCCTTCTCCGGTCGGCGTGGCGATGCTGAAGCTCAGGTAGCCTTCGCCGCCGAGTCCCAGGCCCGCCATGCACGGGCCGTTCTTGATGAAGAGCGTGGTGTCGAGCGCGCGGCCCATCTCGGTGAGTGCTTCGAGGTCGTGCGAGTGAATGATACTCGTGTGCTTGTAGCCGTGCTCGGCTTCGAGCGAGCGCTTCACGCCTTCCGCGAGATTCTTCACGCGGGTGATGGGCACGAAGGGCATCATCTGCTCCTCGACGACGAAGGGGTGGTCTGCGCCGGTTTCGGCGAAGAGCAACTGCGTGCCGCTCGGGATGCTGATGCCCGCTGCCTTGGCGAGCACGATGGGATCCTTGCCGATGAAATCCTTGTTCACGCTGGCGTGACCGCAACCGCCGCCCTGGCCGGGCGTGATGGTGAATGCGGCCTTCGTCAGTGCGTCGAGCTGCGCGTTGTTCAGCTTCACCGCTCCGTTCTGCTCCATCTGCGCCATCAACTTGTCCGCGATGCCTTCCAGCGCGAAGATTTCCTTCTCGCCGATGCACAGCAGGTTGTTGTCGTAGCTAGCACCCTGGATGATCGCCTTCGCCGCGCGCTTCATGCAGGCGGTGTCATCGACATAGACGGGCGGATTGCCAGGGCCGGCACAGATGGCGCGCTTGCCGGTCTGCATCGCGGCCTTCACGACACCGGGACCGCCGGTGACGAGCAAGATGCGCACGGCCTCGTGCTTGCACATCGCGGCGAAGCTCTCCATCGAGGGCTTCTCGATGATGGTCGCGATGTTCTCGATGCCGGTCTCGCGAAAGATCGCCTCGTTGTAGGCGCGCACCGCGACCGCGGCGCACTTGGCTGCGCTCGGATGCGGATTGAACACGACGGCATTTCCCGCCGCGCAAATGTTCACGATGTTGCCGCTCAGCGTCGGAATGGAATGCGTGCTCGGTGTGACTGCGCCGACGACGCCGAAGGGCGTGTATTCTTCGAGAGTGATGCCGTGATCGCCGCTCCGGGCGTCGGGCCGGAGCCACTCGACGCCGGGGACGAGCTTGATGATTTTGAGCTTCTCGATCTTGTGGTCGAGCCGGCCAATCTTCGTCTCTTCCAGTTCGATCTTGCCCCACGTCTCGGCGTTCGTCTCGGCCATCGCCTTGACGATCTCGACGATCTTCACGCGTGCGGCGACGCCAGCCTTCTGCAATTGCAGGAAGGATTCGTGCGCGGCGACGCAGGCTTCATTGGCGTCGGCATAGACGCCGAACTTGCCGCGTGCACCGGCCGTGGCGGCCTGGCCCTTGCCATTGAAGCCGCAATCGGCTTTCGCAGCGGGCGCGGGGGCCGGGGCGGAAGTTCTCGGCGCGGGCGCGCCACCAAGCCGGCCCAGCACTTCACCGACGATATCTCGAATTAAAGCTTCATTGACTGCGCTCATAAGTGTTCACGTAAATTTTTGTGTCAGCCTTTTACTCGTTTCGCCTTCTTGGCCGATTGCGTCAGCGACAGGTAGTTCTCGCTAGTGACGACTTTGCGTCCGCTGCGTTGCTCCAGTTCACGACGGGCGTTGCCCGCGACGGTGCCACCTTCCCGGGCCGCTTGTTTGTTCGGGTTGAACCCCTGCACGTCCTTGTTGCGCGCAATCTCGGTCGTTGCCGCCTCACCGAGCATCGAGAAGATGAGCTCGAGGTCAGTCATGTGATCGCGCAAGTTCTCGCGCTTGAGCTTCTTCAACTCGACGTATTCCGTCGGCGTCAGGCCGAACGTCGCCTTGGAAATCTCTGCCGTGAGGATCGAGTATTCGCGCTGCTCCTTCACGCCGCGCTTCTTCCACTCGTCCGTCAACTCATCGCGAATGGCGATGGAGCGCATCCGCTTCTCAATCCAGTCGTCGGAGTAGCCCTTGGCCTTGTAGATGGCACGAGTGCGCTTGCTTGCCAATTCCGGGTCTTCAATTTCCTGAATGCGCTCGTAGCCCACTTTCGCCAGCCAGCGTTTGAAAGGCTCGGCTTTCGGGCTGGGGACGCTTTGGATGATGCGGAAAAGACCTTCGGTATTGGCACAGAGCATGGTCTGCTGCCCGCCGTCAGTTGGCACCGAAAGGGTATGTACAAATTGTACCCACCCTTTTTGAAGCTCTGGATCCCGCTGCTTCATCCGCTGGATGTATTGCTTGGGATCGCGGGAATCAATCAGCGCCAGCACCACGTCCTCTACAACAAACCACCATTCGTTATTGTGGATCACCCGGCGGATTTCCTTCCGCTGAAACAGCGCGATGCGTCGTTCTGGTGGCTGTTCGCTCATCGCGCTCCGTCAATGCCTCGCATTGAAGATCTCTTTGCCCAGCACGTCCACCGAATCGACAATGCCGATGATGACGGCGTCCACCGGCGCGTCTTTCATGCCGCCGGCGAGGCGGGCGCTGCTGCCCTGGCAAAACATTACCAGTTCGTTGATGCCCGCGCCCACGGTGTCCACGGCCACGATGGTGTTCGAGCCGGGACGGAACTTGGTGGGATCCTTCTCGTCCACCAATTGGGGGCGCAGCAGGAGCAGCTTGCGGCCGTTCATGCTGGCCTCTTTCTTGGTCGAGACGACCGAACCTTCGACGCGGGCGAGGAACATAGGCGTTAGAAGTTAGGAGCTAGAAGTCAGAATTCAGAATCGGCAAGCGCCACACTCCTGGCTCCTGACTCCAGACTTCCGACTACTTCTTTTTCGGCAGCACCGCTTCCACGTCGTTGTGCGGGCGCGCGATGACGTGCACGCTCACGAGGTCGCCCTTGATGGCCTTCACGGCCTGGGCGCCGGCGTCGGTCGCGGCCTTCACGGCGGCGACGTCGCCGACCACCGTGGCGGTGACGAGCGCGTTGCCGACCTGGACCATCGGTCCGACGAGTTCCACATTCGCCGCCTTGAGCATCGCGTCGGTTGCTTCGACGAGCGCCACGAGGCCGCGGGTTTCAATCATGCCAATTGCTTGTTGTGCCATAAATTCTTTGAGAGTTCGTGGTTGAGTGTTGAGTGACTAAATTCGTTGTCCAAAGGCGATGTCGTGCCCGTCGAGATCCTGGATGCCAAATTCCTTGATGCCATACGGCTTGATCCCAAGGCCGTAGTCGACCTTCGCGCCGCGTTTCACGAACTCGGCGTGCAACGCCTCCGCATCCTCGCACCAGAAGTAGGCGTTCCACATGTGGTGAACGACCTTCCAGTGCGGCGTGAGTGGTGCGCCCGGATGAGCCTGCGCCAGCATAACGATGAAACCGTCGCGCTTCACCATGCAGAAGTCCGGCGGCTCGTTCCAGAACCGGTCATAGCTGAACCCAAGCTGGTCGCGGTAATAATTGGCCGCCTTCATCACGTCGGCGACGAGGAGGACGGGCGCGCTGCCAGTTAATTTTGGTGCCAGAGCCACGATTCAGTTCAGTCTCTTCCGCTGGGTCTTGAGCGGGAGTAAAAGAGTGTGTTTCGCCTTTGCGACAGTCTTCTGCGCGGGCTTGCCGAGATTTGCGATGGCCTTGCGGTGCGCGGGCTCGACTTCCTTCCACGATCCGACGGCCATACCGAGGTCGCGGATGAGACCATCGTGCAGACCGTAAATCCAACTGTGGACGGTGAGGTCCTGACCGCGCTGCCACGCGTCGCGCACGATGCTGGTCTGGCAGACGTTCAGCACCTGCTCGAGGACGTTGAGTTCGCAGAGGCGATCTACGCGCTCGACTTCGTTGTCGAGGCCCTTGAGCAGCGGGGCGTGCTTGTCGCGCACGTCCTGAATGTGGCGGAGCCAGTTGTCCACGAGCCCGTGACGGTCCTCGCGCAACGCTGCGCGCACACCTCCGCAGCCGTAGTGACCGCAGACAATGATGTGGCGGACCTTGATGACATCCACGGCGAACTGCGCGACGGACAGGCAGTTCAGGTCCGTGTGAACAACGACGTTCGCGATGTTGCGGTGAACGAAGATTTCGCCGGGCAGCAGGCCGACAATCTGGTTCGCCGGGACGCGGCTGTCGCTGCAACCGATCCAGAGATACTCGGGCGATTGCTGGCGCGAGAGCTTGGCGAAGAACTCCGGGTCGCGTTCGTGGACACCTTTGGACCACGCGCGGTTCTTTTCGAAAAGATTAGTGAGCCTGTTCATGCCTGCACCTCCCATTTGGAATACGCGGAATACACAGATGGAAGCGTATCCGCAGCCCGAAGGGTTGCAATTTGAATAGCCCCGGATGGAATCCGGGGTGGCCGTGTCAGGAATTGACGGCAACCCCAAAGGGGTTGAACGGCCCCGAGCAAACACGAATTCGACCCCTCCGGAGTCGCGATGCGCCGCGACATCCGTGATCCCGGATTGCATCCGGGGCTATTCACATTCATCGCCTTCAGCGATGGACGCAATCCCCGACGTTGTTTGCTCGTGTTCATCCGTGGTTAAAATCAGTTCTTCTCCAGCAGACGCTTCGTTTCACGCGCCACAACGAGCTCTTCGTTCGTCGGAATGACCAAGACTTTCACGCGGGAGCTCGGGGCGCTGATGACGGCTTCGGTCGCGCGGGTGGCGGCGTTCTTCTCGGCTTCGAGCACGATCGCGAGTTGGTCGAGGTTCGCGCAAATCGCGGCGCGCAATTCGGCGCGGTTCTCACCGATGCCTGCGGTGAAGACGATGGCGTCAGCGCCGTTCATCTGGAAAAAGTATCCGCCAATCCAACGCCGCGCTTCGCTGATGAATACATCAATCGCGAGCTTAGCCTTGGTGTTGCCTTTCGACGCGGCGTCCTGAATGTCGCGGATGTCGTTGGAGAGTCCGCCGGCCAGACCTTTCAAGCCACCTTCCTTCGCGAATTGCCGTTGGGCTTCTTCAATCGAGAGGCCGAGCGTCTTCACCACGTAGGGCAGCGCTTCGGCGTCGAGGTCGCCTACGCGGTTGTTGTGCGGCAGGCCGGACTGCGGGCTCATGCCGAGGCTGTTGCCAATGGCGACGCCGTTCACAATGCCCGTGATGCTGGAGCTGCCGCCCAGGTGACAGGAGATGACGCGGAAGGGCGCGCCTTCGACGGGCGAACTGCCGCCGTCCACGTAGAGGTTCTGCGCGCGACGGGCGACATCCTTGCGGCCGAGCAGTTCGGCGCTGCGTTCGGCGATGAACTTGTGGCTCGCACCGTGGAAGCCCCAGCGGCGCACGCCGATGTCGTGCCACGCATCCGGCACGGCGTAACGCATCATGGCTTCGGGCGCGAACTGGTAGAACGCGGTCTCGAACAAGCCGACGAGCGGCACGCTGGGCACGCGCTTGGCGAAGAGGCGGATGCCGGTGATGTAGGGCGGATTGTGCGCGGGCGCGAGGCCGTTGTAATCCTCCATCGCCTGGAGCACGTGTTCGTCGAGTCGCACGCAGCCGGTGACGTTCTTCGCGATGACGGTCTTGAAACCGACGGCAGCGAGTTCGCTCTCGCTGGCGATGGCCCTGGCGTCCTTCAGTTGCGCGAGGCAATCTTCAATCGCCTTGGGATAATCGGTCACGCGCTCAAAGCCGCCCTTGTGCAGGAGCGTCTCCGCGCCGTTCGAGAAGTCGAACAGGCGCCACTTGAGCGACGTGGAACCGATGTTGGCGATGAGGATTTTCAAGGAGTCAGGAGCTAGGAGTCAGAATTGCGGAGTGCGAAGCCTTCTGGCTCCTGACTCCTGGCTTCTGACTTCTCTTCATCACTGCTGCAGCCACTTGCCGAGCCCGGCGAGACCTTCATGCGGGCGGGGGATGACTTGCACGCTGACGATCTGGCCGACTTGGGCGGCGGCGGCGGCACCGGCGTCCACGGCGGCTTTCACGCTGGCGACATCGCCCTTGAAGAAGGCGGTGACGTAGCCGGAGCCGACTTTTTCCCAGCCGGTGAAGGAGACGTTCGCGGACTTGAGTCCGGCGTCCACGGCTTCGAAGAGCGCGCAGAGGCCCTTGCACTCGATCATTCCGATAGCTTGGTTTGCCATAAAATTAGTAATCAGTGGGTCAGTGTTCAGTAATCAGTTTTCGCGGGGTTACTTCTTCACCGCGTTTGCGTCGCCGAGGAAAGCCTTTGCGAGTTCATCGTGCGGGCGGGCGATGACGTGGCTGGCCACGAGTTCGCCGACTTTGCTGGCGGCTTTGCTGCCAGCATCAATAGCGGCCTTCACGCTCGCGACGTCGCCGCGGCAGATGACGGTGATGAGTCCGCCGCCGATGGCGATGGTTTTGGAGATGGAGACGTTGGCGGCTTTGGCCATTGCGTCGGTGGCTTCCACGTTGCCCGTGTAGCCCTTGGTTTCAATCATGCCGATTGCTTCGCTCATAGTTTTTTGTAGTCAGGAGTTAGGAGTCAGGAGTCAGTAAAGTTCACTTCACCAGTTCGCACGGCGTGTCGGGCTGGAGGTTGCAGGCGTTGCCTTCGTCGGTGTCGATGTGGACTTCGAGTTTGAAGCTGTTGTCCACGCGCACGAGCAATTCATCGAGCGAGATCGCGCAGGGGCCACCGATCTTCAGGCGCATCTTGTCGCCCGCCTTCACACCGTAGTAGTCCGCGTCCGTCGGATGCATGTGGACGTGGCGCAGCGCGCGGATGATGCCGTCGGGCATCTCGAAGAATCCGGCGGGGCCCATCAGCATGCCGCCGATGGTGCCCTTGATATTGCCGGAAGCGCGCAGCGGAAGGTCGTAGCCCAGTGCGATGCCATCCGTGTAGGCGAGTTCAACTTGGTTCAAGGTGCGGCATGGTCCGAGGATGCGGAGGTTGGAAATGACGCGGCTGCGCGGGCCGACGAGCGTCACGGTCTCCTTCGCGGCGAACTGGCCTTCTTGGTAAAGCCACTTGTGTACTTGCAGCTGATGGCCCTTGCCAAAGAGCGCCTCGACGGCTTCCTGGGTAAGATGGCAGTGACGCGCGCTGATGTTCACGACGAGCGGATTCGGCGCGGCGGCAGGCTTGGGCAACGCCTTGCCGAGCCGTGAATAAACAGCTTGCCGAACCAGATGTTCGACCACTGCTCGATGTGGTGGCGATTGTGTGGCTGCCATACTGTGGAACTATGTGGTAGTTTATGATAGTTAAGTCAAACAATTTCTTGCAATATCTACCAACATGTATTATCAAGTATCACAGCGATGCAAGCTGAAGAGCGTCAAAAGCGGATTGAAGAGCACTTGATGCAGAATGAGTTTGCCTCATTGGAAGATCTCTCTTCGGTCGTGGAAGTATCCATTTCGACGGTACGGCGCGATCTGGGGGCGTTGGAAGATAAAGGCTCGGTCCGTCGAACTCATGGAGGTGCCAGATTTATCCTTTTGAAGGCGGCTGAACCCGGTTTCACCGCTCGCGAAACCCCACAGCTTAACGAGAAGGAAGCAATTGCTGGCGCCTGCGCAGAACTGGTCGGCCCGAATCAGACAGTAATCATTGACGCAGGGACGACATGTTTCCACGTGGCCCGCTACCTCGAGGCCAAGACACCGCACGTCATTACCAACTCTTTGCCGGTCGCTCATTTATTCTCGAGCGCACAGACAATGGAGGTGGTGGTCAGCGGCGGGTTGATTTACCCACGTTTGGGTGTGCTGGTGGGACCGTTGGCAGTGCAGTCATTCGCGCAGGTTCACGCAGACGTGGCGATCATGAGCTGCGGTGGGATTTCCGCTGATGGTATTTTTAATTCACATGGACTGCTGATCGAGATTCAGCGGGCGATGATGCATGCGGCATCGCGCATTATTCTCTGCGTCGATCACACAAAATTTGGGCGTCAATCGATCAGCCGGTTGTGCAGTCTGGAGGAAGTGGATGTGCTCGTGACCGATCAAACACCCCCAAGAGACATGCTTTCGGCCTTGAAAGACGCCGATGTTGAGATTGTCACAACCATTGCGGCCGGCCGGCAGCCCACACCCGCCACGTCGAAGATTTCTCATCCACCGAGCGAGGAACAGGAAGCCAGCAACTCCACTGCGCCGAAGACATCGTATGGTTCCGAGTCCGACATAGACAGGTTTGTTGACTGAGAGTGGCTTATTGCGGCGCTCAGGCGGTGGTGATGATTTCGCAGAATTGAGCAGGCATGTCCCCTGCTAAAGGTTCCATCAAGTAGTGCATCATAAAGCTTCTTCGTGTGAAGGAGCGCAAAAGGCGGTTCTCCCCGGGCCGCCTTTTGTATTTATGGGTGAGAAACCCCATCACGGTGGCATCTGTCAGACAAGCTTCTGACCTCAGATGAGATGGGGCGGACTGAAAAAGCAATGGCGAGTTGAAATCCCTGCGAACGGGACGGTATTCAGGCGGGCGAGCGGATGGGCGCCAGGGGCACCGGTTGCGGGGCAGTGTGCGGGAGAGGCTCAGT
>SXMN01000060.1 GCA_005777315.1 Verrucomicrobiales bacterium
GCCTCCGACCATGAATCCAGATTCCCAGAGGATCCATTCTGCGACGGCAAGCCCTTCAGGAATCCTGGCAAATCTCAGCCAAACGGTTGGAGCGCCATTGATCAAGACCCCCGTTTCGCCTGTGAAGACTGCGGCTCCAGCCACGGATGACACGAGCACCCAGCCTCCGACCATGAATCCAGATTCCCAGAGGATCCATTCTGCGACGGCAAGCCCTTCAGGAATCCTGGCAAATCTCAGCCAAACGGTTGGAGCGCCATTGATCGAGACTCCCGTTTCGCCTGTGAAGACTGCGGCTCCAGCCACGGATGACACGAATAATCTGGATGGTAATCAACCGAACCAAATCGCGAGCCCTGGTGGTGGGCGGCGGATGACACGTTTTGGAGGAGTGGCTGAAACCAAAGCCCCAGATCAAGCCACCTTCCAGAATCGTGGTGCAGATCGCCTTTCGCAGCCCACAGAATTGCGGGGGGCAGTGCTGCTGAGGAGCGCACCAAAGCTTTCGCAAGCCCTGTCGCCGACCAACCACCCGGATTTGCGGAGCACTGAGTTGCCAAGCGGACC
The DNA here is from genome assembly GCA_005777315.1 of Verrucomicrobiales bacterium. Lineage (GTDB taxonomy): Bacteria > Verrucomicrobiota > Verrucomicrobiia > Limisphaerales > F1-12-MAGs170 > F1-120-MAGs170. The sequence continues at coordinate 568 of SXMN01000060.1, forward strand.
TGTTGTGGAGGCAACTGCCGTTCCGCCGACGGTGGGCGAGATCGCATCAAAGCCTCAATTACCTGCAACTCCACCGGTACTGGGTGGGCGCAGCGGTTTGGTGAGGGATGCCATTTCCAACAAGCCCGATACCAAGGGTTCTACTGGTGATTTGAACATCGCGATGGAAGTTGCTTCCGGGGTCCCGAAATCGAATCAAGCCGCAACGAGTTCGGATGTTTCCTCGGAAATTACGGTGGATGATCCGGCGAAATCAGCTTCATCCAGAGCTGTTGAATCGAAGGTTCCAGAGATCCGCGTGCGTCGTTCCGGGGCTGACGGTTCTGCAGAGGTGAAGAGCAATGGCAGTCTCGTGGATGCAGGCGCATCGCCGAGGGCTGGCAATCATCCGGAAGTTCCGAGCGAAGCTGCCGCAACCCGGCTCGGGTTGGAATCGCAAAAGGTTTCCAAGGATTCCAGCGCAGTGATGGTCCCTGTGGATTCGGGGAATCTGCGACAAGCCAGCGCCACTGAGGTGGATGGATCACTTCGTGGCGGGGAAGCGAAGACGAACATTACCGCGAAGAACGTTCTTGTTGATCACGCGGATTTGTCCAGGACCAAGGCGACGGATGCGATTCAGCCGGACTCGGGATCTATTCGCAATCGTCGCGTACCCGCTTCGGATGAGCCGGTGGTGGAGCAAGCGACAGGAAAGATCAGTCTGGCAGCATCTGCACAGGTGGCCGACGCGGGCAGATCCGCTGGCAGAAGTCAGAATGACGATTCGCAGACGGTGATGACCAATTCACGGATTTCGACATGGAAGCAGGACGAGGATGCAGATCATCGAGAACCCTCCAGAGATGAGGATGGAAATCGTCGTGGCATGGCCGCTGCTCAACAGCCAGATGTGATGAAACGAACGTCTAAAAGGGATGGAAATGCCAGCCAGGGAGTGCAGAAAATGCCTTCGGATGGCCTGACGGCTGCGCCCGCAGAGGGTAAAGCGGCAAATCCTGTCCGAAGTGATCGCGCGGTGGCAGGAAATGCCCATGCAGTGTCAGGGGCGGAAATAGTCTCCCTGGGACGCGGGCTCGATTGGAGCATTGGCCACGCGATGCATCTCCGATCGACATCCAATCTCCCGGAGGTTCGAGAGATTTCCGCGATGGATCGACTTCCAAGCGACCGCATTGAGCGGCTTGAACAATTGATCACCAAGGAAGTGATGATCTTCCGGCGGACATCGGCGGAAAGTGTGAGCGTCGTGCTCAAGCCCGACAGCAATACCGATCTGGTCCTCGAGGTCCATCAGCGCAACGGCCAGATGGAAGCGAGCATGAGGATTGATCGTGGGGATGTTGCCCAGCTTGCCTCCCAATGGCCTCGTTTGCAGGAGGCGCTTGCGGAAAAAAGCGTCGTTCTGCTTCCGCTCAGCGGAGCGAATACAAGTTTTTCCCAATCTCAGCAGGATGGCGATCGTCCAACGCCACAGAGCGCCCTTGATCAGGATTCTTCGCGGCGGGAGCATCGGAAGCCTGCTTCCGAGCCGGAGGGGGAACCGGCACTGTTGAATCAGAACATCAAAATTTCCAGAACGAGCGGGCCCGGTGGCAGAAAACTGTCCGCGCGGGGTTTCGAATTCTGGGCATAGAAAAAATATGGCACTCCAAGGCGTCAATTCCACGACTGTTGTGGGCGATTCTTCCTCCCGCACCGAAGCCCGACTGCCGGTGCAGGTGCTGAATCAGCAGGATTTTCTCAAACTTCTGGTGGCACAGATGGCGGCTCAGGATCCACTCGAGCCGAAGAATGACACCGACTTCATAGCTCAGATGGCTACTTTCAGCTCGCTGGAACAAGCCAAGACGATGCAATCGGACATCGCCAAACTGCGGCAGGACCAGCAAGTCCTGCAGGCGAACGCACTCTTAGGACGCACGGTTGAAATCAACACTGGGAAGTCTCCAACGGGAGAATTTCTCAGCACCACCGGCTTGATTTCATCGGTGCAGGTAGAGGCAGGGATGCCCAAGGTCGTAGTAAACGGTCAAAGCTATGACTTAACCCAGTTAATGACCATCAAACCAACGGGCATCTCAGACCAACCCTTAACTCCATAATAAACATACCATGTTACGATCACTTACATCGGCCATCAGCGGCCTTCAAAACTTCCAGGAACGAATCGACGTCATCGGCAACAACATTGCCAACATCAATACCACAGGCTACAAGGCGGCCCGCGTCAATTTTGAGGATTCATTCAGCCAGACCTTGCGCCTGTCCAGTCCGAGTACAGCGGGTGCCAGCGGCGCGTCCGCCATGCAGATTGGAACAGGTGTATCCACATCGACGATCACCAACATCCAGACACAGGGCGCATTGGCCCGCACGGGGGTGAACACGGATCTCGCTCTTGCAGGCGAAGGATTCTTCGTGGTGCGCGACACAGGCACGAACGCTGAATTTGCGACGCGAGCCGGAGATTTCCGGCTGGATGGAAATGGTTATCTGGTGACCAACAATGGCGCGCGAGTCCAGGGATTCAGCGACGCCGGCCTGATATCCCGGGGTGACCTCAAGATTGACACGACTGGCTTGCCCGCCACATCGGACCCGGCCGCGAGTGTCGTTTCGTTCGGTGTCGATGGCGATGGCAAGATCAACGTCAATCTGTCGGACGGAACTCAATTTGTCCGTGGCCAGGTGCTGCTCCAGAAATTCAATGATCCCCAGGGCCTCGTGAAGGCTGGCAACAACCTTTATACGAACCTCGGCGCTGCAGGACCTCTGGCTACGACGGCAGCCCCAGGCAGTAACGGTATCGGCAAGATCCAGGCGGGTGCGCTCGAACTGGCCAATGTGGACCTGGCCAATGAATTCGCCGACATGATCACCGCGCAGCGCGCCTTCCAGGCGACATCAAAGATCGTGAGCACCAGTGACGAAATCATGCAGGAACTGGTCAACCTCAAACGCTAAACTGTAGCCCTCGCACATGGCGGAGAAAAAGACAGAAGCCGCCGCTCCGGAAGGAGCGGCGGGAAAACCCGAGGTCGCGGCGGCATCCGCGGCGACGGGCGGCGTCAAAGCATGGCTGCCGCTCATCATTACGGTGGTTTCCATGCCTGTCATGGCCTACGTGATGACAAATTTCGTCCTGCTCCCGAAGCTCAAAACCTCCAACGGGCAACATGCTGAAGAGGCGGGCGGCGGTGGACACGATGCGAAGTCAGAAGCCCATGACGACGGCCACGGCGGAGGGGGCGACAGTCACGGCAGCAGCGACGATAGTCACGGTGGAGGCGCGAAAAGCGACGGCGGTTCGAAGGCCAAGTACGCTGTTCCAATGAGCAAAATGATCGTCAATGTCGCTGGCACAATGGGGACTCGCTACCTCATGACCAGCGTCACTCTTGTCGGGAAGGACTCGAAGTTCAAAAAGAAGATCGAGGATGAGAAGGATCAATTGCTGGATCTGGCCACAGGAACTTTAAGTGGCAAGACCATCGCCGAGCTTGAAAAGCCAGGCGCTCGAAATCAGATAAGAACAGAGCTGATGTCCGTGCTCAACAACGCCCTTGGCGGAGGTTTGATCAAGGAAATTTATATTACTGAACTGGCAATTCAGTGACATAGTTGCCGCATGGAAGCATCCACAGACTTTTCAGAAGAGCAGCAAGTGCTTTCGCAGTCGGAGGTCGAGCGCCTGCTGGCGCAGGTTTCCGAACAGCAGAGCAACGTTACTGTTCACAAGGAGGGGAGTGAATCGAGTCAAAAGCCGAAAGACACGATCCAGCCCTACGATTTCCGGAACCCGGTGTTCCTGTCTTCCGGGGAACTCCGGAAACTGCGCCTCCGGCACGAGGAGTACATCCGGGCACTTGCGGCGCGATTATCGATCTATCTCCGCCTGGATTTCAGTTTGCAGATGTCAAAGCTGCAGACCATCCCCTACCAGAAGTTCATCGAGAGCCTCTCCAATCCGACGCACTTGACGATGTTTCGCGTGGAACCGCTCCGGGGCGTTTTTCTGCTCGATGAGCATCCGCGCCTGGGGCTTACAATAGTGGATCGGCTGATGGGCGGTCCGGCCCATTCGGTCAATGCGGACCATGACATGAGCGAGATCGAAATGGCCCTCCTGGACCAGAAGGTACAGCTCGTAATGAGCGAGTGGTGCAGCCACTGGTCCAAAATTCAGGATTTGAGGCCCACATTGCTGGGTCATGAGACGAATGGACGCTTCCTGCAGACGGCGGCGCACGACACCGTGATGCTGGTCCTCTCGATGGAAGCCCGCATAGGCGACTGCATGGAGGCCATGCAAATAGCGTTTCCGTACTACGCATTGGAACCCATGCTTCGCCAGATGAGCCTGACGATCGACACGGTGATCCATGAGGGTGCCAAGCCGGCGAAGGCAGTTTCGAAATGGAGCCGTGATTTTGATGATGTTCATGTTCCCATCGTCGCGGAATGGCGGGGCTTAGAGCTCACTGCCCGCGAAATTACCCGGCTCAAGGTCGGGGATGTGGTGGAACTCGACCCGGAATGTTCAAGTCAGGTGGTGGTGCGGCTGGGGGATATGCCAAAATTTAGCGCACGGCTGGGGACAAAGGGAAACAAGTGGGCCGTGGAACTTGCCGGCAAGTATAAGAGCTGATTTACTCAATTTATGGACCCTACTGCTGCTCCTGCTGGAAACCTCGACGTCCTGTTGGATGTCCCCGTCAAGCTTACTGTAGAACTCGGCTCGTGCCAGATGACGATGAAGGATGTGCTGCAACTCGTGGGCGGCTCGGTCGTTCAGTTGGACAAAGTAGCCGATGCTCCCGTGGATCTCTACGTAAACAATAAACGCATCGCTCGAGGCGAGGTGGTGGTGGTTGAGGATCGTTTTGGCATCAAGATTACCGAAATTTGTGGAAGTCAGACTTAATCAATCGAATCAGTCCCGCCCTTTCGTTTAGGAGAACTTCAAAAGCTGGTCTTGTTTGTTGAATTAGAGACGCGGTGCTGGAACCAAGTGGCTGTCTGACAGCCATGCCTGCCCTGAGAATTCCTGCCTACCCCTGTGGTTGTACGTGGTAGATTTTGCCGTTAGATAATCCATCCTCGATTCAAGTTGTTGATTAGACGTGATTTGAGCCTCCGGCACAACGGTTGCTAAACGCTGGGTAACGCTCTATGCGACCGCAACCAACGACAACCCAAGCTGCATCAAACCTTCCCGATCGTAATCTCGGATGGCTTCCTGGCAGCCTCATCTTCCTCACGCTGGCCACTTTCAATCTGGCGGCGGCGGTCGCCACAAATGCTCCTTCGATTTCACCCGCGCCTGTCGCTGTGGCGCCGGATATCGGTGCTTCGCTGGTGCGGATGGCTGGTGCGCTGATGTTGGTAATCGCTCTGTTCCTGGGAGGTGTTTGGCTCCTGCGCAACTGGCATCGGCTGAGTGGTGGCCGTGGTCGCGTGGCAAGACTCAACGTGATCGAAGTCAAACCCCTCGGGCATCGACAAGCCCTGATGGTTGTGGGTTACGAGCAGCAACGGATGTTGCTCGCCACTTCAGCCACCGGGGTTTCGCTCGTGACGCACCTTCCGGAAGCCTCAAGCGCCGAGGCTGCTTCCGAGGTTCCAAATCCTGCGGCGAACTTCGTCGATGTTCTGCAACATCTCGTGAACCGCAAAGCGTGAAAATCATGACATCTACTTCCGCAGGTTCCGAGATTCATCATTCGAAATTTCCGCGCATCCGCATCCATTCGGGCTGGAGGATCCTGGCATGTCTGATTTTTGGATTGTTCGCCCTTGTGGAGTCTTCCGCGCAGGGGATCAACCTTCCCGCTGTAGTGCAGCCGCCATCGACGAATGGTGGGCTGACTCTAAACCTTGGCCTGAATGGCCTTGGCCAGCCGCAGGAAGTGGACTCCGCGATCAAACTGCTGTTCCTGATCACGCTGCTTTCGCTCGCGCCTTCGATCGTTCTTCTGACCACCTGCTTCACCCGGATTGCAATCGTGTTATCGTTCGTGCGCACCGCTCTTTCCCTCCAAGGCAGCCCCGCCAATCAAATTCTGATCGGCCTGACGCTCTTCCTGACGTTTTTCATCATGACCCCCGTCTGGGAGAGGATCAACGACGAGGCGCTTCAACCATACAAGGACAAGCAGATTTCCAGCAGCGAGGCGTTGGACAGGGCGACGGTGCCGATCCGTGAGTTCATGCTGAAACAGGCCCGTGCAAAGGATGTGGAGCTGTTCGCCAGCATCGCCAAACTGGAACCCACCGCCCCGGCTGATCTGCCCCTGAAAGTTGTGATCCCGGGCTTCATCATCAGCGAGCTTCGGACTTCGTTTCAAATGGGATTCCTGTTGTTCGTTCCGTTCATTCTCATCGACCTCATCGTCGCCACGGTGCTGATGAGCATGGGCATGATGATGATGCCCCCACAGACGATTGCGTTGCCTCTGAAAATCCTCCTGTTCGTCCTCGTGGACGGATGGAACCTGATTGTGAAATCGGTGGTGCTCAGTTTTGCAGGGTAGAGCGGTGAGAATAACAGTGTCATCAGGATCAAATTTATGAATCCAGAGTTCGCCACGGAACTGATCAAGGCCACGATTTTTCAAGCCATCACCCTTTCGGCTCCCATCTTGATCATCGGAATTGTCGTGGGACTCGTGATCAGCATGTTTCAGGCGGTGACGTCGATTCAGGAGCAGACGCTGACGTTCGCCCCGAAAGCACTGGCGATCGTGCTGCTCGTGATGTTGCTGCTGCCCTGGATGCTGCGCACGACGATTGAATTCTCGACCGCCGTGATCGAGAAGATGCCGCAAATGGTGCATTGAAACAGCCCCGCTGTGGCAGCCCATCCTCACTCAGCATGAATCTCGATATCGCCACATGGATGCTGGTATTTGTCAGGGTGAGCGGGCTTTTTTTGCTGTTTCCCGTGTTTGCGGCACCCCACATGCCGGCTCGCACGCGCATCGCCCTGGCGGCGCTGTCGGCGGCGCTGGTCACCCCTGGCTTGCCGACGGTCTCGCTCTCGGATCAAGGGATTCCAGGTATGGTGATCCTGATCGGAAAGGAGCTGGGAGTCGGGGTTCTGATGGGATTTGTCAGCCGCCTGATCTTTTACGCGGCGGAAGCTGCCGGCGCTCTCATCAACTCGGAGATCGGATTGAGCCTTCCTCAGAGCATGAATCCGATTTCCGGAGGTCAGGGCACGCTCTTCGGCACGATTTTGAATTATTCGGCTGGGATGACGTGGCTTTGCCTTGATCTGCATCATTGGCTGCTGGCCGGCATTTTGAAGACTTTCAATTACCTGCCTGTCGGCACGGCGCAATGGAGAGAACCGCTGTTGATGGAGATTCTCGATCGGTGCTCGGGCATTTTCGTTGTGGCACTGCAAATGGCCGCGCCGCTCATGGCCGTTTCGTTTATCATCTCCCTGGTGTTGTCCACGATGGGAAGAGCCGTGCCACAGATGAACGTGTTTTTGCAAAGTTTTTCCATCCGGATACTCGCGGGTTTGACCGTGTTTGGAGCCACCTGCCATCTGATGTCCCAGCACATCGCCAATTACTTGAACCGGCTCCCGGAGGACTTGCTCCGGATCGGTCAGTTGCTCGGTCAGCATTGAGGCATCCGCATGAGCGAGGAAACAGGAGAGAAGACAGAGCAACCGACACAGAGGCGTCTTGAGGACGCCTGGAAGCGGGGCCAGTTCGCTCGCAGCGCTGAGATCCAGACGGTGATGGTCCTTGGTGCCGGGTTGGTGGCTTTAATGTTCACAGGGAATGAAACCTGGCGGACTATTTCGCAGACAACAGGAGCGGTTTTCGGCCATCTCCATGATGTGCCGGTCTCGAGGGACATGCTCCAGGGATACTTCATCAACAGCGCTCTCCTGCTTGGTCGGTGCGTGGGGCCCGTGGTGATTGCCGCGATGGTTGCCGGGATGCTGGCCGGTGGCATTCAGAGCCGCTTCCGCATCGCGGAGGAAGCACTGCACTTCCGTTGGGAGCGTCTGAATGCGATGGAGGGCGCAAAGAGGCTCTTTTCGATGAAGTCGGCAGTGCCCACCCTGCTGGCCGCGATAAAGTTTACCATCATCCTCGGCCTGACTTACGGCGTGGTGAAGGAAGTGCTGAACGATCCAATCTTTTCCTCAACCGTAAACCTGATGCGCATCGGAGAATTCGTGGTGGACGCTTCGGTGAAGATCATTATGCGGGTGGTATTTGCGTTGGCGGTGCTGGCCGCCGTGGACTACGGCTATCAGTTCTATAAGACGAACCAGGACATGATGATGACCAAGAAGGAGCTGAAGGAGGAAGTGAAGAACTCCGAAGGTGATCAAAAGATAAAAGGCCGGATCGCCCGTCGCCGGGCCTCAATGAGCAAGCGTCAGATGCTGGCCGAGGTGCCGAAGGCTGATGTGATTGTCACCAATCCGACGCATCTGGCTGTGGCGCTGCGTTATGATCGGAAATCCATGAAAGCGCCGAAGATCGTCGCGAAGGGTTCACGCCTCAACGCGCTCCGCATTCGTGAAATTGCCAAGCAACATCAAGTGCCGATCATTGAAAACAAGCCGCTGGCACGAATGATGTTTAAGTACGGCAAGGTGGGTGGCGAAATTCCTGCTCAGCTTTACGCCGCCGTGGCGGAAGTGCTCGCGTGGGTTTATCGCGTCAACGCTTATCGCTACTACCGCGAACAGCACCAGTGAACTGAAGATTGAAACATGCCTCCAAGAAAATCCAACCTCGCGCTTCTGCTCAAGAACGGCGATCTGCTGCTGAACCTCGCCCTGTTCGGAACCATCGTCCTGATGATTCTGCCCATCCCGGCGTTCCTGCTGGACGGGTTTCTGGCCATCAGCATCGCCATCTCGCTGCTGATCCTGCTCGTGATTCTTTACGTGAAGGAACCGGCTGAATTCAGCGGATTTCCCACGTTGCTGCTCTTCATTACCTTGTTCCGGCTGGCTTTGAACATTGCCTCGACCCGTCTGATTCTGCTCGATGGTTATGCCGGGCACGTCATCGAAGCGTTCGGTAATTTCGTCGTTCGCGGCAATTATATCGTGGGCTTTGTTGTGTTCGCGATCCTTGTGGTCATCAATTTCATAGTGATCACCAAAGGCGCGGGCCGTATCGCGGAAGTCGCCGCTCGTTTCACCTTGGACGCGATGCCCGGCAAA
>SXMN01000061.1 GCA_005777315.1 Verrucomicrobiales bacterium
GGCAATCCTGCCAACATTTGATCCGCATGCGCGATGGACATGCGCCAATCCAATCAGAGTCCACAGCGGCGCGCCACCAAATTCATTCCATCTCCTTGCCCTCAAACTTCATTCCACCCTCCTTGTCGAGGGCCATGGGCATCTGTACATCGAGAATTGCCAGATGATAGCCTTCCCCCGAGCCTTGAGCACGGCGCAGCTCCCTGATCGCCGCATCGCCGTCGCCGACTCCAACACTCGTCAGGCCGATGCCTCCCAGGTAATGGTGCAAAATCTTGCGATTAGTCTCGTTGTCGTCCGCGACGAGAACTCGAAGCCCCTTCGGCAATGGCGCCACGATAGACATTTCCTGCGGCATATCGACGACAGACAAACTGACGGTAAACCAGAAATTCGATCCCTTGCCTATTTCGCTCTCGACTCCGATCCTGCCCCCCATCAGTTCGACAAGTTGCTTGCAGATGACCAGACCCAGGCCCGTGCCACCGAACCGGCGCGTGGTTGAGCCATCCGCCTGTGTGAACGCTTGAAATAATTTGGGAAGCGCCTCGGCCGACACCCCGATCCCCGTGTCGCGAATCTCGAAGCGCAGTTCACCATTCCCCGTTGACCCGGCGCTGACACTGACAGCCACCTCCCCTCGTTCGGTGAATTTGGTGGCGTTGCCGATCAGGTTCAACAGCACCTGACGAAACCTGGTTGGATCACCCATGAAATGCTGTTTGACGTCATTGGTAATCAGGCATGAGAGCTCAATCTTCTTCTCCAATGCCCGCGCACCCAGCAACTCCACGCTGCTTTCCACCACTTCACGAAGATCAAACGGTATCTTCTCGAAGGTCAGTTTGCCCGCCTCGATCTTTGAGAAATCCAGAATGTCGCTCAGAATGGTGAGCAACGCTTCCGAGCTTGAGCAGATGGTGCGAGCAAAATCACGTTGTTCCTCGGTCAGCGCGGTATCCAGAAGCAGATTCGACATTCCTATGATTCCATACATCGGCGTCCGGATCTCGTGGCTCATGTTCGCCAGGAACTCGCTCTTGGCCTGATTTGCCAGCTCGGCGGACACCTTGGCGCGCTGCATCTCCACCTCCGCTTTCTTGATGCTCGTGATGTCCGTCGAAACACACAAAATCTGCCGTCCGCCCTCGGCTGTGACCAACGGACGTTTGAACGTCTGCAGCCACCTCGCCTGGTTGTGAGCGTCCTTCCTCTGATGCTCGATGGCGCGCTTCTCCCAGCCTGATTGACTGACTTCGATGTCCTCTTTCAGACAGGCTTCGCATTCGGCATCACCTGGCCTGATCTCGGCCTCGCTCAAGCCAATAAGATCATCTGTTCCAATTCCGTGAAACTCGACGACAGCGCGATTCGCAAGCAGATAGCGCCCTTCGCTGTCTTTCACGGAGATCATCGACGGCGCCGTCTCCAGGATGACGCGCATGAATTCTTCCTGCTTTCTCAGCCGTAATTGAACCTCTTCCCGGACGTGAATCTGCCGTGTCAGATCGGTTGTCCTCTCCTGGACCCGCCGCTCGAGCTGATTCTGGGCGGCGCGCAGTTCCGCGTCCTTGGTCTGGATGCGGTCGAGCATCCGGTTGAACTCATTGACCAGCATTCCCAATTCATCATCCCGGTCCTTGCGGCATCGTAGGGAGTAATCGTGACTTGCGCCCACGCTTTGCGCGGTGGCGACCAGGTTGAGCACTGGCACCGTCATGAACCGTGCAAATCTGATCGCGCCCCAGCACATTAATGCGAGGACACTCAGAGAAACTCCCACGACCACGAATCCGTGCCACACCAGCCGCTCACGCATCGCCGACAGGTCGGCGTGAATGTACACGTACCCGATCCCACGATTGTTCTTTTGCAGCGAGCGGATCACATGCAGGCAGCAGTGTTCGAAGCGAACGCCCGCCCCCTTCACTTCCGGCGCTTCAATTTGCCCGTCATTTGACCGTCTGTAGCGGGCCAGAAGTGATCCGTCCGTGTCATGAACACTGGCAAATTGAACACGTGAATCCGTCTCGATACCGGCGAGTGCCCTCTCCGCCTCGGCAACTGAATTGGATTCGACACCTCCGGTGGAATAGGCACCTACAAGGTCCGCCAGAGCGGAGATTTCCTTTATCGACGCAGCGCGGAAGGCGGCAACTTCGTACGTGAGAATCGCCGCGCCTGTTAGAACCAGCGCAGCACCGGTAATCAGGCTGACGCCAACGACAAGCTTCCTCCGTATCGACATGTTATGGAACCAGGGCATCACACCATCGAGTTATTGGTCAGGTTTACTGCACGGGAATTCCGATCCAGATAGTCATTTGGAAGGCGGATTACTCCTGCAACCGACTCCACCCCTCCGGTGAATCCTGCTTCCTTGTCTGACCTGTTTGAAACGCTTGTCCTCATCGTGCTCCGCAAAACTGAAAACCTCCCTGGTTCCTGACTTTCTCCATCAATACAATTCATCCAGGATTACTGAGGAAACCGTGGGATAGCCGATAAATCACGGAAGTCCCGGCGGCGCATCTACCACATTGCTCGCCTGGTCAGAGGCAGTTGCGGGCATCTTCCCACGCTCCCGCCCTCCAACAGATCCCACCTTTCAGGGTGGCGCCCCCCTCACACATCACTTTGTGCAGGCGGAAGCCGCGCTGAAACGAGGCCGCTACTCGAAACACAACCACATATCCCCGATGACTATCGGCTGCGCGGCCGAAGCCTTTAGCAGTTTTTTGTATTCCTGATCGGGCCACACAATCAACGAATCCATCATCCTGAAGACTGGAGTTGATCCGAAGATGGAAGCAGATGGCTCCGCAGCGTGTGTTCCGGGCTCAATCGATGGAACACGCAAAGTTCCATTCTCGCTCAGTGTGTTTCGCGTCCTTTGTTTTGAGTACTCTGGAATGAAATATCCAGGCTCAAATCCGCTCGAAGTAACGCTGCTTCTCCCAATCCGTCACGGCGTCGCTGAATGCCTGGTGTTCCAGACGCGCATGATGAACATGAAAATCCACCACATCATCGCCAAAGGCGGCGCGGGCAAGTTTGGATTGCTCGAACAAGTCCGTGGCGTCACGAAGACTGCTGGGCAGGCGCGCGAGTTTGGGATCGATATAGGCATTGCCTTTGTATTCATCGCCGCAGTCGAGGCCTTCCTCAATGCCGGCGAGGCCGGCGGCAAGCATCGCGGCGAAGGCGAGGTATGGATTTGCATCCGCGCCGGGCATGCGGTTCTCGGGGCGGAACCCATTGCCATGTCCGACAACGCGGAAGCCGGTCGTACGATTGTCCGTTGCCCAGGCCATCCGAGTCGGGGCCCAACTGCCGGGCTGGTAGCGTTTGTAGCTGTTGACTGTGGGTGCGTACAAAAGGCAAAGCTCGGGAGAGTACTTCATCAAGCCGCCGAGGAATTGGCGAAAGAGTTTTGAGCCCGCGTGCGTCTCGGCGTCCGAGAAGACGTTCCTGCCACCCTTCCACAAACTCATGTGAATGTGACAGGAGTTTCCCGCCTCTGTCGGCGCATACTTCGCCATGAAGCTCACCGCCTTGCCGTGTTGCTCGGCGATTTCCTTCACGCCTTGCTTGAAGAGCGCGTGCATGTCCGCCATTGCGAGAGGCTCGGCATAGGTGAAATTGATCTCATGCTGTCCCCTGCTCCATTCGCCCTTGCTGCTTTCGACAGGAACTCGCGCGGCGGTGAGTTGATTGCGCAACTGGCGCATGAGCAGCTCATCGCGCGTGGGCTGCATCAGGTGGTAATCAATCCGGTAATCGCTTGACGGCTGGAGATCTCTGTAGCCGCTGGCGTGCGCCGAGTGATAGGTTTGATTGAAGAGGTAGAACTCCAGTTCGCTCGCGCAGTAGCAGGTCATGCCGAGTTTCGCGACGCGGTCCAACTGTCGGCGGAGCACGGATCGGGGCGCCTCAGCCACAAGCGAGCCATCGTGCTTGAGGAAATCGCAGAGGACGAGTGCCGCACCTGGCTGCCAGGGCAGCACTCGAATCGTGTCGAGGTCGGGGCGCATCTCGAAATCACCAAACCCGGCGTCCCAGTTGGCCACTTTGAACCCATCGAGCGGATCCATCTCCATGTTCACGGTGAGGAGATAATTGCACCCGTGCGTGCCGTGCTTGACCACCGAGTCGAGGAAGTAGTCCGCGCGAAATCGTTTGCCTACGAGCCGCCCGAAGGGATCTGGAATCGCGACGAGAACAGTATCGATGGCACCGGACTTAACCTGGGATTTGAGTTGAGTGAGGGTCATTGTGGTGGAACGTAAAACGTGAAACGCAAAGAGAAAAACGTAAGGGGGTGGGGACTATGTTTAGGTACTGCCAGTGATTTAGAAACTCGACCCGATCCTGCATGGATTCCGCTGATCTTCGTGAGCGCAAACGGAGCAAACGCCGCATCATTTCCCCAACAGGCAGGCGTTGTTGCTCGGCAATGACAATTCCGGCGTGATGTTGGTTCATGGAAACCAGCGCGGCATGAAGGCGGTAAAAATCCGCCGCGTTATAGGTGACCAGCACGCGGCCTTCCTTGAAGGCCCATCCCACCTGCTCGCTGTCGCTGATCTCAGTCAGTCCAGCTTCTGCGGTGGTGGTCACGTCAATCCCACGACTGCGGAGTGCTTGAACCAAAGCGTGAGCTTCGGTGTCTTCGTCGAGATGAAAGCGAATGTGACTCACACTGCCGTGGGCATAGAGGTACCCTTCGCCACCGTGTCGAGCTCTTCCGAGAGATAACCATCTACTTCGGCACGATGGAGGTGGTAGTAAGCCAGGGCGGCATGGATTTCAGCCGGTCCGATTGACGGATGTTTCTCGGCGATCTCCTCGACGGACAAGCCAAGCTGCCACCAGGCAGCAATTCGATGCACTGGAACGCGATGCCCGCGAATCCTCGGTTTACCGCCAAGAACATCGGGCGAGGATGCAATGAGTGAACCGATGTCATTCGCTGAAACTTTAGTCGTCGTTGTCACAGGGATCAGGCTAACACCTTTGGCGTCGGAACCAAGCCTCAATCGTGATTCACTTGCTTCTCGCTTGCCTCCGGCCATTCCCGCGGAACCGCAAGAATGGGCGCTCCGTGGAAGTATCACTTTTTCGGAATGGGTCGGGGCTTGGCGTCGGCAGGCAGCCTGCAAACATATTTGCGACCTGCCAGGCGCTTCTCGAAGCTTTGCCGAGCCAGCTCCACTTGTTTTGGATCATTGAGCAGATCAATCACCGTCAGCACGAGCGTCTTGGCGGCCACGACCATCGCCTTTTGTCCAATGCCCATGCCCGCGCACGCGGTTGATTGCCACGAATGCGCTGCCACGCCGGGCACGAATGTAGCCGCGCAGATTTCGCCCAGCGGAATCATCCAGCTCACGTCACCCACATCGGTGTACCACGAGGTCGCAGCAGTCTGGATGGGGCGAATTTCGGTGGCGGTTTCGAGTGGAGGCAAATCTCCCGGGGGCAAGGCGGCACGCAACTCCTCTGCGAACACGCGGTCCTCCGCTGGATAATTCACGCCGCCAACCAGACGCAAAATGAACACGGGTCTCCTGCGGCACATGCTCGCGGAGCAGCTCCACCGCGTATGTCATCACCATGACTGCATCCAATGCAGATCGGCCCTTTACCGGTGAGCGTCCAGCGTGGACGGCGATTCCATGAAAGCGAACGTTCGTGCTGACCGTTGCCAGAGTGCTCCGAACACCAGGTTCGTTCGCGTCGTCTGGATGCCATGTCAACGCGACGTCGCAGTCGGCAAAGGCTCCCGCGCGGGTCATGAAAATCTTGCCGCACCCTCCTTCCCCTGCTGGCCCAAAGCAAAGGAGCGGTGCCGCTCCGATTCGCGAGAACTTGATTGCGGCTGCTACTCGGCCACGTACACATTCTTCACCTCTGTGTAGCCCTCCATCGCCGCCATTCCCAAATCTCGACCGAGACCGCTTTGTTTGAATCCACCGAAAGGCGCTTCCACATGCAGGCTTGAATGGCAGTTCACACTCAACACACCGCTCTGCACCGCGCGACTCACCCGAATGGCTCGCGAAAGATTGTTCGTCCAGATCGAACCGCTCAGGCCATAGGGCGATGAGTTCACTTCACGGAGCATTTGCGCTTCGTCGTCAAACGGAGTGATGGCGACGACCGGGCCGAAAATCTCCTCCTTCCAGCAACGATCCTCCTTCCCGACATCGAGAAGAACGGTGGGCTCAAGGTAATAGCCTTTCGGATGTGGACGCACGCCGCCACAAATGAATTTGCTGCCGCGTTTTCGGGCGTCGGCGAGGAAATCTTCCACGCTTCCACGCTGACTGGCGGAGACCATCGGACCAAGCTGCGTATCAGTTTTTGCGGGGTCACCGACAACAAGCTTCTTCGTTGCGGAAACGAACTTCTCCACAAATCGCTCGAAGATGCTGCGTTCAACAAACACCCGGCTGCGGGCGCAACAATCCTGACCGGTGTTGGCGAATACGCTCATTGGCGAAGTCTCGGCGGCACGCTCCCAGTCGGCGTCGGCGAAGACAATGTTCGGAGATTTGCCGCCCAGTTCGAGCGAGACGCGTTTGATGTCGCGCGATGCCAGTTCCATGATGCGCCGGCCAATCTCGGTCGAACCAGTGAATGACACTTTGCGCACGAGCGGATGGGTGACGAGCGCATCGCCGATCGCGCCGCCCGAGCCAGGAAGCACCTGGAGGACGCCACTCGGCAAGCCGGCGGCATGCGCAAGTTCGCCGAGTTTGAGTGCCGTCAGCGGCGAAAGCGACGCGGGCTTGAGCACGACACAATTTCCAGCGGCCAGTGCCGGAGCGACTTTCCAGGCGGCGATGGGAAACGGGAAATTCCATGGAACAATCGCCGCAACCACACCCATCGATTGCCGAAGCGTGAAATCGAAGCCGCCGCGACTCACTGGAACAGTCTGACCGTAGAACTTGGTGACGGCACCGGCATAGTACTCGAAACAACGTGCACCAAGCCCGGCTTCATCTCGCGCATCACTAATTGGCTTCCCAATTTGCAGCATTTCAAGCTGACCAAGCTCGTCAATGTGCTCGCGGAGCGTGCGGGCAACATTGAACAGAATCTCCGTTCGTTTACCGGGTGTCATGTCGCGCCAGCCGCCCTCCCAGGCGCGATGCGCGGATTCCACGGCCATATTGACATCCGAGATGTCCGCGGCTTCGACTTCAGCGAAGACTTCCTCGGTGGCTGGGTTGACAAGTTTGGTGGTGCGGCTGGTGGCGGATTTTCGCCAGGTGCCATCAATGAAAAGTTTGTCGGGTAACGTCATGCAGTTATTGGTTGAAGTGTTTGCCAGACCTCGCGCCGAAGTCGATACAAGACCTGCAATCGCACCACCTCGGAAGGTGCCAAATCCGGCTGCTTTCGAAACGGCCTGATGAAAGCCGCTCCCATCAGCCGACGCGGAACGAGATGCGGGCCACCAAGTCGCGTCCGAAGCTGTGTTGCAGGCGTTGGAGGATTTCCTTCGAGCGGTAGCGCACGATTTCACTGAGCCAGGCACTGTTGTCCACCGTCACGAAGAGAGTGCCTTTGTGTAGGCCGGTGGGTTGGGCGTGTTTGGCGATGGTTGGATCGACGAGATGATTCCAGACACGGCCAATCTCTGCTTCCGATTGGCGGCGGTCGATGCGGAGATCCTTGAGAACTCTAGGCAAGACCTTGCCTATGGCCCGTGATGTGGGACGCAACGCCGTTTCCTGCGCTGTCAGGTCGATTCCCCGCCAGAGCGCGAGAACTCTGTTCCGCGCGTTTGGATCGATCTTGGGTTTGCCCCTCTCAGGCGCTGGTGGCTTCGCTGGTTGACTCGGCTGGGGCTCCGGCTTTTTCGAGTTGTTCGTTTTCTTGCTCATCCAGCACGAGGACACTGTGCGGGGCGAGATCGTAGTTCCCCACGATGCTGCTGCCAGTCAAAAAGTCGTGCATCGGCTTGAAGAACTGCAGTCGAACGTGCGAGTTCTGGTGATTGAGGATGAAGAAGATCTTGGTATCACCCTTCTGTCTCATGCTGACCTCCACGTTGTCCGGCACCTTCAACACGGGAATGATGTTCAGCGTCTGCCGGATCCAGCCAATGAGATCATAGTAGAACGGCTGGTGACTCATCGTTCCCACGTAGATGGCCCTGCCCAAACCGTATTCATTCACGGTCATTGCGGGACGGTTCGCATAGAAATCCTTGGCGTAGGTGGCGAGCACCTGACACTCCTTCGGCTCGATGAGATCACACCAGATTCTGGCGGGATGCATGTGGGTGGTGGGAAATGAGCCTTTGAAGACGAGATGATTCTCATCCGTTGACGGAACAGGATCGAATTCCATGACCTCCATTCCAAACAGGTCGGTGAGATCGTGGGGGTAACCTGTGTCTGTAGCAATGCCATGTTCATCCACCAGTCCGGTATTGAATGTGGAAACAAGTGTGCCGCCGTTCTGGACGTAGAGCTTGAGCAGGTCAGCTTCCCCGCCGGCGAGAAGGTGAAGCGATGGGGCGATGACGAGCTTGTATTTCGACAGATCCTCAGTGGGACGGGCAAAGTCCACGGGAATGTTCCGCGCGTGAAACGCGTTATAGAAAAGCTGAATGTGCTCCCGCTGGTTGAAGTGCTTGTTCGGCATCATGGGCTGGTCGAGCATCCACTCATTGTCGTGGGAAAAGAGGATGCACGTATCGGCGATGACCTTTGTGCCCTTGATGATGGGAGCGAGAAGTCTCAGCTCCTCGCCGATCTGGGAGACTTCCTTGTACACCCGGCCGTTCCCACGTCCGTCGTGCGTGAGGACGCCTCCGTAGAATTTCTCCGAGCCAATCCGCGGCTGACGCCAGAAGAAGTAGAGCACTCCATCCGCCCCCCGTGAAATCATCTGGTAGGAGAACAGCCTCACGACGCCGGGGCGAACGAGTGAATTTACATCCTGCCAGTTCACATGGGCGGCCTTTTGTTCGATACACCAGAAGCCCGAGTCGCCTCCGCCGGGCGTGCGGATATTCGACTTCTTCAGGGAACGCATGATGTCGATGTCGCACGCGGTCTCCGCGGATTTGGAACTGACCGTCGCATTGCTGTCGATGGAAATGAAGTCGAGCACCTCGCCGAGATCAAAGTGATCGAATCTGCGGGTGAGTGCGCGAAGATTGGATGTCACCGGCGTTTCCGGGGCGATCTCGCGGAGAATATCCGCCTGCATCCTCACGAATGCCACGCAGGTATCGCTGCTGAACCGGCGCCAGTCAGTCAGCAACGCCGGATTGTGGACCGTCGGAGCGCGCATCGGCATTGGCACTTCCGACCAGTCATTGACCAACTGCCCCCAGAATCGCAGCCCGAGGAGTTCGTTGAGCCGGTCGATGGTTTCGTACTTGGCCTTGAGCCAGGCAATCCAATCGCGCCTGGCTTCCTCGTTGAAGGATGACTCGGTTTGGTGGGCACCCAGGCCATTGTCGATCTGCCAGGCGATCAGTTGGGGATGATCGCCCAGCGCGTGCGCCATCGCCATCACGACCCGTTTGCTGGCGTTCCAATAGGCGTCCGTATTCAGGCAACAGGCGCGGCGGGTGCCCTCATGACGCACCAATCCGTCCTGATCGACCGGAAGAACCTCGGGGTGCCGTTTCGAGAGCCAGAGCGGCGGGGCAGCGGTGGGAGTCCCGAGCACCACTTGAATTCCGGACCGGCCCATCACATCCATCGCACGGCGCAGCCAACTGAAATCGTAAACGCCCTCCTCCCGTTCGCAAATACCCCACGAAAATTCTCCCATCCGAACGACGTTGATACCCGCGGCGGCCATGAGGCTCGCGTCTTCCTCCCATCGGGACTCCGGCAACTCAGCGCTGCCGGCATAAGGAAAGACCCAGTGTTCAGGATAATAGTCGGCACCGAAATGCATAAGCTTTGTGGGGCTTGGGGTTCGTTGGGTAAATTAGGCCCGGTGGATAAATGTGCGCAACCGGAAAATAGGAGAATCTTGCTTTGAAACGAGACCGCCACAGGACCCTTCCATTCCTCCCCATGAACCGTGCCTCCTCTCCCCTTCCCTCTCCTCCATTCAGAATGGAGGAGAGGGTGCCCGAAGGCCGCAGGCCGGGAGAGGAGGCGCTCAGAGGTTCAGTGGTTCACAGCTCGAACTTTGTTTCGGGGAAATTACACTCCAAATGGATCTCCAACACTCCACGATGGGAACTCGTAACAGGATGGCCTTTTTCCAAAGGGATATGAAATCCGATGCTCCCGTGTGCCGCCAGTTCAAGCTCGAGCCTACGGTGCGCGGAGGCGGTAGAAACGAGTGGGTTGATTTGTCCACTGCGCATCGCTGAAGTAATAGGAGCCGCTGTCGAGCGTGACCGTTTGCAGCGGGGACCAGACCGGATTTCCCATATCCGTGGTCGCTTCGACCACCACAGCCCTGCCGCTGGCCCAGGAGATGTTGAATGAGAATTGATTGTTACTCACGCCGAAGCCGGAATCACTCGTCTGCATTTGCGGGAGCCAGAGTGCGAGTGGACGGCCACCATACCCAGACTCCGTGTCCCAGCCCGTGCTCCCAGGCAAATAGTAGACGGCCGCGCTTTCTGCTCCTCCGAGCCAGCCCATCAAGAAAATGAGTCCTCCTAAACGCGGGGCGTCACCAAGAAAATAGTATGCGTTGACGTTCTCACATCCATCGAATGCCGCAAATCCAATGCTGGTCACACTCGTTGGAATCGTGACGCTGATCAAGCTGGTGCAGAATTCAAATGCCCTGCCTCCGATGCTGGTGACTCCGTCGGGGATTGTGTAACTTCCCGATTTCCCTTTCGGATACAGGATGAGCTGCCTCTTTTCCTTGTCCAACACAACGCCTCGCACACTGCTATAGCTTGGGTTGAAGGGATCTACATCTATTTCTGTCAGCCTGTTACAGTAGTCGAACGCTGAGTGTGCTATGCCCATGACACTGTTTGGGATCGTGATTCTGGAAAGATTCGCGCAATACGCGAATGCTTGGTCTTCGATATAGGTGACGCTCCCAGGGATTGTGATGTTCGTAAGGCTCGTGCAGTCAAAGAATG
Source organism: Verrucomicrobiales bacterium (assembly GCA_005777315.1). GTDB lineage: Bacteria > Verrucomicrobiota > Verrucomicrobiia > Limisphaerales > F1-12-MAGs170 > F1-120-MAGs170. Next base: position 11,099 of record SXMN01000061.1, read on the forward strand.
TACCAGCTTCAATCACGCTAACGCTGTCGGGGATCGAGATGCTGGTCAGGCCGGTGCATGAGGAAAACGCATAGAAGCTGATGTTCGTGACGGTGTTTGGAATCGTGACGCTGTTCAAGCTGGCACAGGAACTGAACGCCCTCTCGCCAATGCTGGTGACCGTAATTGGAATCGTGTAGCTGCCCGCTTTGCCAGCGGGGTATTGGATGAGGGCCGTTCGATTCTTGTTGAACAAAACTCCAGCAAAACCGCCATAAGTTGGATTGAGGACATCCACCGAGATGTCAGTCAGACTGGAGCACGCCGAGAACGCTGAGTTTCCAATGTTGGTGACACTATTGGGGATTGATACGTTTGTCAGGCCGCTTCCGAAGAACGCACTATCCCCGATGCTGGTCACGCTGTCCGGTATCGGGAGGGCAACCAAGTTGGTGCATGAAGAGAAAGTAGCATTCTCGATGCGGGCGAGGGTGTTCGGAATGGTGATTCCGCTTAGGATGCCACAAGAGGCGAAGGCAGAGTCCCCAATCGTCCTCACACCGTCAGGAATTATTATGCTCGTCAGGTTGCCGCTGAGAGCGAACGCCTGGCTTCCAATGTTGGTGACACTATTGGGGATTGAGACGTTTGTCAGGCCGCTTCCAAAGAAAGCATAGTCTCCAATGCTGGTCACGCTTCCGAGCATCGAGATGCTGACCAGATTGCTGCACGAAGAGAATGTTCCATTTCCGATGCGAGTGACGCCGCTCGGGATCGTGATGCTGCTTAAACTTGCACAGGAAGCGAACGCTGAATCCCCTATGGTCGTCACACCGTCGGGGATGGTGAGACTTGTCAATCTACTACAGAGATTGAATGCTGAGTCTCCAATCTCAATGAGGCTGGTGCTCAACAAGAGGTTAGTCAGACTATTGCAGGAGGCGAAAGCGGAGGCTCCAATGGCGGTGACCCCATTCGGAACCACAACAGCCGTGAGTCTGGTCCGAGCGAATGCCGAGTTTCCTATTTTTGTGACGCTATTCCCTATCGAGACGCTTGTCAGACTACCGCAGGTAACGAACGCAAAATCCCCGATACTTATGACGCTGTTGGGTATCGTGAGGCTTGTGAGGCTACTGCAGAAAGCGAATGCAGAGTTTCCAATGTTCTGACCTCAGAAAGAGCGGGGTAAACCTGAAAAGACAGTGACCGGTTCAAATCCCTTGAATTGGTGCTTTCGTGAGTGGGTCGAGTGGAGAGGTCGGGTCGTGCGGACTGTTCCCAACGGACGGCTGGAAGGTA
>SXMN01000062.1 GCA_005777315.1 Verrucomicrobiales bacterium
CATCGCCCATCGTCTCTCCACCATCCGCCGGGCCGATTTGATCCTGCTGTTGGAAGAAGGGCGAATCGTCGAGCGTGGAACTCACGCGGAACTCATGAATGCGCGCGGCGCTTACCACAGCATGGTCCTCCGCCAGATGGCGTCCGATGGTGGGAAGGTCGAGGAAGTGTGGCGATGATTTTGGCGACGTCAGAAACCTCAAGCAGAGCCGGAGGATTTATTTACGATTAAGAGTGGAGGGAGGGAGGGAGGAACCCACTTTCAATCACACCCCGAGCGCATTTGGTGAATGTTTCGGCTTGCGCCGTTGTGACTCCATGCCTAATTGTATGTTCGAAGCCGATGAGCATTCAGTCGATCCAAAGAACTTCTTTTTCACAACATATCATGAAACGACTCACTCTTGGACTCCTCGCAGCGATCGGGGTTGCAAGCACCAGCCAGATTCAAGCGGTCATCTTTAATTTCGCCAATGGCACGGAGGGATGGACGGCGGCGATCTTGGTACCTAACGACAATGTCAACAACCCCTTTGTCCATAGCGGGGGTGTGTGGAGCACTGCTGGAAACGAAGACTTCCCATCAACCCCTCTCGGCACTGAAATAACACTCACAAGCGGAGCTATCAGCATCAGCACAACCGGGTCGTACGAAATCACAATCAACCATAGTTACCATTTTGAAAATACTTTAGACGGTGGAATCTTGGAGTACAACATCAACGGCGGTGCGTGGAGCCAGTCCAATCTCACTTTCACTCAAAACGGCTATAATGACACCATATCGAATGGAGGTGCTCCTATTGGCAACACTCTGAACAATTTGTCGGCTTGGACAGGGGGTAATGGCAGCGCACTGGTGAGCAAAGCTACCTTGACAGGCTTGAACTCCGGAGACTCGCTTCAACTGCGTTTTCGTGGAGGTTGGGATTATAGTGAAATAGGGGGAACGCCGGATTGGTCTATCAGCCAGGTTGAAGTCGCTGTCGCTGTCCCCGAACCCCACGAATACGCCATGGTCGCTGGTGTTGGCCTTCTGGGTTTTGCTGTCTTCCGTCGCATTCGCGCCAGGAAATCTGCTGTTTGATCTCTCGACGCTTCGTCAAAACGTCCAGACAGGAACAGTCATTCAATCTCAAAAGCGCCGCCTCTGCGGCGCTTTTCATTTTTATCGAGTGATTCCCAACTCAAAGCCGCACCATTTGCCTCCATTGATCGAAGCCGCCCGTGGATTGGGCGAAAACGTAGCCAGCCTTCACTTCGCTTCGCCGGTCGCCTTCACCTACAACCCGCTCGAATACGCCTGGGCGCCACACGCGGAGTATCTTTATCGCTTTGGCCAGTCGCACAAGCGCGTGGTTTTTCTTGGCATGAACCCAGGGCCATTCGGGATGGTGCAGACTGGGATTCCATTTGGAGAGGTCGCGGCAGTCCGGGAATGGCTGGGCATTTCCGCGCCTGTAAACCAACCAGCACACCAGCATCCGAAGCGTCCGATCCTTGGATTCGATTGTCCACGCTCGGAGGTCAGTGGTCGCCGCCTGTGGAGCCTCTTCGCGGCGCGCTTCAAGTCAGCCGACGCGTTTTTCAAGGATCATTTCGTGGCGAACTATTGTCCCCTGGCGTTTGTTGAGGAAAGCGGCGCGAACCGCACGCCGGACAAGCTCCCCACATCCGAGCGGGATCCCCTCTTCGCCGCGTGCGATCTTCACCTCCGGCGGATGCTGGAGATTCTACAGCCCGAATGGATCATAGGAGTTGGAGCCTTCGCCGCAACCCGGGCCGCCGAGGTGGCTGGAGAACTCAAAATCCAATCCGGCCAGATCCTGCATCCCAGCCCTGCCAGCCCGCTGGCCAACCGCGACTGGAGCGGCACGGTGACACGGCAGCTTGTGACACTCGGGGTCTGGCGTTGAAGCGAAGCGCCTCTCCGGGCAGGGCTTGGTTCCGCGCTCCTGCCACCTGTTTCCTCACATCGGCCCCATCGCCGCCAGCCGGGCGCGCTCGACCAGAAAATCCGCGAGCACCTTTTCGTAGCTTTGATCCGTGATCACACGGCGATAATCCGCCTTGAATTCATTGCAACCCAGCCGCAGCCGTTCGAGGAAGAGTTCGAGCTGCCGCAGGTATTCATCACGGACGGTGGCGGGTTCGGTGACGAGGTTGAAGTTGCTTTCCATGTCATCGAATCGCACCGGTCGGTCGAATTTGAAATCCACTTCCATGCGATCCAACAGGTGGAAGATCGCCACGTCATGTTTCTGAAAACGCAAATGCTGGAAGCAACTCAGCAGTTCGTCAGGGTCGCAAAACAGGTCCGAGATGACGATGATCATCGCGCGGCTCCGCACCTTCTCGGCGATGTCATGCAAGGCGCTCACCAGCCCGGTCTCCCCCTCGGCACGGGATTCCTCAAGCACTTCGAAGATTGTCTGGAGGTGGGAGGGAGTGCGGCGCGGCGGAACTTCACGCGCGAGTTTGCTTCCCACGCTCACCAGCCCGGCCGCATCACCGTGATGAACGACAAGGTAAGCGAGCGTTGCCGCAAGACGGCGGGCGTAATCAAACTTCGTTCCCGACTTACCCTCGAATCCCATCGACCCGCTGCAATCGATCACGAGGTAGCAGCGAAGGTTCGTTTCGGCTTCAAACTCCTTGAGATAAAAACGGTCCGATCGCGCAAACACGCGCCAATCCAGCCGTCGGATGTCATCCCCTGGGGTGTAATTGCGATACTCGGCAAACTCGACACTCGATCCGCGATGGGGGCTTCTGTGATGGCCGGACACCGATCCCTGCATGGGCAGGCGCGTCAACAAGGGCTGCGGCATGAGCCGCGCGAGCACCTGCGGATCTAGGAACCGCGTGCCGTCAGCCACGGCGCGAATCCCCCTGCATCCCGGCCACCAGCTTGTCGATGATCGTCGCGCTTGTGATGCCCTCGGATTGCGCCTGGAAGTTGGTGAGGATGCGATGCGTGAGCACGGGTTCAGCCACGGCTTCCAAATCCTCCATGCGCACCAGATAGCTCCCGTGCATCACAGCCCGGGCCTTTGATCCGCGGATCAAGTATTGCACCGCGCGCGGTCCGGCGCCCCAGGTCACCCAACGCTTGATCCAGTCTGCCGCGTCGGCGGCCCGCGGCCGCGTGCGCCGCACCATGTCCACTGCCGCATCGAAGATATGATCCGGCACCGGCACACGCTGGACGACTTCCTGGAATTTCATCACCTGGTCGCCGGTGATCAATTTGCTCAACGGGGCGGGCGACGCGCCGGTTGTTTCGCGGGCGATCCGGCGTTCCTCTTCGAGCGTCGGATAATCCACGTTGATGAAAAACATGAACCGGTCCAACTGCGCCTCGGGCAGCGAGTAAGTTCCCTCCTGTTCGATC
>SXMN01000063.1 GCA_005777315.1 Verrucomicrobiales bacterium
CGAGATTCATCAATACCTGATCCAGCATTCCTGAATCCCCCATGACAGCGGGGAGCCTCTGCGAGGGCATGAACGTCAGTTCAATGTTCTCGCTGATCACCCTGTCGAGCATCTTCATCACCGTCGCGAGGCATTCGTTCAGGTCGAGTGGCACCGTCTGCACGATCTGGCGGCGGCTGAACGTCAGCAGTTGCCGCGTCAAACCCGAAGTCTTGTCAACTGCGCCCAGGATCTTCTGGAGCGACATCACTTTTTTCGGAGCCAGCGTGGTGTCCGTCAAAAGAATATCTCCATGCCCTCGAATGATGGTCAGGACATTGTTGTAGTCGTGAGCGAGTCCTGCGGCGAGCTGGCCAACGCACTCCATCTTTTGCAACTGCCGCAATTGTTGCTCCAGATTCAGTTTTCCAGTGACTTCCTCACCGTAGCAATGGACCACCTCACGATCAGGAATAGGGAAAAAGGACCAGAGGAACGTACGGCGCGCGATCTCGAGGGAATGCCCGACGGCATTTTCTCCTGCAGCCAGGCATTGATGAACAATCTTCGTGCTGTCGGCTGGCAGGAGAGCGAGCACCGGCTTGTTCTCCATCTGCTCGGCCAGATCGAGAGCCGCCTCGTTCGCGTACGTCAGTTCCCCGTCGGCGGCCAGTTCCACCACAGGATTCGGATTGCACCGGGCGAACGCCGCGAGCCGCTGGATGGCGGCTTCGCTCCTTCTCCGCTCAATGGTCAGGCTCAGGATTGTCGAGATGGCCTGGACAAAATGGAGATCATCCTCCGTCACCGCGCCGGGTCGCCTTGAATGAGCCACCAGCAGTCCGAAGGGGCGTTCCGGTCCGGCGATGACAAGGAAGACGCTGCTGCGCACTCCTTCGCTTTTGAGTGTCTCTGGAAATTTGAATCGCGTCTCGGTGGACCATTCCTGAATGATCACGGGATCATCCTTGAGCGCTCGTGACTCCGGCGTCCCCTCGACAACCAGGTGGCGCACTCCCGCGCGGATCTCCTGGCCGAACCCAAACCCGTCCAGGAACGCAAGTTCGCGGGTATCCGCCATGTATTCGAAGATGGCGCAACGCTCCACTTCGAGCGTGTTACCAAGAAATGATACCACCTGGGTCATCAGCCCAGGAACGTCCAGACCTACAAGCGCGCACTGACCAATCGCAGCCACCGCGGCCTGCTGACTCGCACGTGTCGTGAGACGGTAATTCCGCACAGCTTCGTCCTCGGTGCGGCGAGAAGCCTGCGGCAAACGCTGCTCTGCCACAGCCAGGCGGAGGCTGGCGGCATTCCGATTCACCGGCTTCCACAGCACATCATTCGCGCCGGCTTCCAGCGCCGCGGCTGCCGCCTCGATGGACGATGCCAGACCCACCAACCATCCTGGCCTTTGACCATCCTGGCGGGTCAGTTGACTGCATGCCGTCAACCCTTCCGGGATGTCCACATTCAAGAAGATGAGCGATGCTGGATTGACTTCGAGCGATGAAGACAATTCAACCGGTTCCCGGCAGATGAAAACTTCACCCCCCGATCCGTGATGCACTTTGCCAGCTCATCACGGCTTGCCAGGTCATTCTCGAAAATAATCACTTTCATCCAATCAAACTCATACTCCACCTCGCTTGCATAATGCTGAGGGCACATCTGGCGGCATCCTTCCGCCTGACATCTGAGATCAAAACTGGCAAAGCTTTTGCCAACTCTCCCGTTCCCGGCACCTCGCTTGCAACTGCGACGCGTAACTAATGTGGAATCTAGGCAGACTCCCGCGTGTTGCCAAGCCGCATCCCTGCATCAATTGAGATTTCGAGATGACGGCGAATTCAACCGGGCAGTAGCAAGGACAACAAACACTGGCAGAGGCGCTCGATGTCACCTGCTGCCTCCCCCGCTTTCGGAGTGGAATTACGCCAGAATCGAATGAACAACTTCACCGTGAACGTCCGTCAACCGCATGTCCCGACCACTGAATCGAAACGTCAGCCGCTCATGATCGAAACCGAGCAAATGCAGAATTGTCGCGTGCAAATCGTGCATGTGGACCTTGTCCTCGACCGCCTTGTAACCGTAATCATCCGTCGCGCCGTATGCCATGCCTCCCTTCACTCCTCCGCCGGCCATCCAGACAGTGAAACCAAACGGATTGTGATCGCGACCATCGGAACCCTGGGCAAACGGAGTGCGGCCAAACTCGCCCGCCCACAACACCAGTGTTTCATCAAGCAACCCTCGCGACTTCAGATCCTTCAGCAGGGCGGCAATGGGCTGATCCACCGCCCTCGAATTGTTTTCGTGCCCGGTCTTCAACCCAGCATGTTGATCCCAGCGATCCGCTCCCCCAATTGACGGGCATGTCAGCTCAACAAACCGCACGCCGCGTTCCACCAGACGGCGCGCGACCAGGCATTGAAGCGCGTAGGTGCGCGTCTGCGGATAGGCGGCTTCAAGTCCATACAGCTTCTTCGTGGCCTCGGATTCACCATCGATGTTCATCAATTCCGGCACGGCGGATTGCATTCGAAAGGCCAGCTCATAATTCGTGATGGCAGATTCAAGTTGGTCCAGGTGTCCAAGCCGGGCGAGCACTCCCTGGTCGAGCTTACGCATGAGCGCCAGCTTGTTTCGTTGCAATGCAGGCGTGGCTTCCAGCGGTTGAACGTTTGCCACCGGTTGTGCCGCAGCACGAAAGACAGAGCCTTGAAATGTAGCCGGCAAAAATCCTCCACCAAAATTCTCCAACCCTCCCGGTGGAATCAGACCTCCGTTGAGAACCACAAAGCCGGGCAGATTTTGATTCTCTGTTCCCAGACCGTAGCTGACCCACGCTCCCATGCTCGGCCTGCCCGAGAGGCCCAGGCCGGTGTGGAGGAAGTAGTTCGCGTTCGTGTGCTCCGAGAAATTGGCCACCATCGAGCGAATCACACAAAGATCATCCACGCACTGCGCGATGTTTGGAAACAGATCACTCACCGGCAGTCCGCTCTGACCGTAATTCCGAAACTTCCATGGACAGCCGAACGTGCTGCCATTGTTGTTGAATTGTGTCGGCTCCATCTTCGGCTTGAACGGCTGGCCATGTTCGGCGTTGAGCCGGGGCTTGGGATCAAACGTATCCACCTGCGACGGCCCGCCATCCATGTACAGGAAAATGACATTGCGAGCTCTCGGCACCCGATGCGACGCACGCGGCGTCAACGTGTTGAATGCCTTTGGTGCTTCGCCGGTGACGACGCTTCCAAATGCCCGGTCACCAAGCAATCCGAGGAGCGCGAGTCCGCCAAATCCATTGGCGCATCGCATGAGCATCTGGCGGCGGGTCACCGCTGGTGAAAGGAAGTTTTGGCAATGCGACATACTTAATTCACAAACATAAACTCTTTGACATTGAGCAGTACATGACAAAGGTCAGACCACACCAATGCCGTGCGCGAAGCTTCATCTCCGGTGGTGCCGTAGGCTTCACTCTGCCTGGCAACAAACGCAAGTGCGTCCTCAATTTCGCTGCCGATGGGTGCGCGTCCGAATGTCGCAAGGTAAATTTCCTGGATGAGTTGTTTGGGCGAGGCTTGAGGATTTTCGATCAGCCGCTTCGCCCAGCGTTTCATTTCAGCAGCCACGAATGGATCATTCATCAGGATGAGCGACTGCGCCGGGACATTCGACATTGTGCGCCGGCCGACCGTGGTCATCGGCACCGGGGTGTCAAAAGCCCGCATCATCGGCGACACGAAATTCCGGCGTACTTCCACGTAAATGGACCGCCGTCCATCACCATCCAGTGGGCCACTTTTCCCAGGACGCCCGCGCCCATCCATGAACTGCGTGAGATGTACCGGCACCGGCGACCCAAACATCGTTTTGTCCAACCGTCCGGAAAGCGAAAGGATCGAATCGCGGATGACCTCGCCTTCGAGACGCCGCACTTCCATTCGATGCCAGAGCATGTTTGATGGATCCTTCTCCTCCGCCAGGGCGTCATCAGGCTTGCTCGACATCCGGTAGGTGGATGATGTGACCAGCATCCTGACGAGCCGCTTGACGGACCAGGCACCCTCGGTGCGGAACCAATCCGCCAGCCAGTCGAGCAATTCCGGATGCGTGGGTGGCTGCCCAAGCACTCCAAAATCGTCCGGTGTCGGCACGATTCCGCGCCCGAACAGATGATGCCACACGCGATTGACCATCACTCGCGCGAGGAATGGATTCGAAGGATCGGTCATCCGGCGCGCAAATTCCAATCGTCCGCTCCCCTGCCCCATTGAGAATCGATCCGGGCCGGCAATCGCTTCGAGAAAGCGCCGGGGCGCGACCTCCCCAGGCGTCCGCGCGTTGCCGCGAATAAAGACGACATCATCAAGTCCGGTGCCGTCGGCCATGGCTGGCACGAACGTCGGTGCCGGAGTGGAATCCTCAATCGCCCGGTACTCGCGCAACAGTTCGGCGGATTTCGGATCTTCCTGTGTATCGAGAAGGCCATTCCTCACGAGCCAGTCGAGAAGCATGAATGAAGCGGGCGAAGATGCCCCGGGCTGGCGGGAGGCCCCAGCCTTGTTGACGGATTCCCATTCCTGAAGTGCCGCCTGCACCGCCTGATCGTAACGCTCCGCCAGCGCCTCGATGGTGCGCACCTCATGCGCACCCAGCATTGTCGCGAAATCCACAGCCTTCAAAAGCGGCGGCTGTTTGTCGTCGGAGAAGATCACTCGATCGATTGCAACCCATCCATCAGGCCCGTAGCCGCCAGCTCGGCCACCAGACGCCGTATCTGCCACTGAGAAATCATTGAACTCGATGTAAGCGCGATGCCCCGGCCACATGCCCAGGTCAATCGTGATCCAGCCCAGGTCGTCACGATCCAGCACGCGGCGCAGCCCGCCATAGATCGGATCCTGGATCATGATGAAATTATCGACCACCAGGTTTAGGCGGCTGTCACGGCCGGCGGCGCGAATGTGCGCAAACCGGTTTGAAATGGTGAACGTCGGCGAACGAATGGCGCCCTGAAGCCGTCCCGAGAGGACGGCTGTATTCACTCCCGGCGTGGAAAGAATTCGCAGCGCCATCTTCTTTGGATCAGTGACAACGAATTCGCCAGCGCCATGAGTCGCGGAGGCAAATGCCGCGCCCTCGACAAACCAATCTTCCATGGAGCCTTCGGAAAAATCGGCGAAGACCAGCTCGTTCGTCCGGGGACGCCCCTGCTCCGGCCGGGATGCTCCGGACATGACTGAGCGCCACGCCGCCGCGAAGTCCGAAGGCATGTTCGTTCCAGAAAACCTGTTCCAGATCCGGAAGGGCTGATCGTCATCCCCAGCCCGCTGAACGCGCAGAGCCGTCAGCCATTTGACCAGTCTCGATGCCTCGACGCTGAATCGGGCAGCAACTGCGTTCGTCGCGTTTGCATTGTCGTCTTGCTTTGCATTCAACGTCACTGCGTGCGCCGCCAGCAGGTAGTCTTTCACCTTCGCCGCTTTCGATTGCCACGTGTCCGACAGTGCTGATCGGATTTTCGGCTTCAACTCGGCGAGGCGCTTCACAGTTCCGTTCATCCGATCCGGCGGATCCACGGCTCGTTGCGCGTAACGTGAACTCCCGATCATCCCGTAGATCGAGTAAAAATCCTTGGTCGGGATCGCGTCGAACTTGTGGTCGTGACAACGCGCGCAAGCCACGGTCAGGCCCATGAACGTCTTCGTGAGAACGTCAATTTGATTGTCAATGATGTCGGACTGGTTCGCGCGAACATCTACCGGCGAGTGCGTCTGCTGTCCGAGCCAGTAGAAACCCGTGCCTATCATCGACTCGTTGAAACCTTCCGTGGGATGGCGTCGTGGTTTTACAAGCAGATCACCCGCGATGTGCTCCATCGCAAACTGGTCGTATGGAACGTCCGAGTTGAAGGCGCGAATAACATAATCGCGGTAACGCCATGCGTTCGGCATTGGATAGTCGAACTCGTGCCCGAGCGTTTCCGAGTAACGGACCAGATCAAGCCAGTGTCTTGCCCAACGTTCGCCAAAGTGCGGCGACGCGAGCAATCGATCCACGAGCTTCCCGAACGCGTTTGAGGAAGTGTCTCCCAGGAATTCATCCAGTCCAGCGGGCGACGGCGGCAGCCCGATCAGATCGAAGAAGAGCCGGCGGGCCAGCGTGCGTTTCTCCGCTTCAGGCGACGGCTTCAGACCGGCAGCTTCGAGTTTCGCGAGAATGAACCGATCGCCCGGCTGTCGTGGCCAGTCCGGTTGCTCAACCGCAGGCGGTGGCTGGCTGGCAATCGGTTTCCACGACCAGTGCGATCGCTTCCGCTGTTCGATGTCGAACTCCGCTTTCTTCACCGTTGCGACACGCGCGGCCGCTTCCTTCGTCCAGGGGGCGCCCATGTTGATCCAGGAAACAATGTCCGCGACCTGCGCCTCCGGGAGCTTGTTCTTCGGCGGCATTTGCAGATCAACATTCAGGTACCGAATCGCCGCGATCAGCCGGCTCTTGTCCACGTCACCGGGAACTATGGCTGGTTGCCCTGATTCCCCGCCTTTGAGCAACGCTTCACGGGAATCGACACGCAATTCAGCTTTCAGCTTTTCCGATTCCGCGCTGTGACACTTATGGCAGTGCTCGATCAACACAGGGCGGACCCGTTTCTCGAAGAACTCGATGCCTTCAGCACTGAACTCTTCCCCTGCTGCGCGTCCAGCCAGGCCGTGGATCATCACAGCAATCGCAACAAAGATGCAGAATTGAATGGCGTGGCGATACGGCATGGGATTCTTGACGCCGAAAACGCTACTGGATTCAACAACTGATCACAAGCTTGGCCATAACCATGCCGCAGGAAACCACGAATGGACACCAATGGACACGAATCGGAAAGTAAGTCCGAAGACAGAATTGAGTGGCTGTTACAGCGTTCACTGATGGATGAGCCTCTTATCCTGAAAACAGCAGTTGGTTTGAACAGAAGGCAACGAAGGAAACTAAGTGAAAAAGATTTGGCAGGATCTTCCTGGTCTCCCGAACTTCACTGACTGGGTGAGCGCCTATCACCGGGGAGCGTCTGTCGAAGTTGCTGTCCCTTCGTTCTCTTTGTTTCCTTCTGTGAATCCGTACCGCCGTTTTTAGGATCACAGTATTTTCAAGCGGGCTCAGACTTTGCCCGCGATTACGATCAAGATTATGGTGCGCTTCGTGAAGCTGTGTGAGTCCGGGGGTGAAAGTCCCCTGAGTCTGGGCGGATGGTCCGCTCGGAATTCAACGTGAAAACAATGAATGGAAAGGTCTAACCAACCACCCAAGACCGAGGATTGCTTGGCGGAAGGAAAGCC
>SXMN01000064.1 GCA_005777315.1 Verrucomicrobiales bacterium
GATCGGAGCCGATGTCCGCAATCTTGGTGAAGATGCCGCCACAGATGCGGAGAACGGCAGCGCCGAGCGATTCACCGATCGCAAAACCGATGAAACACGGGCCAACCAGTTCGCGCGGCAGAAAAACCAGGATGCAGATCATGAAGAACAATTCCACGCAGACGAGCAGCAGGCCGACGCTCATGCCTGAACGGAGCGGGATGCTCAATGTGGCCAGCGGGTCGCCTCTCAGAGCGGAGAAGGCCGTGCGTGAGTTGGCGATTGTATTGATGCGGATTCCAAACCACGCGACGCCATACGAACCGAGGATGCCAAGGATGGAAGCCGCAAGAATCACCAGCACACTGGATGTGACCTGGCCGCTGCTCAAAGGCTGGCCGGCGGCATCCTTGTGTTCGGACAGGAACCCGAAGTAATAAACCATGCACGCGGCAATCAACAACCAGAGGATCGCCAGGAATTTGCCCTGGGCGAAGAGGTAGGTCTTGCAGGTTTCCCAAATGGTGTTGGAAACCCGGCTCATGCAGACATGCACCGGCAACGACTTTGTTTGCATGTACTGAATCAGCCCGAACAGCGCGCCGATACCGCACAGCAGAATGCCGAGGTACATCAGCGCAATGCCGCTGATCCCTCCCAAGCCGTCGAACTTCACCGCGGTGAGATCCGGGATTTTGATATCAGCCTCTCCGGCGGCGCAACTGAGGGTGGCCAGGAGCAAGGTGAGGATTTGTGGAACAAGGAAGGTTTTGTGGCATCGCATATATGCAGGCAGGAGATGATTGTTTTCTAAGGCCGTGATTACGAACAATTCAACCGCTTGACCAACCGTAGCCTGCCCTTGGATAGGGGGAAAGCGGCATGCCAGCAAGTGCATTTCCTGCCCGAAGCGCGCCAAAAATTGCGCGACGAACTTTGGCGTGCTGTGCGAGCAACAATGGCAGTGATGAATCGCGGTCGCGAGGCCACACCTATTGAGCCGCGCGATAGAACCGGTATGGCCGGGCCGCAGTCATTGACTCCGTCAGACTCAAGACTCCTCCCGCATAGGTGTCTGCCCTATAGACTTCCGTCCACACTTTCAGATCCACCGAACCTTCAAGCCGGATGGCTGTCCCCGCATTGCCCTCAAAATTGATGCGCACGCGATCTCCACTGCGGAGCGTGATCCCGGAGATCTTTGGTTTGGGAGGCGGAGGCGGCAATTCAGCTTCGATGCGCACGATCAACTCCTGTCCGTCCTGCAAAGCGCCGCCGATGTCCGAGACAACGACCCGCGTTTCTGAAGCTTGAAGCAGCTTCGCGCTCGAAGGCTCCGCCAGACTGATGGTGAGCGAATCACCGTCCCCACCGCTGGAAGGCGCTTGCGGCGAAATCGTGACCAGACCCGGACGATCCAGTTCGGCCTGCCAGTAGAGGACCCCCGCTCCTGAGTTTCTCACCGAGACCGAAGCCACAGAATTTGCACGGCTCAACGTCAGCGTCTTCGCCGAAAGAGCGACGGCAGGTTCTTTGATGGCGACTGTTGTGGACGCGAGTGCGTTGAGCGGCTGTCCGTCGGTGCCGTCCAGGATTCCATCTCCATCGGTATCCGCAATCATTGGATTGGTGCGGAAGCCGTTCTTGGAGCCGTGAACCTCCTCGCCGTCCGACAGGCCGTCGCCATCCGTATCCGCCTTGTGCGGATCTGTCCCCAGCAGAAATTCCTGGATGTTCGTGAGGCCATCGTTGTCAGGATCAGCGTCCGCATCCGTCCGGTTTGGATCGAGTCCGACCAGGACTTCGTAGCTGGTCGGCATCCTGTCACCGTCAGGATCCGTTGCCGCTCGATCTGGCAGCAATACGCCCGTCGCCGCCGAGCTGACGAAACTGACGGGCGTCTGCCCGCTCTCGAGCACCGCAATCGAAATGATCAGAGGGCCGGCATTGGCGACCGGGCCGACATAAGTGATCGTCCATTGTGCTTCAGCCTCATCCAGCCCGTCTGGTTGACCGTCGTACGGCTTGAGGCTTGAAGTCCCCACTTGCACGCTGGACGGGGTGTTGATCTTTGCAACGGTTTCCGGGACGGCCAGGCTCAGACTTACCGTGAGATTGGAAAGCGCGAGCGAACTCAGGTTGCGAACATGCGCTTTGATTTCAAATGGTTCTCCCGAACGGCTGATCTCGGTCTTCGTGCTGCCTGCTGAACTGATGGACGTGATGGCGACTCCAATCGCAGGCCGCAATTGCACGCCAGCGTGTGAGTCAATCCATCGAGTCAGGCTGCCTTGCAAGTCCAGAGCCTTCTTCGATGCGTCGCCAAGCAGCCGCAACACCTCATCCCGGGCCAGGATATAAGCCTGATCATTCTTGCCGGTGTACGCGTCGCTGAAAAGCGTCGTGAGCAAACTCACGAACTCTTGATAAGCCAGGTCGCAAGCGAGGGTGAACTCGAGTTCCTTCTGAATCAGCAGGGAAACTGTCGTGCCGTCTCCTTCATTATTTCCTGACACTCCCATGATCTGGGAGGAAAGCTGTCCGGAAGATTGCCGAAGGCTGCGATAAGCACCCGTAAAGCCCGCCGTTCCGGTCGAAGCGGTGATCGCTTTGCCGATCTCATCGAGCTGGAGGTTCGTCGCGAAAGCTCCGGCGGAATTTACAAACCGTGAGTAGGCGTCCTGTAGCTCGGTGCGGAGACCCGGTGGAAGCGAGGAAGCGGGATCCGGCGGATTCACGGTATGCAAGGATGCCCCGGTGATCGGCTTCTCTCCGTATGCCGCATAAACTCCGTTCTTCACGAGCTTGGGTGAACTGTAGAAGACGTAGGCCGCCGGAACCGCAAACGTGCTCACGTTGGCGAAGAGCGCCACTTCCTTGCTGATTTCAGCCGCAATCTTCGCCTGGGACAAACCGAGAGAGCCCGCGACACCCAGCACGCTTCCGGCAGTCTTTCCAATCTTCGCCGTGGCCTGGGCGTAAATCAGCAGCACTTTCACCGACGTGCCTTGCGAGATCAACTCCAACTGGTACTGCCCCGACGACTCCGCGTCGGCCTGATAGCGTGCAAGGTCCGCGCGGCTCCAGAGACGCATCTTTGTCTGCGAGTAATCCAGATCGGTGGCCGTGAGCTTGCAGTAGGAGGGAACGGACTCGAGTGTTCCCAAATCCTTGCGGAAATCTCCGTAGATCGGCAGGTCCAGTTGCAGCCGCAATTGATTATCAAACAGGAGCGGTGCCAGTTGATTGATCGATTCCTTGATGAGCTCGTCGCGCAAAGCGGAAAACAGCGCTGAAGGATCCAAGCCCATCGATTGTTTGGCTATCAGCACGACAATCTTCGCGGCGGTATTCAACAGCCGGGTGACCTTGGCGATGGTCCCTTTGTCAGCTCCCTTCACCTTGAGCACAGCTTCGGTGAAGCCCGATTGCCAGCTCAACATCTTCTCCACCGTGTCCAGCATCACAAACTGCACTCCATCCAGCGCCAATTGGTCAATTTCCTCTGCGGAGAGCTTGGGATTCACTTTGAAGTCGTCCGCCTTGGCCGACTGCAATTTGCTTGTGGCGGCGCCTGTCACGAGTTTTTTCCCTTTGGCGCCTCGAGTGTCGTCGTTTTTCATGAGCCGGCCAAGCACGTCCGTCACGGTCGAGCCAAGACCTTGCAACATGACTTTGATGAGATCTTCGGCCTGGCGGGCGCCTTCACGCGCCATCGATTCCGCCCAGACCGCCCGCTTCACGCCCTCCTCGGCCTCCGCTGTCAGCGGCAACTCCCCCGACTCCAGCTTCGCGAGGCGCTGAAGCACGTTCGTCTCGATCGCCCGATAATTGTTGGTGCTGATGTTGGAGAGCTGCGTCGCCACATCCCGCTTGGCTGCGATCGACGAAATCCCATCCAATCCCACCACCACCGCCGGGTCATTCCCATCCTGAGGCGCGATGTTATGAACCATCTTGCTCTTGTAGTGAATAACGGGAGTGCCGGGCAGGAACGTGTTGTCGGCTTGCGCGTACACCACCTCAATCGTGTAGGCAGCGCCTTGCCAGGCGTCCGATGATCCTTCCATGCGTGTGAACAGCGGAACGTCCTTAAACTCGAATGTGCTGTCTTCCTCCAGTGGCGCTCGCGCGATGCGACTCGTCGTGTTTCGCAGGTAGATTTCGTAAGCCAGGTCCGATTCGTTTGCCAGCTTGTTCCGAATCAACCCCACCTGCCGGTTGAGGTAAACAAGCGCGCGTTTGATCACGATGTTATTCGACCGGTCAACCAGTTTGCCTTTGATCACTCCCGTCTCGGACGCCGGCGTTGGGCCCAGGTCGCGGTGCCAGAACACATCGTAAACAACGCGTTTGGGCTCGTTGTAAACACCCAGATCATCCCGGTACTTGAAATCATTCTCATACCTCTGCCCCGAGACGAATTCCTCGGGGATGGTCAAATTGCAGTCCAGCGTCTTGCAGTCTGCGTTCGCAAATAGCTTCACGCGAGTTGTCGCTTCGTTTGTGCCATAACTCGCCAGAAAGATGACATTTCCTGCGATATCCTGGAACAAGGTTCCCTCTCCGTCATTGGGATCCACATCATCGCCAAAGAAATGAATGTCCGCTGCGTGTTCGAAGACCGGGATGTCCTTGCTTGTTCCTTCCAGGAACACCTTGAAGCCAACGATCCGGTCGCCGAACTTGTCAATTGTCAGGGTGAGTTTTCCGGTCATGTCGTACTCAAAATTCTGATAGGAACAAACGTAGTTATAGGACAGATCCATCAAGATTGGCTTCAAGGGATCCGGCACCGAGACGCACTGCCGTGCCACGGCATGTCGGTGGAAGTACTTCCCGGCGTACTTCAGTGTGAGGTAGCGGTAGTTGCCACTCCCGGGATCCGTTTCATATCCGGTCTTTTTCAAGACGATATGATCGTAGCCGTAATGCGCATGATTCGACGGAGTCGGAGCGTCGTTGAACACTCGCGGGAAGTTGCGTTGATACTCCCAGGGTGTCGGGGGTAGCCGCCACGTTCCCTCAAGGTCGTAATTCTCCGGGACAAAAAGTTCTCCATTGAATTGGCATGCCTCTGGTCTTCCGTTGCAGCGGCATGCAGGTCCGCAATCAGGAGCAGCAAGATGCAAAAAGCGGCCGCGATGCACTTAAACTGACTGCGATTGCCGGGCTGTTGGCACTGTGAGATTGAGCGCATTATCGTTGGAGCATCAGCATGGAATGAGTTCATTTTTGTCGGATGAGATGTGTCCACCAGAAGAAGTTCGCCGGAACCGCGGATGGGCTCGACGTTCGATTAAGGAGCTTGAACCAGCCATCACTTGATAAACAGGGGCAGGGATGAGACGCCGAGCCAGACTGGCTTCCCGGGAGGATGTCTTCGCTCTCATCAAGCCGGCTCATGGAGCTGCGTCAGTTGACCCGTGGAAAACATGCTAGCTCAGTCAAAGATGGCGGAGCAAGACAAACGTCCAGAACAGACAGATGTTCACGCCGTTCTCGCTTTCGTAGCGCGCACGAATTGCCGTTCACGCCCTGCGTAAACGTTTTCAAATAATCATCCACCCACTGCCGTCGAAGTCTCCGCAACGCATATTTACACGACCTAAATGACATTCATCCGATCCCCTCGTCGCAACGGCGCACGCCGGCTTTTCCGGTGTTTGCATGAGACGGTGAGTCTTGGTGATTCAACCGCGCGAGAAGATCAGACATGGAGCAGGTATCCTTCCTTGACGCGTCCGATCCACAAACTTATCTCTAGCTCCGCAACCCAAAATTCCAAATGAACGACCAGACCAACCTCCCCTCACCGACGTCCCGGCGAGAGTTTCTTATCACATCATCGTCCGCAGCCGTCGGCGGCATCTTCGCGGCGAACCTCAATCTCAGCCACACCGCCCGGGCAGCCGATGGAGACAAGCTGAAGGTCGGATTGATCGGTTGCGGCGGACGGGGCTCCGGAGCCGCAAGCCAGGCGCTCAAGGCCGACAAGAATGTCGCCCTGACCGCGATGGGCGACGCATTCAGTGACCAGCTTGAACGGAGCCTCAGCACCCTTCAGAAAGAAGCTGGCGACAAGGTTCAAGTGCCGCCGGAACACAAATTCGTGGGGCTGGACGCCTTTGAAAATGTGATGAAGAGCGGAGTGGATCTGGTGATTCTTGCCACACCGCCAGGCTTCCGACCCCAACATTTGCGAGCGGCGGTGGAAGCGGGTAAACACATCTTCTGTGAGAAACCCATGGCGACTGACGGACCGGGTGTCCGCTCGGTGATTGAGTCAGTCGAAATGGCGAAGCGGAAGAAGCTGGCGATCGTCGCCGGCTTTTGTTGGCGCTACGATTATCCGCGTCGCGAGTTGTTCAAGCGCATCCACGACGGGGCGATTGGCGACATCCGCGCCATGTATTCCACTTACTACACTGGGCCTGTCAAACCCATGCCAGCACCCAGCGAACGGCCCGCCGGGATGACCGATCTCCAGTGGCAGATGCGCAATTGGTATAATTTCGTCTGGCTTTGCGGTGATGGTTTGGTGGAGCAGGCAGTCCATAGCATCGACAAGATCGCGTGGGCGATGCGCGACACGCATCCGATCAAGGCTGTGGCCGTGGGCGGACGCCAGATTCCAAACCACGAAGGCAACATTTACGATCATATCCAGGTAAACTACGAGTTCGAGAACGGTGTTCGTGCCTTCATGGGGCAGCGCCAGACCACCGGCTGCCACAACCAGACCGCAGACTACATCATAGGCACCAAGGGCACGGCAACCATGGGTGCCATCCGGAGGCGCGACGTCGATATTTCCGGTGAAAATTCATGGACGTACGAAGGAGAGAAACCGGACATGTATCAGGTCGAACACAACGAACTCTTCGCTTCCATCCGCGCCGGTCAGCCGATCAACGACGGCGTTCGCATGGCCAACAGCACGATGCTGGCGATCATGGGCCGCATGGCCGCCTATACGGGTTTGGAAGTCACGTGGGAACAGGCGCTCAACTCCCAGGAAAGCCTCGTTCCCGAAAATCTCGATTGGAACATGAGTCTGCCCATCGCAAAGATGGCTATGCCGGGCCGGACGAAGCTGATCTGAGCCTGAACCCTATTCGACCGAACATCATTAAGAGCCAACGCATCCTCAACTCCGACCTGTAATGAACACCCGACTTCCCCGACGTGACTTCCTGAAAGTCTCCGCCAGCGCGGCCATTTGTGCCGCAATGATCCCCGGAACTGTTAATGCCGCCGATTCTGGGAAGAAGCGCCCGAATATCCGAAAGGGTATCATGTGGTCCACGGTTGGCGCGAAGGGTTCGGTGATGGAGAAGTTCAAGATTTGCAAGGAAGCAGGCTTCGAGGGAATCGAGGCAATGAGCCACATGAACCAGGAGGAGGTTCTCGCTGCCCGCGACGCGACGGGGTTGAAGGTGCCGAGCGTCTGTTGCGCCACACACTGGAACGAGACGCTCACTCATCCGAATCCAAGCACCCGCGAGCGCGGCCTGGTAGGGCTTCACCAGTCGTTGAAAGACGCTCACAAGTACGGAGCCCGCGCTGTCCTGCTCGTGCCCGGAGTGGTGAACGAGCAGGTGTCATACGCTGACGCTTACGCCCGCTCCCAGGAGCAGATTCGAAAGGCCCTGCCGCTTGCCGAGGAACTCAAGGTCAAAATCGCCATCGAGAATGTCTGGAACAACTTTCTCCTCAGCCCGATCGAAGCGGCCCGTTATGTGGACGACTTCCACAGCCCTTGGGTGGGATGGCATTTCGACATCGGCAACGTCATCCATTACGGCTGGCCCGAGCAATGGGTGCGCATCCTCGGCAAGCGCATTGTCACGCTCCACATCAAGGAATTCAGCCGCAAGCAGGCCGAAGAACAGGGATGTCGCAAGGGTTTCGCCATCGAGTTTCTCAAAGGCGACAACAACTGGCCTGCCGTGATGAAAGCCATTGATGAGATTGGTTTCGATGGCTGGGGCATCGCCGAGCAAGGAGGTGGCGACTCACCCGAGGGCTTGAAGAAGCTTTCGACGGAGATGGATCAGATCTTTGCGAGTTAAAGGACTGAAGGCTTTTTCTTCGTGACCTCAGAGATGTCATGAAACCGTGAAGCGCCCTCTCTGATGGCACAATCCAGCCGATCTGCCCATGGCCCTCGACAAGGAGGGTGGAATGAAGTTTGAGGGCAAGGAGATGGAATGAATTTGGTGGCGCGCCGCTGTGGACTCTGATTGGATTGGCGCATGTCCATCGCGCATGCGGATCAAATGTTGGCAGGATTGCC
>SXMN01000065.1 GCA_005777315.1 Verrucomicrobiales bacterium
GGCAACTGGTCCTTCGGCGATTACTTCAAGAAGGAAGCAATCGAATGGGCGTGGGAACTCGTCATTGGCATCTGGAAATTCCCGCCGCAACGGCTCTATGCCACCATTTACAATCCGGACAAATCCATTGGTGATCCCGCCGAACGCGACGAGGAGGCTTGGAACTTCTGGGCCGAGAAATTCCGCAGCGTCGGCCTCGATCCTGCCGTCCATATCGTCAACGGAAACAAGAAGGACAACTTCTGGATGATGGGCGAAACCGGTCCATGCGGCCCATGTTCCGAACTGCACGTCGATCTCACGCCCGCTGGAGATACTCGAGGCTCGCTCGTAAACAAGGGTGACGCCCGCTGCATTGAGATCTGGAATCTCGTCTTCATCCAGTTCAACGCGAACCCAGACGGCACCTTCTCGCCGCTGCCTGCGAAGCACGTGGACACCGGCATGGGTTTCGAACGCGTCACCAGCATCATCCAGGGTACGAAGAACCTGACTGATTTCCAGAACGCCAAGATCTCCAACTACGAAACCGACATCTTCCGCCCCATCTTCGACGCCATCGAGAAACTGAGTGGGAAAAAATACGGCAGCACGCTTCCTGGGAGCGCTGGCGTCCCGCCGGCGAGTTCAGGCGATGCAGATACAAGCCGCCGAGACGGCAGCGCTCCCAGCGCCGAACAAATCGCGCTCGACATCGCCTTCCGTGTCATTGCTGATCACATCCGCACGCTGTCGTTCGCGATCGCCGATGGCATCCAGCCTGGCAACAACGACCGCAATTATGTCCTGCGCCGCATCCTGCGCCGCGCCGTGCGTTACGGTCGCACGCTCGGCTTCCACGAACCGTTCTTCTTCAAACTCGTGGACGTGCTCGCTGAGACAATGGGTGACGTCTTCCCCGAAATTCGGGCAAAGAAGAAGCACGTGCAGGATGTGATCCGCATTGAGGAAGAGTCGTTTAACAAGACGCTGGATACCGGGATCAAACGATTTGAAGTACATGCCTCGACTGCAAGAATACTTTGGGAGGGACGGAGCATCGAAGGCCGCAAACAGCCGCCTGCGATCTTTGGAGAATCGGCCTTCGAACTCTACGACACCTACGGGTTCCCGCTCGACCTCACCGAGTTGATGGCGCGCGAACGCGGCTTGAGCGTTGATACCGCTGGTTTTGAAAAATTGATGGAGGAGCAGCGCGCCCGCGCCCGCGCCGCGCAAAAGAAGGAAGTCATTTCTCTCTCACAAATCGAGACCACCACACCCACGAAGTTCGTCGGCTTCGACACTCTGCAAACAAACGCGACGGTCGTCGAAGTCGTCAGCCTCAAGGACAAGACCGCCGTCATCCTCGACACCAGCGCCTGCTACGCCGAGATGGGTGGCCAAGTTGGCGACTCTGGTGAATTGACCGGCGGCGGCCAGCTCTGGCGCATCGCGAACACCCAGAAATCCGGCAACACATGGCTGCATTTGCTTGAATCAACAATCAGCAATCAGGAGGATACCCCTGCTGTCGGCTCTACCGTCATTTTGGCCGTGGACCGCCCTCGCCGCAACGCCATCCAACGCAATCACACCGTCACGCACCTGCTGCACTGGGCGCTGCACGAAGTCGTGAGCAGGGAGGCTTCGCAGAAAGGTTCGTTCGTCGGCCCGGACAAGCTGACCTTCGACTTCAACAGCGCGCCGCTCACGCCCGCGCAGGTCGCCGACATCGAGAAGCTCGTCAACGAACGCATCCTCGAAAACGCCGGCGTGAGCTGGATGGAAGTGCCCTACAGCGAAGTGAAGTCGCGCAAGGACGTGATGCAATTCTTCGGCGACAAATACGGCGACACCGTCCGCGTCGTCCAGATCGGCGGCGCTTCGCAGAGGCTCGATGGCTACTCAATGGAACTCTGCGGTGGCACGCACACGCGAGCGACCGGCGAGATCGGCTTGTTCCGCATCGTCGGCGAGAACGCCATTGCCGCCGGTGTGCGGCGCATTGAAGCCGTTGCCGGCCTTACAGCGTACGATGTGATGAAGCTCGACCGCGAGTTGATCAGGACAGTTGCAGGCAAAGTCAGCAGCCCGGTTCACGAACTGGACAAGAAGATTGAAGCATTGCTGGCCCATCAGAAAGAGCTGGAGAAGCAGCTCAAGTCCGCACAGCAGAAGGAAGCCGCAGGCAACGCAAAGTCATTGTTCGCACAAGTCGAAGCCATCAACGGCACGCCTGCCATCATCGCAAACATCTCGAATGCTGACGGCGACACACTCCAAAGCATCGTTGACGCACTCAAAGCCCAGTTCAAAGGCGTCATCGTTCTCGGCGGTGCGGCGAACGGAGCAGTTGCGTTGATTGCTGCGGTCTCCCCCGACTTCACCGCAAAGTTCCAGGCAGGCAAAATCATTCAAGCCATCGCCCCCATCGTCGGCGGCAAAGGCGGCGGCAAGCCCGACAACGCGCGTGGCGGCGGCAAGGACGCGAGCAAGCTGGACGAGGCCTTGGCAAAGGCCAGAGCGCTCCTGGCGTAAGCTTGCCCGACAGTCGATGCGGAAGGTGGGAACGATCCTGTGTTTCAGGCTTGTTGCATGACGGGAATGCGACGTGTGGAATGAAACGATTTGCAGCTCGAAGATCCAAGCCACGCCGCCACAGGCACACACTCGCGAGTTCGCTATGACTCGCTGACGTTGTGGCGGGGTCTCGCCTGCCTGCTGGTTGTCGTTTATCATTCCGCGCGAAGTCCGCTTCAGGAGACCAGCGGCGCGACTGCCGTCATCTTCGCGATCCTGGGAAAATGCTGGATTGGAGTTCCGCTTTTCTTTGTGATCAGCGGCTATTGCGTCATCGCGTCCGCAGATGCGTTGAGAGCGGAATCTGGCGCGGCGAAGCGTTTCTTCTGGCGGCGCTTCCGCCGGATTTATCCACCATACTGGGCAGCGCTCGCCATGACAGCCTTGTTCGCCTGGTTGACTGAGAAGTTTCTTCCTGAGGCCTATTTTCAGTCCCTTGGTGTCCCGCCACCACAATCGCTGACAGGATGGCAGTGGCTGGGCAATTTCAGTCTGACTGAAACATGGCGATGGCATCTGACTGGCGGCTCTGAGAATCCCCTGCTGCCACCCTCATGGACCCTTTGCTTTGAGGAGCAGTTCTATTTTCTGACTGGTCTGGCGTTGGCCGCGACTCGCCGTTTCCTTTTTCACGCGCTGACTTTAGTGACACTGATCGTGACCTTCCTGGTTCTGTTTCCACTGCGAACGTTGCGCACGGAAGGACTCTTTCTGGATGGCCAGTGGCTGATGTTCGCTTCGGGAGTTCTGGTTTACCATGTCTCGAACGACGTTCCGACGCGAACAAAGGCTTGGTGTTGTCTCCCGCTGGTGGCCGGAATTATGTGGGCGGTGCCAGACTTGCGAGAACTTCGCCTTCCATCCAATCAAGGCTATCTCGCGGCGTTCTCCTTTGCCCTGCTGATCATCGGATTGAAGCGATGGGACGCGGTCGCTTATGGCCTTCGGATGTTGTCTCCGCTCCGTTCCTTGGGACTCATGTGCTACAGCCTTTATCTGGTGCATTGGCCGGTGGTGCGGCTTGTGGGACATGCCGTAGATTCGTCCGGTGCCGACACTCCGATGGGCATTCTGCTGCTACGGATTCCCTGCTGCGTGGGGATGACAATCCTGCTCGGCAGTTGGTTTCACCGGTTCATCGAACGCCGGTTTTGGAACCCCGGCTTCAGCCAGTCCGCGACG
Organism: Verrucomicrobiales bacterium; assembly: GCA_005777315.1. GTDB lineage: Bacteria > Verrucomicrobiota > Verrucomicrobiia > Limisphaerales > F1-12-MAGs170 > F1-120-MAGs170. The sequence continues at coordinate 3,745 of SXMN01000065.1, forward strand.
GAGACGAGCCGGGTGGTTTGATCAGACCTTGTCCGGTGTAGGATGGACCCACGGCGCTCGATAAGGCCGGGCGAGCAAGCGGTTCGCCTCGGCATCGCCTTTAACCGTATGCGTGGCGGGATCGAATTCGAGCGTGCGCCCAAGCTTTTGCGACATGTTCGCAAGGAAGCACGCCGAGCTGGAGATGTGCGCCTGTTCGATGTCGGCAACGGGCAGAATCTTGCCGCGGTTTTCTCGTGCGTTGAGATAATTCCTCCAATGCCCACGCATCGCGCTGGCCACGTGACGTTCGAGATCCTTCTCGGTCTCGTCCTCGGGATATTTGTCGTATTCCAGAAGAGCCTTGCGGGTGCGCTCGACCTTGCCGGACGAATAAGGAATCCAGTCGTAACGGAACACGCTGCATTTGAGCACGCCCTTCTCGCCGTAAATCGTGCCGAACCATTGGAAATCCGGATCAGGATCGGGGGACTTGCCCCAAGTCCGATGGTTCCAGGTCACATCGAAATTGTCGTGCTGATAAATCGCTGTCTGAGTGTCGCTGATGTTCGCCCTGGAATTGCGATCGTTGAGAATGCCGCCCCATGACGTGATGCGCTTGGGCCAGCCAAGATCGAGCAACCAGCGGGTCATGTCGTACATGTGGACGCACATGTCACCGACGATGCCGTTGCCGTATTCCATGTAGGCCCGCCAGCCACGCGGATGAATGATCTTGTTGAAAGGCAGCTTTGGTGCGGGACCGGTCCACAGTTCGTAATCAAATCCTTCCGGCGCGGCAATGTCCGGGGCTTCAGCAATGGGCGTGTTGTTGCGCATGTGCCACCAGACGCCGACTTCGACGCGTTGCACCTTGCCGAGCAGACCCGCCTTGATGATCTGTTCCTTCGCCTCGATCAGGTGCGGTGTGCTGCGGCGCTGCGTGTTGATCTGGACAACGCGATTGTATTTACGCGCGGCGGCAACCATCGACTGGCTCTCGATCACATCCACACCGGTCGGCTTCTCGCAATACACGTCCAAGCCCGCCTGCATCGCGGTGATGGCGGGAATGGCATGCCAGTGGTCGGGCGTCGAAACCATCATGATATCGACATCCTTCTCGGCAATCGCCTTCCGGAAATCCGAGTAGATGCGTGGCTTCTTCTTGGAGTTCTGGCCGGAGGCCACCAGATCGGCGGCGGCGCTCGCCATCCTGCTGTCCACGTCGCACAAGGATACAACTTCGATTGGCGCAACCTGGATGGAACGGAGCAAACTGCTCTTGCCGTACCAGCCTGTGCCGATGAGGCCGACGCGGATCGGCTTCTCAGCGGCGAACGTGGTGGGAACATAGGATGCGGCGGCAGCGGCAGCGAGCACGGTGGAGCTTTGCTTGAGGAATGTGCGGCGGTTCATGCAGTCTCTGGTAGGCACCGGATTCATGGATGGCAAGTGGAATTCTGATCTAGCTGGTAAGAAATTGAGATTTAAGCAGCCATTGCCTTTATTCGATCGTTGTCGAAGACCGTCGCCTGTGCTTGCACGCGGAAGCGTGATGTCTATTGTCCCGAGCATGACCCAGACAGTCAGAATGATGAACTTCCGTTCGCTGTTGAACGGACTTGTCCTGCTGTTGTGCGGCGTGATTCGTCAACGAAGTGGCGCGATTTATTGCGGGCTCGCCCTTTCGTTCGTGGTGCGGCTCGGCGCGAGCGAGACGAACCACTGGTGGGCCGCTCGCCCTTTGGTCAAGCCAGCGGTTCAAACTGCTTCTTCCAATAGTTCCGGAGGAACTCATGCGAGCAATCCAGTTGATACGTTCATCCGGGCGAAACTGGACCAAAAGGGCTTGAAGCATGGCGGCGAGGCGGATCGGAGAACGCTCATTCGTCGCGTTTCATTTGACCTCACCGGGCTTCCGCCTTCGCCAGGGGAAATCAAAGCGTTTCTTCACGACACCTCAACGAACGCCTACGAGCGTCTGGTGGATCGCCTGCTTGAAAGCCCGCGCTTTGGTGAGCGCTGGGCGCGGCTTTGGATGGATGCGGTGCATTTCGCCGAGACCCACGGCCATGATCAGGATCGAATCCGCACCAACGCCTGGCCTTACCGAGATTATCTGATCGGCGCTTTCAATGCTGACAAGCCCTACCCGCGCTTCGTGCAGGAGCAGGTCGCGGGGGATGTGATATTTCCTGACGATCCGCAAGCGATCGTGGCGATGGGTCTGCTGGCATCCGGACCGTGGGATGAGAGTTCGTTGCGAGACATTCGCGAGGATACCCTGGACCGCCAGAGCGCCCGTTACATTGATCGCGATGACATCGTGACGACGGTGATGCAGACATTCACCAGCACGACTGTTCAATGCGCACGCTGCCACGATCACAAGTTCGATCCAATCCCGCAGAGTGATTATTACGCACTCCAGGCTGTGTTCGCCGGCACCGACAAGGCGAACCGTTATTACGATCCTGATCGGGCAGTGCATCAGCGCCGAGGCGAACTGCAAACGCTTCTCAAGCGTGCCGACGCAGGCGACCGGAAGTTGTTGCTGAGTGAAGCAATCGCAAACGACGTCGCCGACTGGGAGGAGCAGCAGAAACATCCGCCAGCGTGGCATATCTTGGAACCTGAAACATTCCTAACCACCAACGGCACGACGTTGAAGCGGCAACCGGACAGCTCGTTGCTCGCCACTGGCACTCGTCCGGAACGCGACACCTACACGATAACGGCAGCCGTCGGCACTTCCCGGCTGACTGCAATCCGTCTTGAAGTCCTCCCGGATGAGCGACTGCCGAAACGCGGGCCCGGCCGCCAGGACAATGGCAACATGCACCTGAGCGAATTCCAGGCTCTGCTCTTCGAGCCTGGCGCAGAAGTTCCGCGAGTGCTCTCACTCACCAACGCGACTTCGGATTTCGATCAGGACGGCTGGACGATTCGCCACGCGCTGGATGGCGACGAGAAGACAGCATGGGGTGTTCATCCGCGCGAAGGCGAATTGCATCAGGCGGTTTTCGAACTCGCCCAAGGCGCGACCGTGCCGACCGGCTCGAAGCTGGTCCTCACACTCAAGCAACTTCATGGCGCTGGACATTTGATAGGGCGGCTGCGGTTGGCGATTACCGATGCTCCTGCTCCAGTGAGGATCGTCCCCGAAAAGGTCGCTCTTGTCTCGAAGATCGCGCCTGCGGACCGCACGGAAGAGCAACGAATGCAGCTCGCCGCTTTCGTCGCACGCCAACGGATCACCCACGACCTCTCCCGGCTCCCAAAGCCTTCGCTGGTCTTCGCCGGAGCAAGTGACTTTCCGCCGGACGCCAGTCACAAGCCTGCCGGTGCTCCACGGGAAGTTCGAATGCTGAGGCGGGGCGAAATCACGAAACCACTCGAACTCGCCGCCCCGGGCACTCTCTCCTGCGCGCACATGCTGCCGGGCCAATTCGTGATCGATGATGCGAAGGCCGAAGGTCCCCGCCGCGCGGCCCTGGCTCGCTGGCTTACGCATCCGGAGAATCCATTTCTGTGGCGTTCCATCGTCAATCGTATCTGGCACCTTCATTTCGGGCGCGGAATTGTCGAGACGGTCAACGATTTCGGACGCATGGGGTCCGCGCCCACTCATCCTGAATTGCTGGACTGGCTGGCGGCGTGGTTTCGCGATGACGCAGTAGGCTCTTTGAAAAAGCTGCACCGACTCATCGTCACGAGTGCGACATACCGGCAGCCGGCTGGAAAACTGGAAGCGACTGATCCCGACAACCGTTTTCTCTCGCACATGAATCGTACTCGCCTTGATGCCGAGGCGGTACGGGACGCGATTCTTTTGATGTCCGGCCGGCTGGATCTGCGCATGGGCGGGCCGAGCGATCAACAATTCGATCTGCAACCGGGCATTCACGTGACGCCAAAAGTCGATTACACAAAGTTCGACGTTGATAGCGACATGGCCCGCCGACGCAGCGTGTATCGCTTCCTGTTCCGTACCTTGCCTGATCCGATGATGGACGCCCTTGATTGTCCTGCTGGTGATCAACTCGCGCCCGTGCGGAACAACTCCGTGACCGTGCAGCAAGCGCTCGCGCTCTGGAACAGCGCATTCACCGTTCGCTACGCCGAGCACTTCGCAGTGCGACTTGATCGTGAAGCATCCGGCGTTGAGCGAAGCATCAATGAAGCCTGTGAATGGACATGGGGACGTTTGCCCGATGCCGACGAAGCGCGCGAACTGTCCGCTTACGCAAAGCAACATGGGCTGGCCAACCTGTGCCGGCTCCTGTTCAACAGCAATGAATTCGTGTTCGTGAACTGATGCCATGAGACCGTGCAGCGTGTTCCTCTCCATCGCAATGCTGGCAGCAGCATTCGCGGTCACAGGCTGTCGAACGCCCCAGGCACGTAAGAATGCAGTGTCCAAAGAAGCGGCCATTCGCGAGATGCTGGCTCAACAGGTGCGCGACTGGAACGCGGGCAACCTGGCCGGATTCATGGAAGGTTACGCCAGGTCGAACACCACGCGTTTCGCGTCCGGCGGCAACGTCATGCTCGGCTGGCAGGCCGTCTTCGACCGTTACCGGAAGCGCTACGCTGATCCGGCGGCGATGGGTACCACAACTTTCTCCGATCTGGACATCAAGGTTCTTTCGCCGGATGCCGCGATGGCTTTTGGCCGCTGGCATCAAAAGGGCGCGAATGGTGAAGGGTCCGGAGCCTTCACGCTCATTCTGCGCAAATTGCCGGAAGGCTGGCGGATCATCCATGATCACACTTCTGTGGCCGAAACGAAATGAAACGATGAACGCCGTCCAACTCACTTCCCAGGCGCTGAACCGCCGTGATTTCCTGTGGCGCTTCGGCGGCGGGCTCGGGGGCGTCGCCCTGGCTCAACTTCTCGGCATTGATCAACTGTCCGCTGAAGGGGCGGTTGGCCATCCGCTCGTCCCGCATCATCCGCCGCGGGCAAAATTCGTCATCCAGTTGTTCATGAACGGCGGTGCCAGCCAGATGGATTTGTTCGATCACAAGCCCGAATTGTTCAAGCGTGCCGGGGAGAAGTTCGATCCCGGCGCTGGCCAGCGTGTCGAGGCACCGACGAGTGAACCTGGCAAAGTGTTGAAACCTCAATTCGAGCTTCGCCGGCATGGCCAGAGCGGTCGGTGGGTGAGCAGTTTGATGCCGCACCTCTCGACGTGCGTCGATGATCTGGCGTTCTTCATGGCGATGACTTCACGCACGAACGTTCATGGGCCGGCGAGTTACCTGATGAACACCGGCTTCCTGTTGCCCGGATTCCCATGTTTCGGATCGTGGGTCAGTTATGCGCTGGGCCGTGTGAGCGATGATCTGCCTTCGTTCGTTGTTTTGCCTGACGCCCGTGGCCTTCCCTACAATCAAAAGGGCAACTTCAGCAGCGGCTTTCTGCCCGTGCAGCATCAGGGGACGATCATCAACACCGCACTTGCCGAACCAATGGCGCATCTGCGTCCGCCGACGACAGCAAAGTATCTCACGCCCGACGCCAGCCGCGATGGTTTGGAGTTGCTGGGAAAATTAAACACCCGCCATCTCGAAGCAAACGCCGGAGACACGCGCCTGGATGCCCGCATTCGCTCCTACGAACTTGCCGCTCGGATGCAACTCAGCGCGCCCAAAGTGTTCGATCTCGCCGGCGAAACGGAGCTGACGCGCCAGCTTTATGGGCTCGACGAAAAGGTGACCGAAGATTTTGGCCGGCGTTGCCTGATCGCGCGGAGGTTGATCGAGCGAGGGGTTCGCTTCGTGCAGGTGTGGAGCGGTGCCGGCGGTCCGACGAACAATTGGGACAACCACGCGAACATCCAGAAGGAACTTCCGCCCATGTGCGCCGCGACGGATAAGCCGGTGGCGGCCTTGCTCAAGGATCTAAAAGCCCGCGGCATGTTGAACGACACGCTGGTGCTCTGGAACACCGAGTTCGGGCGGATGCCCTTCTCGCAGGGAAGCGAAGGGCGCGATCACAATGGTGGAACTTTCGTTGGCTGGATGGCCGGTGCCGGTGTCCGACCGGGTGTGGCTTATGGCGAGAGTGATGAATGGTCCTGGCGCGCGGCGCGAGATGTGACCACCAATCACGACTTCCACGCCACCGTGCTTCACCTGCTCGGCCTTGATCACGAAAGACTCACGATCCGACACAGCGGCGCGAACCGTCGGCTGACGGATGTTCATGGGCAGGTCATCCACGACCTGCTTGCGTAAGGGGCCGTGCGAACCCCTAAATCCATTCGCACGCCTTCGCGGTTGGAAACTCTGTTTCCCAGCCTTCGTCTCCGCCGGCTCACATGTCAGCCCTTGACGACAGTCCGCGTCCTGAAACAGTCGCTCCCGTGAGCAGACTCAAAACAATTTCTTACTTGCTCCTGGCCGGGTACGCCATGGTGCTTGCGCTTGGTTCAGCCTTTGGTGCGGACAAACCCGCCGCCGTATTTGAAGGCAAACAGACTTTGCTTCGGCCCGAAGGTTACCGTCAGTGGGTCTTTGTCGGCAGTTCTCTCGGGCTGCGCTATGATCCGGAATCAGAGAAGTCAGCCTCGACGAATTCTCAACAATTCCAAAACGTTTACATCAATCCGGTTGCTTTTCGAGAATTCGCCCGGACAGGAAAATTCCCGAATGGAACGGTGTTCATCCTGGAAATAGCCAGTTCTGAAACCAAAGCGGAATCAGGCCTCCAGGGATCGTATCAGAAGGATTTCATTGCGCTGGAAGCAGCGGTCAAGGACACCGCGCGGTTCGATGACGGTTGGGCTTACTTCAGTTTTGACGACGAGAAAGGCAAACGAAAGGACAAGGCGACGCCATTCCCCCGATCTGCCTGTTTCGATTGCCATCACCAGAAGGCAGCCACAGACCACGTCTTCACTCAGTTCTATCCCGTGCTTCGGGCTCTTCCTCGAAAGTAGTTCCTGTAAGGCCGTCTGTGCCTTTCGATTCTCATTTCCTGCGAATTCCCTGTTTCGCAATCTCGGACGCTCGCCGATTCACGAAAGTTCCCTTTCCGAGAAGTCCTTGATAGCGGCGGCGGCGAATTCTGGAAGCCTGGAGTGGTGGGCTTCGTAAGCCTTGCGGAGCGTGGAATCGACGATGAGCTGGGAGTGTCCGGAGTAGGATTCGCGCGTCGGCGTCCAGAATTGCTTCATCCATTCGAAGTGACAGCGGATGACACTTTGGACCTCTCGCGAATCAGCGGCCAGACCTCGTTCCATGAAAACGACGAGATCCCGGCAGATCAGGGCGAAGTCCACACTGGATTTTTCCCACCTGGCTTTAGTCCAGTTTTTGACCCGGGCTTTCGAGTCCGAAATGCTTTTCTCCATTCCATCACCAAAGCGGTCGATCAAATAGCGTTCGTGCTTTGCCTGCTGCTCAGGACTGAATCCGTCGAACAGTTCCTGTTCATTCATTTTCATTGTTCCTTTCAAGTGTCTGATTGTTTTGTCGATGGTTTGAATCAGCGCCTGAGTGTCCGTCAGGCGCTTCCGCAAGACCTTCCGGTGTGATTGGAGTTCGGCGATCTTACCCGGGTTTGTGCGCTTCAAGAGTTTTTTGACCTTTCTGAGTTCAAAGCCCAACTCGCGGTAAAACAAAATTTGCTGCAAGATGAGAAGCTGGGGCTCCTCGTAATACCGATAACCGTTCGCGCCGAGATACGCTGGTTCCAATAACCCCACTTCATCGTAGAAGTGCAAAGTTCGCACACTGACACCCGACATAACGGCCAGCTTTTTAACGGTGTAAGCCATCGTTGGATCGCCGCCGGCATCAACAATATCCCGACGGCTGCAAACAATGTGAGGAATGACGCAACGTGAGGGTCAAATGATATTTCAAGCTTTTTGATGATTTCGCGAACTGGCAGTTCAGCCCGGTCCCGATTCCTTGACCGGCGATGAATGCGATCTTGGCGTTCGGGCTTCCGTATGTGTAACTTGGCCGCATGGAACCGTTGCTGAAACTTTTGCGCGAGAACGCCGCTCTTAAACCGCATCAACTCGCCGCCATGCTCAATCAATCCGAAAGCGAGGTGGTGGCCAAGATAAAGTCCTACGAACAGGATCACGTCATCCTAGGCTATCGCACGATCTTGAACGAGGAAAAGCTCGGGCTGGAAAGTGTGCGCGCCGTGATCGAGGTAAAGATCACCCCCGAGCGCGGAGGTGGATTCGACCGGTTGGCGGAAAGGATCGCCAAGTATCCCGAAGTGGAGTCATGCTATCTGATGTCCGGAGGTTACGACCTGTTGGTCATCGTCGAAGGAAACAGTCTGCGCGAAGTGGCTACATTTGTTTCGGAAAAACTGGCTACGATTCAAGGTGTCATCTCCACGGCGACACACTTCCTTCTGAAGCCTTACAAGGAGCACGGGGTTCTGATGAAGCATGAGGTCAATGAGGAGCGGCTGGCGGTTTCGCCGTAGCGCGAAACTCGGAGGGGATTGAGGACGATCCATTCGGTGCTGTCGTCCAGAGACGATGCCATCAGTGACGCAGTGGAGCTACTTTGCGGGGTCGCGACGGGTACCAAGTCCGGACGTGGACGGCTTAAAAGCGTCAGAGCTCAAAGTTCCGAGCGTGTTGCCGGCTTCCGGGGAATCGCCTTTCTTTGCCTTGGATTCTTTCTCAGCAAGATTGCGGGTGAGTCGGCCCTTCAACACATCATACATTTGATTGGTGACGATGTTGATGTGCTGCCGGGCGGCATCGAACATTCCTGAGTTGAGTTCAACACGGGCCATGTGCAGATAGACACCTTCCCGCTCAATGTTGTCGTTGGCCACCTTCGCGGCGTATTCCCATGCCTCGAGTGCTTCCTTGGTTCGAAGTGGTTTGATGCCGTAATAGGATTGCGCGAGATCTGTCGCGAGCGGGAAATTTTTCGGGTCGAGCTTCAGCGCCTGGCGGTAGAGGTCGAGGGCTTTGGCGAACACCTGATCTTCGGTTATGTGATAGTGCCCCATGGCGTCATCCCGGAACAGATACACGGTAGTCGCGAGGTTTTGGAGATACACCGCTTCCTTCGGATTGAGTTCGATGGCTTTGTCATAGTACTCGAACGCCTTCTTTATCGGACCTCGATGACCATAATGATTGGCTAGGTTGTTCCATGCCGCCGGATTTGACGGGTCCAGTTCGCGCGCCTTCTCCCAGTGCGTGACCGCTGCACCGTCGTCCTGGATGTCATTCAGAAAACTGCCATAGGCCAGGCGCGCCTTCGCGTGCTTCGGGTGCAACTGGAGGAACGTTTCGTACGACTTCTTCACCTCACCGAAGCGCTGCTCGATCTTGGATTTCAACATCGCTTCGGGCAGGGACGAGCCTTTTACTTCGAACGCCTTGGCGTCGCGGATCCACTTGTCCACGTCCTCCTGGGCTGCGTCGTCAAGTTCGAGGAGCTTTTCATACTCCTGGTCAACCGGGTCTGGGTTTGTTGCGCCGGCAACTGGCGCTGGGGAGTTCTTCTGACGTTCCTTCGCTTGGGCTGCACGGGTCAAGGAGCTCGATTCACCCAACACAGCCACAGCCATCAGCGCGATAACTAGATAATTCACGATGGCAAGGTAGCAGCGTTTACCGGCGGCACAATTGACTTTTAAGCAATGCCAGCGGGCGGTTGATCCATTCGAGACTCAAAATCATGCGAATCGAAGGAAATTACCGTTCCCGGAATCAGTCATGGGGATTCGAATTGGCCCGGCGAAAACTCGCCACAATGGCCACCCCGAGCAGGACAACTCCAAGCACGCAGACAATCGCTGCTCCAACTGGCCAGTTGAATGCGGCCGAGCAGTACACTCCCAGCACGCTTCCCAAAGTGGAAATGCCGCACCCGATGGCGAGCAGCGGAATAAGGCTGCGCGCCAGAAAATTCGCGCAGACCGCCGGGATGATCAGATACGAAAATACCAGCAGCACACCGCCAATGTGAACGAATGTCGTAACCACGATCCCGAACAGCGCGTAGAAAAGAAAATCCCAGCCCCGGATGGAGAGTTCTTCCTTCCTGGCCTGTGCCGGTTCGAAGGAAATGGCGAGAAACTGTTTTCGAAAGAGCAGGTGTACGCCGCCGATCACCATGAAAAGAACAAAGGGCAGAAGCACCTGTCCCGGCTTTTGCAGGTAGAGCAATTCGCCGACAAGCGTCTGCTTCAGTTCTTCGTTGCCATGAGGGCTGTTGTTGAGAAGCAAGATCCCGCCCGCCGCTGCGACCACATACACGATGCCGATCAATGCCTCCTGGGGCACTTGATGATGTTCCTTCGTTCGCGTGAGCGTGAAAATCGCCGCGCCGATGAGCGTGAAGGCAAAGGAGAATGCGTAGCTCTGCCAGTCGTGAGGGTCGAAATGGAACAAGATCGCGACGCACGCGCCCAGGGTGGCCACTTGCGCGAGTGCAAGGTCAACAAAGATCACTCCTCGACGGATGATGTGCAGGCCAAAGTAAACCAGCAGCGGTGGTAAAATCAGGCACGCCACCAGCGGCCATTTCATTACGGAAAGAATCTCGGTCATGCGAAAATCATTTAGCATGGTTGTCAGGCTCAAGGAGACGACGAGTGTTCATCTCTCATCTCATTTCTTTTCACCGAGCGCCTTCGCCAGCGAGTTCACCAGATAATCCATCAACGCGATGTATCCGCCATCGGTTCCCTTCACGCCGCCCGGGAATTGAGCCACGTCCAGAACAGTGGCGTCCGTTCCACGCGCCACGGTTTCCGCAGTCTTGCGGTTCAGGTAAGGGTCCACAATGACCACACGCGCATTCATCTCCTTCATTTTGGAAATCACCTCTGCCAGATGTGAGGGCGAGGGCGGAATGCCTGGCTTAGGCTCAAGAAACAATTCAATTTTCAGTTCAAATCGTTCCGCGAAGTAAAGCCATGAATTGTGATACGCCACGATCTCGCGTCCTTTGAAAGGAGCGAGCATCCTCTCCCACTCAATAATTTTTGCATCGAGAGCGTCCGTGAACTTCCTGGCGTTGGCGCTAAATATGCCTGCGGATGACGTTTCCAGCCTGGTAAATGCGTCCGCAAGATGTAGCGCCACGATGCGTGCGTTCAATGGGTCAACCATGAAGTGTGGATTGCCGGTGGCGTGCAGGTCTCCTTTGGAGCGATCCAGAGCGGTCGGGACCTCCCTCATGGATATGCCTTCACTACAGAAAATACGCCCGGGCTGGCCTGATTGGATTTTTGGGTTGCGCACTCCAGCGAGCAACGGCGGCAGCCATCCGTTCTCCAATTCCGCACCGCCTTCGATGAGTGCGTTTGCCTTGTTGAGTCTGACGATGAAACTGGGTTTCGCGTCCACAAAATGCGGATCCTCGGTTGGCCTTGCGAGAGTTGTGATCTCGACCTGATCCCCCCCCACTTCCCTTGCGACTGCCGCGAGGTCTGGTGTCGTGACGACAACATTGAGTTTTGCGTAGGCCGGAATCGCCACAAAGAGGGCAACAAGCCCTGCTAGCATTCGTTTCATAAAATCAATTCCTGTGAAATCGTCATTTATCCATGCTTAAAACTTGTGTGCTGTATGCGCGCCCAACAGAAGCTCGAACTGGAGCCAGATTGCGTGATCAACGCCGGTCTTTTCCCTGGCATCGTAGTTATATTGAAGGCGAATCTTGGAGAATTCACTCGGATACCAGGTCAGGTTTGGAGAAACCCTCCAACGACCGAGCCGGGCCGGATCATCGCCATGAGCCATTTCATAGCTTGCGCTTTTGGTTCGTCCCACATAATCGCCGCGCAAGCCGGCCACCCAGCCTTTCCGAAATCCGTAGAGAAATTGTGAGTAGATGCCCCAGTCCGTAAGCATCTCGCGTGGAGAATTGTGGATCAGACCATCACCAAACAAATCCTCACCGGCGTCCAACATGCCGCTACCGTCGAAATCATTGCTGAACGCGCCCGCCTGCAGGCGTCGCAGCATTGCTTCCGTCTGCAAGGACACGAAGGGGAAACCGGCGTGCGCCGTGGGAGGTTTCCATTTCCAATAAACGTCCGCCCCGTAGATTTGAGTGTCCGTATTTCTGCCGGCACCGTTGGGGCCGAGTAGGGTGGAAATACCGCCGAGCAATGTCTGATTATCCGAAAGATCAAAAGACATCGCGTACCGCGCGGTATAAAGCATGTCTCCAAGGCTGTGGACGCCTCGGTCATTCCAGACGCGACCGAGAAACGGCTCACCCTCGTGGTCGCTGCGGAAACTGTGCGCGGTTTCACCCTGACTGTTTTGAGCGCCAAAGTACAACTCGGAATAAAATGGCGTTGGCACCAGCCAGGAGAGCCGGATTCCTGGATTCCTCACACCATCCCCACCGAGAAGACGGCTATTGACAAGTGACGTATCCACGAACCCCCATGTGTGCGGATGTTGCGTATTGAGGCGTCCAAACTCGGTGAGGTACTGTCCGGCGCGAAGTTGAAGATTGGCAGGCAACGAAACGGTTTCAAGCCACGCTTCCTCAAGTTCAATGAATGATTCCCCTCCGGAATCGACTGAGAACAGGATGTTGGCATTGCCACGGAAGTAAGGATCCACCGCGCCTTGGAGATTCAGTTCAACACCTTGCACGGTGAATCCACGCTGATTCGGATCGTGCCCGCCGAGCTGCGTACCACCCTCGATATCATGAGCGGTTGAAGTCCCGGCTGCGAAGGTTCCTACAAGGCTGATGTCAACGACTGCGGAGCGACCGCCGATTCGTATCGGGTCAGTCGGCGACCAGGATCTGGCTGTGGGTCCAAGTGGTTGGGTCGAGGCATTCGCTGGATTTGTCTGCACGCCGGGTGCTGTGGCATCCGATGGGTTTCCTTGCTTTCGTTGGACCTCGTCCAACTGCTTTTTCAACACTTCGATCTGAGACTGTTGCTCGCGGACAGTACGGTTGAAGTTCTCCTGCATCTGCTGCAATTGCTGATGTAATTTTTCGACGGTTGCCGAATCATCAGCATAACACGTCAGGGCTGCCAGTCCCAGGCCGAGGGATGACGCCCAAAGGGATTTTGATTTCATATTCTCCGATCCGATCCCGCCTGAATGGCAGGCGGGATAAATGTTTAAGGTTTGAACGACTCCACGATCCCAATGAGGGATTGTTTCAGTCAAAGAGGGCGGAATGGATCAAACCACCGGAGGAGCACGACCGTGGGGGAGACGCGGAAGAAGTGAGTCCGGCAGGAAAAGCGAAATCGCGACGAAGGTGCAGATGACTTCAGAGGGCGGCGGCACCAGCACACTGTTGCAGGCTGGTTCGATACCGCCCGCTGCCAAAAGTGTCACCGCGCAGCTGTGGTCCGCATGGCCCGCGTTGGGGTGCAGGGACTGGTGAAGATCTCGGGAGGCGACGAGAAACAGCAGCGAAAGAAAGGTAAGCAATTGGAAACCCGCCAGCACAGCCTTCAAGGCGGTGCCAGAACACAGCATACGCTTGTGCCACTTTTCCGTCATCTGAAGAGGATCGAAACAGAAGTTTGGCAGTCACACAAGCCGCAATCCTGAATGCCAATTCTATTGCGCATGGCCCTCGACAAGGAGGGTGGAATGAAGTTTGAGGGCAAGGAGATGGAATGAATTTGGTGGCGCGCCGCTGTGGACTCTGATTGGATTGGCGCATGTCCATCGCGCATGCGGATCAAATGTTGGCAGGATTGCCC
>SXMN01000066.1 GCA_005777315.1 Verrucomicrobiales bacterium
CCAAGCAATCCTCGGTCTTGGGTGGTTGGTTAGACCTTTCCATTCATTGTTTTCACGTTGAATTCCGAGCGGACCATCCGCCCAGACTCAGGGGACTTTCACCCCCGGACTCACACAGCTTCACGAAGCGCACCCCAATCTTACTCATTCTCTCAACCCTTCGCGCTGATGGAGTATGATCAAGATTACGAGCAAGATTGAGACACTACCCGGCCCACCTGGCACCACCGGGAAAATCCACGTTTCCAAATCTGTCGGGATTCCGTTGCTGACGCTGAGTCTTGGCGTGGCAGTGACTCTCGGCCTCTTCACTCTGTTGCGATCGTCGGAGCAAAAGCAGATTCACACGGATCTGGAACGCCTGGCACGCAGCCGAGGGGTGGCGATCCAGGCCGAGGTTGCCGCCTGCCTGGAGACGATCCATGCTCTGAGCACAGTCTATGCATCCAGCAAGAGCGTCGAGCGGCACGAGTTCCGCTCCGCCGTAGAAGAGTTAAGTCCACGCCGGCCTGAGATCCATTCTGTCCGCTGGGTGGCGAGGGTGCTGGCGGGGGAACGAGCAGCGTTCGAGAAGATCACCCGCGAGGATAACACTCCGGAATTCGCGATTCGCGAACTGACCCCGGACGGCCAGCCCGCTGAACTGACAGCACGGGATGAGCATTTTCCCGTGGTGTTCATTGAACCTTCCACGGACCAGAAGCGGCTGATGGGGCTGGACCTGGCGGCAGATCCGGTCCGGGTGGCCGTCTTCCATCGGGCGTGCGAATCAGCTCAACCCGTTGCGATGTCCCGGTTGAGCCGCTTCGCGCTCGATGTCACTTCGAATCACTTTGTGATGGTGGTGCCGGTTTACCGCAACGGCGTTCCTCACGAGACGCTGGAACAACGGCGGAAGAACGTGCAGGGGTTCGTCGTGGGTGTCTTTGACGTGCCAATGGCCGTGAAACAGTCACTGAAAGCAATGCCCCCGGGCGGGATGCATTGTGAAATCCTGGATGATGCGAACGCCCAGGTGTACTGGCATCAGTCCAGCACTGATCAGAATGAGATTGGGGAAGCGGAAGCGGAGAAAGCTGGGTTCCTGAAATCTGATTACCTCTACCCTCTGGACGTGGTGGGAACCCAGTGGTTGATTCGCTTTTTGCCATCGAAAACATTGCTTGCGAGCCATCGCCGATGGGGTTCGTGGATGTTGCTAGCTGGCGGCTTGCTGGTGAGCGGGATCCTTGCCGGCTACCTGTTCACGCTGCGCACCCGGACCTGGGAAATTGAGAAAATAGTTCAGGAACGAACATCCGAACTACAGGCCACCCAGGAAAAATTCGCCAGTCTCGTCAACGAGATCGATGGCATCGTGTGGGAAGCCGACCCTAGCACTTTTACCTTCAACTTCGTCAGCCGCCAGGCCGAGCGATTGCTCGGCTATCCAGTTGCCGAATGGACTTCGTCGCCAAGTTTCTGGCGCGACCACCTTCACCCCGATGACCGTGAGCAGGCCGTAAAATTCTGCCTGGAGGCCACCCGCCGGGGCGAGTCGCATGACTTCGAGTACCGGATGATTGCCGCCGACGGCCGCACGGTCTGGTTGCGGGATCTGGTCACCGTCGAAGTGCTGGACGGAGAGCCGGTGCGGATGCGGGGCATGATGGTGGACATCACGGGACGCAAGCAGGCGGAAGTGGAGTTGCGCCGGGCGAAGGAAGCTGCCGAGACCGCGAGCCGGGAGCAGGTGGAAATGAACGGGCAATTGGAGGCAGCCATCGGGCACGCCCAGCAAATGACGATGGATGCTGATTACGCTAACCAGGCCAAGAGCGAGTTCCTCGCCACCATGAGCCACGAGATTCGGACGCCTATGAACGGCGTCATCGGTTTCACAAACCTTCTGCTCGACACCCCGCTCAATGAAGATCAGAGGGAGTTTGCCGAGACCATCAAGAATTCCGGTGAAGCTCTGCTCTCGCTCAGCCACGACATCCTGGACTTCTCGAAGATCGAAGCGGGCAAGCTCACCATCGAAAACATCCCTTACGACCTTGCCCAGGCGGTGGAGGAGGTGGCCGATTTGATGGTTCCCAAGGCGGGCGAGAAGGGAGTCGAGCTGGCCATTGTTTACGCGCCCACATTGCCTCGCCAGCTTGTCGGAGATCCCGGCCGGGTGCGTCAGGTGCTTTTGAATCTCCTGAGCAACGCGCTCAAATTCACCTCCAAAGGCCATGTGCTCGTTGAAGTGCGGGACCAACAATCTGGCGCGGGAAATGTGGCCAGCCCCTCGATCCTGTGTGTCAGGGTGACGGACACCGGAATCGGCATCCCCGCGGACAAACAATCGCAACTCTTCCAGAAATTCACCCAAGCAGACGCTTCGACCACCCGACGGTTCGGCGGCACCGGGTTGGGGCTCGCCATCAGCAAGAAGCTGATTGAAAAGATGGGAGGCAGTATTGGCCTTGAGAGCGTGCCCGGACGCGGGTCCACCTTCTGGTTCACGCTGCCAGTGCCGGCCGGCGCCACCGCGCCTCGGCCCGAGGAGCATCCGCAGGATCTGTCTGGAGCCCGGGTGCTGGTGGTGGATGATCATGAGGTCAACCGCCAGCTCCTGCACGAGCAGTTCAAGCGCTGGCGTGTGGATCACGATTGCGCCGGTTCCGGAGCCGAGGCGCTTGAGAAACTGCGTGCCGCCTGCGCCACCAACCGCCCGTTCCACATCGCACTGCTCGACCATCTCATGCCTGAAATGGACGGCAGGGAACTGGGCCGGATCATCCGAAGTGAAGCGGCCTTGAAGGATACCGCCCTGGTGATGATCACCTCCGGGAGCCACCGGTCTGAAGCCAGGCAATTTCTTGAAGACGGCTTTGCCGCGTTTCTCCTCAAACCGCTCCTGCGGCCTTCACAGCTCCAGGAAGCCCTGGCTGCGGCCCTGAAATCGTGTCCGATGACCATCATGCCCAGGGAGTCATCCGAATCTTCCAGCCATGCCATTCGCGAAGCAACGGTCGCTCCCTCTTTTCAGAAGCCATGCCTTTATCGAGTCCTGCTGGCCGAGGACAACACCACCAACCAGAAACTCGCCGTGCATCTGCTGGAGAAACTGGGCTGCCGCGTGGACCTGGCCGCTGACGGTCGTGAAGCCGTCAACATGGCAACCCGCCTGCCTTATGACTTGATCTTCATGGATTGCCACATGCCCGAGATGGATGGATTCCAGGCCACTTCCGAAATCCGCCGCTGGGAAACAAGCGAATCAGCCGTACGTTTGCAGTCTCCCAGGAGCTTCCAGCCTCGTGTACCGATCATCGCCGTCACCGCCAGCGTCATGGAAAGTGATCGAGCCGAATGCACCTCTGCGGGAATGGACGGCTTCATCAGCAAGCCGATCGCTTCGGATCTCCTCCGCAAAGCCCTCGAACAATGGTGCGCCCGGGAGGCTCGCGCCGCTTGACTGCCCAATCGTTCGGTTCATGGAGAGAGTTTCCTGTTCCGAATGGACCTGCTCACGGACCATGAACTCCTGACTTGCCATGAATTCAAAGCGCCTCCTCTCCCCAGCCCTCCATTCTGAATGGAGGAGAGGGTGCCAGAAGGACGGGAGAGGCGGTGCTCAGGTTCATGGTCCCGATGCGCGATCTCGAAATCGTGGAGGCTTCCCATGAATTCAAAGCGGCCATGAATCGTTGTTTTCCATTTATGGCCGCTTTGAATTCATGGGGAAGGAGGTTCACGGAAAGAAAATGCCTCAACTTGAGAGCATCAGATCCGTGCGGCCGATCCAGTGTTCATGTTGGCCGAAATCTCACGTGTCGCACGGGAGACCTGGGAGATGCTCTGATTGATGTCGTTGGTCGCCTGAACTTGCTCCCGCACAGAATCGGCGATGTTGCCGGCTCCCTGATTGATATTTTGAATCGAAGCGTTCACGCCTTCGATAAACTTCACGACATCACCTGCTCTGCTTTGCATCGCTTCAATCTGCCTGCCAATGTCCTCCGTGGCCTTGGCGCTGCTTCTGGCCAGGTCCTTGACCTCGCTGGCGACCACCGCAAAGCCCCGGCCCTGTTCCCCAGCCCTCGCCGCCTCGATCGTC
>SXMN01000067.1 GCA_005777315.1 Verrucomicrobiales bacterium
CAGAGTTTCGAGATCGAAAAAGGCGAGGAATTTGAATGGATAATCGAGAACAAAAACATGTTGCTACTGCAAAGAGTCAAACCCGCGAAGAAGCGGGCTCTAAAAAACGGCTAGAAACTTTCTTGTCGGAGTACTAGCTTCCTCGATAGACATACCGAGCGCGACCTCGACAACACTCAGAGTGCAGCAGAGGGCCCCGACAAAGAGCGAAAGCTTTTTCAGGCCCTGCCGAGAGAACACTTCGCGGTCAGATCACGGTCATTGAGTATCGTTTTGTAGACCTCGAGCAACACGGTCTCTGGCTTAACTTCGCCGCCATTGGAGTAAAGCCGAGAGTACTCAGTCTTGAGATGTGTATTGAGTCGCTCTTGCGCTGTTACCGGGCAACCCATTGTTGAAGCAAAAGCCGAAAGGTAGTCACCCTTTCCGGTAGCGATATCCCGCTTCAGTTCAAAGTGGTTCATCGTTGCGAAATGGAGACTCTCTTTTTCCTTGAGAACACTGCCCGGCTGATCCGTTTCCTGGAGAATGTCCGTGCCCGTGATGTCAGACGGCATCAAGTCCGGCGTGAATTGAATGCGGTTGAACTGAAGAGACATGACCTGCGAGAGGGCATTGACGATCGTCGTCTTCGCCAGACCCGGCACGCCCATCAAGAGCGCATGACCTCGCGCGAGAATGCAGATGAGCAACTGCTCGACGACCTTGTCCTGGCCGATGATCACCTTGGCCATCTCGGTCCGCATGCTTTTGTAGAGATTGCGAAGCTCATCAATCGCCGCGACATCGCTGGCGGCCGGCGTGTGCCCGGCGGCGGGCGTTCCGCCCTTGATCGGCGCTGTCAGGACACTGTGCGACTTCGTTTCACTCATAAAATTACGTCGGCATAGTGAACGCGAGGCCACTTCGACCGGTCAACAAGATATTCGGCAATGTCCCAATCATAATCCTGATCTTACGCTTCATCTTAATCCTGATCTTAATCTGAATTCCTTTCAGGGATTCAGGCAGAACGATAAGGGCAAAAACCGGGTGAACAGTGCCGTTGCTCAATCCCAACGGGAATCCGCGAAGCCGTTCCCGAGAAGGAGTAAGATTAAGTTTAAGATTAGGATTGGGGGAGATCGGGTGGACGCGACCAGACATTCCCACGCTGAATCGCCCCACCGCCCCAGCTCCTCGAACATCACTGAACCAGCCCGCTAAAAATAACAGAGCGGCCCACCCGGGCCGCTCTGCCTGTTGTTTCTAGCAATCTACAGGATTGCCAAATTGTATTGCCGGTGGGCGTGAGCTTCACGCCGCGGCATTCTTCTCACGCGGCCGCTGCCAGCGCGATGGGTGTCACCTCAGCCGGCAGGCTGAGATCGCTTTCGCCCGCGGCATTCGCGGCGGAGACGAATACTTGATACGGCTGACCCGCTTCGAGACCGGAGATCACCAGGCTCGGCGTGTAAGAGTTGCCGGCGAACACCGGTTCCAGTTGCTCCAGATTCGCCTGGGTGAAGAAACGATAATGACTCGCGTTTGGCACGGCATCGCACGCGGCCAGGATCTGGCCGGAGCCGTAGCTGATCGCCGTCACATTTTCCGGCACGGCAGGAGTGGTCGATGCGCCGGGGATGTTCAACCCGAACGCCAGCCAGCGCGGATCATACAAGCCGATCCGCTGCCGCAGTTCCGCGCACAATCCGCTCAAGCGCGCCCGCAATGCTTTGAAAGCCGCGTCCCGCGCTTCCTTGCTGATGCGGGATTGCTGCTTCACGAAACTGACCGCGCCGTAGGCCGACGTCAGCCCGTCACGCAGCGATTGCGCCTGCGCCGCCGTGATCCCGTGCGCCTCGTCCTGCCAATCCTCATGATCGTCAAAAAACGCCGCGAGCGAACCCAGAAGCGTGTTGACGAATGCTTCGTTCGGCTCGATCGCGAGCGAATTGTGAAACCCCGCCGCCGTCCATGCCTGGTTGAATTCATTGCCCAGGTAACGTTTCAGATAATCACGCGTCTGCATGCACCAGGTGCGGCATTCCGTGAACCCTTCGTGATAATTCTCGAACGCCTGCTCCAGCGCGGCGATATATTGTTTGTAAGCCGCCTGAGTACTCGCCAGCTCCGCGCGGTTCTCACCGATCACCTGCCCTGTGTTGATCAGGAGCGGGATGCCTGCTCCAATTTCATCAGCGCCTATCCTGCAACGAGCCGATTGCGACATCAGCCCATCGAACTTCTTTTCTATTTTATTTGTAGCCATGAATGGCCTTTCACTTTCGGGTTCGATGCTGCTGATCGGATCCAGCGGGACGGCGCGGCGAACCCATTTACTTCCTCACCACTCCCTGGCGCGCCACACGGCGCAGCCGAGATCCCCTTTAGCAACGACCTTGCCAATCATGAAAAGCCTGCCGTCCCGCCCCCACCCCGGCGCCATCCCAGATCACCAAAAAGGCCCGCTCCCGAATGCCGAAGGCTCTGGACTGCTGTGAGCGTCACAGCTCTTACCGGATCGCTCCCACAGCGATTGATCGTCGCGCCAAGAGCGGCGGTTCCCGCCGCACTCCCAGAGCCTGCGGCGATCACGCGAAGCACCTGCTTCTGAATGCTGAAAGCCTTGAATTGCTGGGAGAATCGCAGCTTTTCGATTTCAAAACCGATCGACTACAAATGCAGGCATCACGCGGTGTTTAGAAAAAGATCCGCCTGAAGTCTGCCTCAGCATCCGCGTTCATCCTTGTCCATTCGCGGGCAACAATCCTCTTCCAAATATCAACGCAGATCAGCGGTTGAAAAACCTCTCCTCCACAACCCGTTCACGCACATGCGCCGCATCCGATTCCGTCCTACACCATCCTCCGGCTGCGTCCCACAACGAGACAATTGCCGTCTCCTTTCTGGCAGGGGCAACAGATTCAGACACCAAAACTCCCCGTGGACCACCGAACAACGCCCGATCGCGAAGCAAAACTCCCCATGGACCACCGAGCAATGCCCGATCGCGAAGCAAAATTACCCATGAACCACCGAGCAATGCCCGATCACGAAGCAAAATTACCCATGAACCACCGAGCAATGCCCGATCACGAAACAAAATTCCCCATGGACCACCGAGCAATGCCCGATCACGAAGCAAAATTCCCCATGGACCACCGAGCAATGCCCGATCATGGATTGGTATCGATTGTTGCAGCAGCTCGCGCGTGACATTTGTGGCATCCGGGTGCTTCTCCCCCGCTCCGGCCCCACTGCTGTTGAATTAAGGAAAGATGGGAGATCCGATTCATGTTCTCCTTCTCCCCGTCGGACGGGGAGAGGGTTGGGGAGAGGGGCTTTTTTCGAGGTTCGAGCAGCCCTCCTCTCCCCGGCCCTCTCCTCCCGCTGCGGGAGGAGAGGGAGCAGCCGGCAAGTTTCCCCTGGCAACTTGCTTAATTCAACGGCAGTACACCCCGGCCCTCCCGCGGGGAGAGGGAGGCGCGTTCGACTGCCTCTTTGCATACGAAGGGGCTGCGGATTTGGATTGCGCAGCGAGTGGTTCTCCCTCTCCCAGCGGGAGTGGGCCGGGGTGAGGGAGAACGTTCCGAACTGGGTCACTGGCAGCTTGGACTATCACAACGATTGATAGTGCCAGACTTGTTTTTGAAGCATTGCTCCGAGGCGTTGTTGTGTTTGCCACGGTCTCCTCAGCATGGCCATTGCGTGTTGATCATGCGCGGCAATCGCCCGCGGCCATTTTGTTTGCCTCACAAAACTTCCCTACCTACGCTCCGTCCCGCTCCGTTCACCACACGATGGAATCAGCCATGCCTGGTGGCGGGAACCAAATGATGAGTCAATTGTCTGGATTTGTCCGGGTCGCCTTGTGGACCATTCTAACGGTTTGCACGGCGGTTGCCGCGGATCAGAATACGTTCGAAAGCCGTGAAGCAGGCGTCAAGATCACCAAGCCGGCGGACTGGCATTTCCTTTCGGCCAAGGCTGCGGCAGAAAACCTCGCCCTTCCCAAGTTCCGGAACAGGGAGATTGAAAAGGAGATCAGATCCAGGCCGAACATGCCCTTTCTCGTGATCGCCCGCTACCAGGAGCCACACGTCGGAATCAATCCAAGCGTGCAGGTGACGTTGAAGACGCAGGGCGACCTCGTCGGCAAAGGCGCGGTTCCGTTGCTGACGAAGATAACGGATCGGCTGAAGAGGACTTTTGGTGATTTCAGTTTTGTGGAGCCGGTGACTGAAACAACGCTGGATGGCAATCCCGCCGCGCGGATGGCTGCGAGCTACACGGTGACCGATGCCGATGGCAAGGAGTTCAAGACAAGAGCACGGATGTGGGTTGTCCCGCGAGGCGATTACATGCTCACGTTCAGCATGGCCGGGGCGAACGAAGGCCCGGATGTCTCTGAAAAGGAGTTCGGCCAGATTCTGCAATCAATCCGGATTGCCAAACCTTGACAACCTCCCACGTCACGGCGCTTTCACAATCATGCGAACGGTAAATGTTTCTCTCGGCCCGCGGAGCTACAAGATTTTGATCGGCTCCGGCCTGCTCGCGCGAGCGGGCACGGAATGCCGCAAGCTCGGCCTGGGCAAACGGTGCGCGATCATCTCGGATCAGAACGTGGCGCCTGCTTACGCGGGTCCGTGCATGGCGCGGCTCGCCGGGGCGGGCTTCGAACCGGTGTTGATCACTGTCCCCGCCGGTGAATCGGCGAAGAGCCTGAAGGTGGTGCAGAAGTGTTACGACGAACTGGCCGGGCACCGGCTGGAGAGGAGTTCATTCATCGTGGCTTTGGGCGGAGGCGTTGTGGGCGATCTGGCTGGGTTCGTGGCGGCCACTTATCTCCGGGGCGTGGCGTTTGTCCAGATGCCGACGACGCTGCTGGAGCAGGTGGACAGCTCGGTGGGCGGCAAGGTGGGCGTGAATCTGGCCGCGGGCAAGAACCTGGTGGGCGCGTTTTACCAACCAAAGCTCGTGCTCTGCGACATCGATGCCCTGGCGACACTCCCGATGCGGGAACTTCGAGCGGGGCTGGCCGAAGTGATCAAGTACGGGATCATTTACGACGCAGCGCTGTTCCGGCGGATTGAGCGCGAGCTGGATTTCCTGATCGGGCGCGAACCGGCGAGGCTCGCGGCGGTGGTGGCCCGGTGTTGCGAGATCAAGGCGGATGTGGTCACTCAGGATGAGACGGAGGGCGGACTTCGGGCGATCCTCAATTTCGGCCACACGATCGGTCACGCGATCGAGGCGATCTCCGGCTATGGAAAGTATCTGCACGGCGAGGCGATCTCGATCGGTCAGGTGGCTGCGGCGCGGCTTTCTGAACGGATCAGCGGGCTCAAACCGGACGAAACGCGCCGAATCGCCGATGTTTTCGCCAAAGCCGGACTTCCAACAACGATCCGGTTAAGCACTGCCCAAATGCGGCGGCTCTTCGAGGCCATGCGACTGGATAAGAAAGTGTCCGCCGGAGAGATCAAGTTCGTTCTGGCAAAGAGCATCGGCTCCGTGATCTGGGGACAAAGAGTCACTCCGGAATTGATCCGGGAAGTGCTTCAGCAGGAAGCGTGAGCCGACACGATTCGATTGGAGCGCGGAGCACGCTGGGATTACTGATCCCTACGGCACTGGGCTCCACGGTCCCGTGACTCTTTCAGCTTGTTCGAGGGTTCCTTCATACTGGAGTTCGAGGGAATCAACGGTCACGGATCGTATCCCAATCTTCAACGCCCGATAGAAGTAAGTCTGCACGCCCTGTGGAAGCGCGACCTTCTTCACCACGGCCAGTGATTCGCAATCGTCCAGAACGCCGTTTCCGTTCGCGTCGCTGAGGCCGACCGCCAGTTCAAACTCATCGGCGATGCCGTTGCGATTACAGTCATCGGGCGCGGCGGCTTCGCATTCGTCCGGGATGCCGTTGCGGTTACGATCCTGGGAAGTGCCGCGCCGAATGTCACAGTTATCAGGCACAGTGTTGCCGTTGCAGTCGCGTGCTGAACCGCTGGCGATCTCCGCGGCATCGGCGACTCCATCGCCGTCGCAATCGGTGGCTGTCGGCAGGCCGACGGGGAACTCGCGAATCGAATTGCTGGTCAGCGTGGAGTACCGCGCCGCTATCACAGCCTGTCCGCTGGCAAGCGGTCGGACCTGCAGACTCCGGAACGTGCCGGCCGTGTCGAGCGTCACTTCGGTCGGATCCATGCGGATGGCGCCATGCTCGTCGAGGAATGCGTGCCAGAGCGATGTGGTGTCGCCCCCTTGAGTCCAGGCGAGCAGATAGAGGGGCTCGCCATTGACATTGAGCGGCAGAATCTCGCACTCGTCCGTGACGGCAGATGAAATCGGCACGCCTCGATGCGTCCACAGGCGCGTGGGCACATCGAACGTGGAGAAAGCAATGCCATCGGAACCGTCAGCCCATGCAAGAGCAGCCTCTTTGGTGGAATTAAATTTCAGCGATACCGTTGTTCCCGCGCCCTCGGCAAACTTCTCCGCAGAGCTCCAGTTCCTGCCGTCCCAGAAGGACGAGACCAGTTCATCGGCTCCTGTAGAAACAACAGCGAGGACGTTCGTGTCCGAGTTGCCCGCGAGATCGTAGTTCTTGATCGATTGTGGGCCGAGCCGTTGGCTGGGCGCGCTCCACCTGGCGCCATCCCACGTGGCTGAACGCAGGCTTTGGTTGTTTCCCAACGGACCTTCTGAGGTGGAAAGATAGGCAAGGACGACCTGGTTTCCCGCGGAGGCAAGTTTGAGATCGAACATGGCCTCCGGCGCACTGACAAGGAGCTCGGATGGGCTCCAGTTTTTTCCTTCATTGTCGGAAAGAGCGTACTTGAGGGTGGAGGACGGATAGGGACTGCCTACATCCGCGTCCGAGATTTGACTCCACACCGCCAGCCATCCGCCGCCGGGATTTTTCACGACCGCAACGCTGATGACGCCCGCCGCCGAGCCGATCTGAACCGGAGTGGACCATTGATCACCGGTTTGGAGGCTCACCATGACGGTCATCTTTCCGGTGGCGGGATCGATGCCGGTAAACACCAGGAGCGGTTGCGCGGAGTCCGTGACATTCAGGGAGCCCGCTCCGTAGAACTGATCGAGGATGACGCCGCCCTTTCCAATGAACTTCTGTTGAGGCGCGGACGTGGCGTTGATGACGGTGTATGTGATGTTGACGGGCACCAGTTCGAAGCTCGGCTCGGATTTTCGGTCAATCACCCAGCGCGCGAAATCCCACTGCCATTGCTTCTGGAACTTGACCGTCCAGAGATTGACCCCCGCGCGCACCACGGCGCTGAAGGCTCCCTCGATCTTGGTGAACAGCGGCCCTTCACCCACCGGATTGACGGTGATGAGTATTCCTTCAACGCTTGGAGCGTCCGACGGGGCGCCCACCTGAAACAATGCGGTGCCCTCGATGCTGCCGCGCAACGCGGAAATCTGCAAACCGGCGGCGAGGCGGATGATAATTTTGATCTCCTTCTTCAATTCCGTTCCGCCGAGCAGATTCGAATGCGGCGGCTCCGCTCCCCGAGTCTGGGTTCCGCCAGTGCCCGGTTTGGGGAAGTGGGTGTTCAGCTCGACCTTGAACTTCGATCCGAGCGTGGTCTCGAAAACGCCCTTGATGGTCATCAACCCACTCTTGTCCAGACCGAGAAGAACCGGTCCGGCGTAGGGGATGCCTTTCAAAACGGGCGTGGCATTCGCGCGGACGGCGACATCCAAGGTTCCCTGCGCGTCCAAGAAGAAACCAAATCCTGAAATCGTGGCGTTCCCGTACCAATCGGCATCAAGCGTCTCGGTGATGCCGCCCTTGAGCGTGTATTTCAATTTGGCATCGACTTCGATGTCCTTGGCTTTC
This sequence comes from Verrucomicrobiales bacterium, assembly GCA_005777315.1. Lineage (GTDB taxonomy): Bacteria > Verrucomicrobiota > Verrucomicrobiia > Limisphaerales > F1-12-MAGs170 > F1-120-MAGs170. The sequence continues at coordinate 7,856 of SXMN01000067.1, forward strand.
TGGGTCACCACGGGCAGATAGGATTTGTCACGTTCTTCGGCCTTTCCCGGCGGCGCCGTGGCACTGACCGAGAGGGCAAGCCCACGGCTGTGACAAAGTCATTGGAGAAAACAGTTGAGAGTTGAATGGCCATGGCGAGCATCTGATTTCTGGTGAATTTCGGTGGTTCAGCGACTTCAGGAAGGGCAAGGCTTGAGGTTTTTGAACGCCATCACCAAG
>SXMN01000068.1 GCA_005777315.1 Verrucomicrobiales bacterium
ACCCTAGCCCTCTCCCCCAGGAGAGGGAGAAACGTTCGCCGTGTGTTGAGTTATCGAACGTCGTCCGTCCTTCGTCCGCTGCCTTCTACGAACCACCAGCCAGCTGTGACAAGCAATTCAACTTTGAAGTTTTCCAAGCCCGTCCGCTCGCTGTTCCCTCTCCCCGGGGGAGGGGGTCAGGGTGAGGGCGACCATCTCACAAATTTCTATGGAAACAATCGCCCAGCAGCGACCGGCAGCTTGACTTCCAAACACCCCGGCACGTCCGCTCGCCGTTCCCTCTCCTCGGGGGAGAGGGCTAGGGTGAGGGCGAGCGTTCCACTAACTTCTCTCCTTCCCCCAAACCTCGGGCGACATCGTCGGCCTCGTGTAGCCCGGCGCTGGATGCGGCGCGCATTCCTGCAACGCGTTGAAGATCGCGTCACGCACAAGCTGCTGTTCCCGCCGCAGTTGCCAGTTCCAAAAGCGCAGTTCTTTGATGCCCATCGAGGCGAGGAATCTCGTCCGCTCGGCATCGCGCGCATGTTGATCCGGATGCCCGTGATGCCCGCCGTCGAGTTCGATGGAGAGGCTTGCCTCTCGGCAATAAAAGTCGAGGGAGTATGCGCCGATAGAAAATTGCCGACGAAATTTATAGGTGCTGAATCGCCGGTCGCGCAACCAGCTCCACATGAGTTTTTCAGCCCAAGTCTGCTTCTTTCTCAAAATGCGTGTGAGCGCGGTGTCGGGCATGACGAAAATGTGCTGTGTTCTGGGCAGGATGAAAAGAATGGTGTTTACGCCCGCCCTCACCCCGACCCTCTCCCCCAGGAGAGGGAGAATCGTTCGCAGCTCCCTGCCAGAAGTATGTACCACCCAATCCGAGTGGCGCAGCTTCTCGACAATCGGAGACGGAAAAGAGCTTTCTCTTTGCCCTCTGGGAACCAGCCAAAATCAGGCGACCGTTTCTCAAATTCCAAGCGAACCACTCTAAGCACACCGTGATCTCTCCAGAAAATCCTGAAGAAGACATTTCCGAATCACTGATGTGCCAGAAAGCAAACAGAGACGCTTACCTGCTGCGTAAATTGGGAAAGGAAGGGCTCTGGAAGTGGCAGCAACAGTCGCTCGAACAATTGGTGCTACTGCGACCCGACCTAGCCAGGAAACAAACTTCTATTCCACCGACAAACAAGAAATGAGTGCCCTCATCACCCCAGAACTTCTCCGCCGCCTCGAACAATTCCAGTTGCTTGCCGCGCGGCGCACGAAGAGTTCCGCCAAGGGTGAGCGCCGCAGCAGGGCTCGCGGGCAGTCCGTGGAATTCGCGGATCACCGCAACTACACACCTGGCGATGACTTTCGTTACCTAGACTGGAACCTTTACGGACGCCTCGAAAAACTTTTTCTCAAGCTCTACGAAGAGGAACGCGAACTCCCCGTTACCATTTTTCTGGACGCGAGTGAATCGATGACGTTTGGCACTCCTCGCAAGTTCGACTTTGCGCGCCAGGTTGCCGCAGCCGTCGGCTACGTCGCGCTGTGCGGATTTGATCGTGTCAATATGATCACATTTCCCGAGCTGAGTTCGACGAACAACGCTGGAACACCCGCTGACAACGCCTCATTGTCCCGTGAACTTGCGGCTCGTGGAGCGATTCGATCCGTGCGAGGAAAGCGCTCCACGATTCAGTTTCTCCAGCACCTCAACCACCTGACCGCCCAAGGCTCCGCCAACCTGAACGAGACTTTGCGCCGGGGTGCGTTGCAGGCGAGCCAGGTGGGAGTGGCGGTGGTCTTGAGCGATTTTCTCGATCCGACCGGTTACGAAGAGGGGCTGGGTGCTCTTGTGGCCCGAGGTTTTCAAGTGAATGCCATTCAGATTCTCGCCCCGGAGGAATGGTCCCCAACAAGCTTCGGCGATCTACGACTTGTCGATTCAGAATCCGGAGTTGCCCAGGAAATCACTTTCGGTCGCTTTCGTTTGGTCAATTACCAGCAAACCGTGCAGAACTTCATCCAACGGTTACGCGAGTTTTGCCAGAAACGCGGAGTCCACTTCTTCATGTGTCCTTCGGACTCTTCCTTGGAGGAACTTCTCTTGAAACATCTGCGCGAGGCGGAGGTTTGGGGATGACCAAATGAGTTTTCTGGCACCCATCGCGTTTTGGTTCGCGTTCACGATCCCGGTCGTGATCGTGTTTTATCTGCTCAAGCGACGCCGTGTGGTTCGCGTTGTTCCAAGCACGCTCCTCTGGCAACGATTCCTCGCCGAAACCCAGGCCAGCGCGCCCTTCCAAAAGCTGCGGCACAACTGGCTGCTGATTTTGCAACTGTTGCTCCTGTTGCTCGCCATACTGGCGCTTGCCCGCCCGTACCTTTCCGCGAAGACAATTGGCGGGCGGACGATGGTGGTGATTCTCGATACTTCGGCATCGATGCAAGCGACGGATGAATCACCCTCACGCTTTGAGAAGGCGCGGATCGAAGCGCTGCGCCTGGTCGATTCGATGCATGACAATGACACGATGTACGTCCTGCAAGCCGCTGCCAGCACCGAGGTCAAACAATCCGCCACACGTGAGAAGTCCGCCCTGCGCCGCGCCCTCCAAGGTGCCGCCGTCACCGACACGGGCACTCACCTCAAAGAGGCGCTGAAACTCGCGGAGACACTGGTCCAGAACAATTCGCGAGCCGAGATTCATCTCTTCAGCGACGGTGCGGTGGGCGCGCTGGACGGCTTCGACAACAGCGGGCTTCCGCTGGAGTTTCATCGAATCGGCAGACGCGCAAACAACCTGGCCATTACATCGCTGGACGTTCGCGCCAACCCGGAGAATCCCGCACAGCGCGCCGTCTTCGCCAACGTAGTCAACTTCTCCACAAACGCGCATCAGACCGAAATCGAATTCCGATTGGACGATCGGATTGTCGAAACCAAACCATTGACGCTGGCACCAGGCGAGACTTCGCCACAGGTCTTTCTCGCCGGTCAGGAGCATTCGTCCGGAGTGTTCTCGATGCGTTTGACCGGGAAAGATGATCTTGCGTTGGATGACCAGGCCTCCGTCGTCAGCCTGCTTCCACAACACAGCAAGGTTTTGCTGGTAACCGGTGGAAATCGCTTTCTCGAAAAGGCGCTCCGTGCTGCTCAGAACATTGAACTGACAATTGCTCCAACCGTCACCGAATCTTCGAGCCAGTTTGATGTTGTCGTTCTGGATGGTGTCGTGCCGGCAACTTGGCCGACTGGAAATGTTCTCGTGATCAATGTTGCGAACCCGGCGTGGTTTGAGAAACCGGGGAGGCTTGATGCCCCTCCGATCGTCGATTGGAAAGGCAGCCACCCGCTGTTGCGCTTTGTGAGTTTTGACAACGTCCAGATAGGCCAGAGCCTCGCGGTGAAGACTCCGCAGTGGGCTGTTTCGCTGGTTGATTCACCACAAACACCACTAATCCTCGCCGGTGAGCTGGGCCGTCAGCGTATCGTATGGGTGGGCTTCGACACGCTTCAAAGCACGTGGCCGCTGCGAATCTCATTTCCTATCTTCGTTGCCAATGCAATGGACTGGCTCAGTCCCACGGCGATCAATGCGGCCCAACTGGCTGTTCAGGCGGGGAATCCCTTCCGCCTAGCACTAGCCCAGCAGATCAACTCCGTTGAACTCACACGGCCGGACAACACCACCCGCCTGCTGCCGGTGGATGTTGCTCGCGGTGAGTTTGTGTTTGGCGAGACGACGCGCCAGGGAGTTTATCGATTGAAGGCCGGCACGAACGATGTCGTCTTCTGCGTCAATTTGCTCGACAGCTCCGAGAGCAACATCGAGCCGAAGAATGAACTGCGCTTCGGCCAATACTCAAAGGCGGCGACCGTCTCCCTCCGTCAGGCCAACATGGAACTCTGGCGCTGGATCGCGCTGGCTGGTTTGTGCGTGTTGATGGTGGAGTGGTGGTGGTACCACAGGAGGACGGTGTGAGGATTGAAGACTGAACATGTCGAACAAAACTACAACCGAACTCAAGAAGACTCGCGAAGCGCGATGCGGACTGAACCGAATGAACCGCGAAGTCATCACCCTCTCCCCTTCGGAAGGGGAGAGGGCTGGGGTGAGGGGCGTAGGCGCATCGACTGGTGAGCAGATCGAACGAGCCAGACGCCTTCGCAAGAAATTAACTTGGGCTGAAAAATTTTTGTGGCGCATACTCCGCAACGAGCGCTTCTCCGGCTACAAGTTTCGACGCCAGCATCCTTATGGCGAGTATACGCTCGACTTCTACTGCGCCGAGGCGAGGTTGGTGCTTGAAACAGATGGAGGCGGCCACGGGCGTCCCTTACAACAGATCCACGATGCTGAACGCGACGCCTTCCTGCAAAGTCACGGCCTCGTGATCAAACGAATCTGGAACTCTCAGTTGCGAAGGGAACCCCGTGTCGTCCGAAACAACTTGTGGATCCTGCTTCAAGAGCGTGCGCCGCATCCCGGAAATGAGAAGCCCAGAAAGCGCGTGACTTCGAGGGTTTTGAACCCCGACAGTTCCTCGCCAATTACCCCTCACCCCGCCCTCTCCCCATCCGATGGGGAGAGGGTGTCGGCTGAGACGGTCAAAAGACATTCGGCGACATAAGAATGAGAGGAGCAAAAAACAACAAGAACCAGGCTCATTGGTTTTCAGACATGCTGATGTATGGCTCGGCAGCTGGCATTCTTGTCGTTTTGAGCGTTTGGGCGATCCTCGCTGAAGTATCTTTTTCAGCACTCTCAAAGGCCAAACTCAAGCTCCAACAGAAGCGGTGCGTTCTCTACTGCGCCCAGGATCAAGTCTTCGCTGAACCGATCTTCGCGGAATTCAAACGACAGACTGGACTCCGGGTCAGCGCCGTCTTCGACAGCGAAGCCGTCAAGACTGTCGGTCTCGCCAACCGTTTGATCGCGGAAAAGTCCCATCCTCAATGCGATGTGTTTTGGAGCAATGAAGAGCTGCGCACACGTCAGCTTGCAGCCCATAACATCTTTCGCGAAACGAACGGATGGGTTGCAATGGGCTATCGAAGCCGTCGGATCGTCATCAACACGACGCGCCTCCCGGTTACCAATGCGCCGATGTCATTGATGGAGCTGACCAACAGCGTTTGGCGTGGCAAGGTCGCCCTCGCGTATCCGCTTTTCGGAACCACCGCCACCCATTTTCTTGCCCTACGCCAACACTGGGGCGTTGAACGCTGGGAGAGTTGGTGCCGGGCGCTCGCAGCGAACAAGCCGTTTCTCGTCGATGGAAATTCTGTGGTCGTGAAACTCGTCGCACGCGGCGAAGCGTGGATCGGCCTCACGGATTCCGATGACATAGCGAGCGCCCGGCATGAAGGCGCGAGCATTGAAGCACTGCCGCTGAACGCCGAGATGCTCTTGATTCCGAACACCGTGGCGGTCATCAAAGGCGCACAGCATCCGGCAGCAGCACAGCGGCTCTTTGAACACCTGCAGCAACCAGAGATCATCGAGAAGCTCGTCGCTGCAAACGCGCTCGAAGGGATTTCGCAGAGTGATGTCACTGTTTCGACACTCAAACCAGACTGGCATCTTATGCTTTGCGACCTCGAAGCCGGCACGGACCAACTGAAGAGGATCTTTCTCCAATGAACTGGTCCTTGCTCCAGAACAGCCTGCTGGTGAGCGGCGCAGCCACGCTGCTGGCGCTTGCCTTGGGCTTTGCAGGAGCTGTCGCGGTTTGTTGTCTGCCACGCGGTATCCAACGCATCGTAGTTGGTGCGAGTATCGTGGCGTTGGCGATGCCGCCGTTCCTCGTCACAAATTGCTGGCTCTCATTGTTGGGCGATGGAGGCGCGTGGCGCGCCTGGGTTCCTTTCAAAATTTTCACACCGGGAGGCACTGTCTGGATTCTTGCGCTGCTCAGTTGGCCGATCACGCTGTTGCTCGTTCGCGGCGCGTGGGCGTCGCTCGACGCGGCGCATTTGGAGACTGACCCTGCGCTGCGGGGCTGGTCCATGGTGCGATGGATGTTGTGGCCGATGGCGCGCCCCGCGATAGGGCTCGGAGCCCTGCTGACTTTCGTGCTGACGTTCAATAACTTTGCCGTTCCGGCGATTCTCCAAACCAAGGTTTTTCCTGCCGCGCTTTGGGTCAGCTTCAACACAACATTCAACTACTCTGAAGCTCTCAAACTGGCGCTGCCGCAGATCATCGTGCCGACGCTGATTCTTGGCTGGCTGTTCCGTCGTGGTGTCGCATGGCCGGAGCTTCGTGGAGCTCCGGGCACTGCGGCTTTTCGGAAGCGGCTCGGCCGGCTGTGGGTCGGAAGCGCCCATGCGATCACATGTCTCCTGCTTATCTTTTCCGTCATCCTCCCTGTCGTGGAGCTCGGAATCTCCGCGCGCACCTGGATCGAGTTTCCCGGGGCGTTTGCCGCTGGAACCGGAGCAATCTGGAATTCCGCGTTGGGCTCGGGAATCGCGGCAACCGTGTGTGTCGTCTTCGGCTGGCTTGGAGCACGTCAGCGGTGGCTGGGGCTGACATGGATTCTTTTCTTCGCTCCCGGCGTGGCGTTGGGGATCGCGTTGATCTTCATGCTGAACCGTCCGTGGTCCAGCGCGCTATATCAGAGTGTCGGCGTCGTTCTGATCGGGTTCTCTCTGCGTTATCTGGCACTCGGATGGTCCGCCGCGCGCAGGGCGTTTGAAGCGTGCGACCCGGATTTAGATGCAGCGGCCAGGCTGGACGGCGCAAACGACCGGCAACGCCTGCGCCAGGTCCAATGGCCCCAGGTTGCACCCGCGCTTGGAGCAGCCTGGTATGTCGTGTATCTCCTGTGCCTTTGGGATGTGGAAACGCTCGTGCTCATCATCCCGCCGGGAGGCGAGACATTGAGCCTGCGCATTTTCAATCTTCTTCACTATGGGCACAGCACCCAGGTGAATGCCCTTTGCCTGGCGCTCCTGGGTGTGGCTCTGGCTCCTTTTGCCATCTGGCATCTCTTGGGAGCGGTTCAAAAGTGCGGCGTCCGTCGTTTGTTTGCCCCAAAGTCCATCGCAGCCGGGATCGGGCTGATCGGAGTTCTGCTCTCCACGGCTTGCCAGCGTGAACTTTCGAACAAGGACCCTCTGAAATCCTCCTTCTTTGAATCCGTTCAGATCATCGGAAGCCCCGGAACGGGATTGGGCCAGTTCAACAAACCGCGCTCCATCGCGGTTGATAGGCAGGACAACATTTACGTCGCCGATATGACGGGGCGAATCCAGAAGTTCTCCCCGGACGGAAAATTCCTGGCGCACTGGCAGATGCCGGAGACAGATCTGGGCAGACCCAAGGGAATGTGCCGCGATACGGACGGCAATGTCGTCATCATTGAGCCCCATTATCAACGCGTGAATCACTTCTCTCCGGATGGCAAACTGATCCGCCAGTGGGGGCAGCACGGCACGAATCGGGGCCAGCTTGTGCTGCCACGCGCCATTGTAATCAATTCGAAAGGTGATGCCTATGTGAGCGAGTACACCACGGTGGATCGTGTTCAGCACTTTTCCAAAAATGGGGAACAGTGGATCGGCACATTTGGACATACTGGAACCCATCCGGGCGAATTCAATCGTGCTGAAGGTCTGGGTCTTGACCTGGCCGGACGGGTTTACGTGGCTGATTCCTGCAACCACCGCATTCAAGTCTTCTCAGAGGATGGAAAGTTTGTAAAAACTTACGGGCGTGCGGGCGCTCGTCAGGGGGAACTGAGCTATCCTTACGATGTCCAGGTAGATGCGATTGGATATCAGTTTGTCTGCGAGTTTGGCAACAGCCGCATCCAGATCTTCGATGCTTCCGGCAATTCTGTTGAGATCATTGGTCGGGCAGGTGCAGCGGCGGGAGAGTTCAACAATCCATGGTCGATCGCCCTGGATTCCAAGGGAAACCTTTATGTTGCGGACTCAAGAAATCACCGGGTCCAGAAGCTGATTCGAAAACCGGCTTCCGCACTGAACAGAGCATGAAATTCCAGTTCACACATCCTTACTGGCTCGTGTTGCTTCCCATCGCCCTGGCATGGGTGGGATGGCTCGCCTGGAAGACGGATGTGCAGATCGGCGCATGGCGGCGCTGGACGGCGCTGGGATTGCGGCTGGTCATTGTTCTCTTGCTGTCGTTGGCGGTGTCCGGCTTCCAGTTGCTGCGCCCGGTGGAAGGCATGAACGTGTTCTTTCTTCTGGATCGGTCCGACAGCGTGACTTCAGCTCAACAGGAGGCGGCGAAGGGTTTTGTCAACCGTGTCGCCAAACAGAAGAAGCTGGTGGACAAGGCGGGCGCAATCGTGTTCGGCACCGACACAGGCATCGAGAGCACTACTCAGGAAGCATTCGCCCTGGAAAAGATCCAGGCCGTGGTGGGAACAGAGCGCACGGACATTGCCAGCGCCCTCCGCCTGGGAACTGCCGCATTTCCCGAGAACGGTCAAAAGCGGATCGTCCTCCTCTCGGATGGGAATGAAAATGTTGGCGACGTCATGAACGCGGTTCACGCGGCGCGACCGCTGGGAGTGAGCATCGATGTGGTTCCTCTGGGCGTTGGACGCGGTCACGATGTCTCGGTCCAGAAGCTTTCGCTTCCTGGGAACCTCAAAAAGGGTCAGACCTTCGAAGTTAAAATCTTCGCGCAGGCGGACACCGCGCAAAAAGCCAAGGTGCGCCTCTACCGCAATGATCAACTGCTCGGGGATCAGGAAGTCACTCTTCAGGCGGGCAAGAATCTTTTCACGTTTCCGCAAACTTTGAACGAGCCAGGCTTCTACGGCTACGACGTGGTCGTCGAAGGCACGGATGATCAAGTGGCGCAGAACAACCGCGCGACAAGCTTTACGTCGGTTCGTGGCGATCCAAAGATTCTCGTGCTCTCGTCGGATATTGCCGCGGACGCTCCGCTTGTCGAAGCGCTGCGTTCCACACGGCTCGATGTGAAGGCTGCCGGTTTGGACGCCATGCCCGGAACACTCGCCGAGATGGCTGGTTACGATTCGATCTTCCTGAGCAACATTGCCGCCGGTGATCTCGGGCGCGACTTGATGAAGTTGCTGGAAAGCGCCACGCGTGATTTCGGCGTCGGTCTCGTTTGTGTCGGTGGCGATCAGACCTATGCCGCGGGTGGTTATCGAAGCACGCCGCTTGAAGCCGCGCTTCCCGTGGACATGGAACTGAGCAGCAAGAAGGTGCTGCCCAGCGGTGCCCTGGCTCTGGTGATGCACGGCATGGAGTTCAACAACGGGAACCAAGTGGCCCGTGAAATCGGCATCGCCGCACTCGACGCGCTAGGGCCGAACGACGAAATGGGTGTTCTCCTGTGGGATGGGAGCGTTCGCTGGCTCTTTCCGTTGCAGAAGGTCGGAGACAAAAAAGATCTCGGGCGAAAGATTGCCGGGATGAATCAAGGAGACCTTCCCAGTTTCGACGAAATCATGACGATGGGGTACGAGGGCTTGAAACAATCCACCGCAAACCTGAAGCACATGATCGTCTTCAGCGACGGCGATCCGGGAGCGCCTTCCCCCAATCTGATGAAGGACATGATAGAGGCGAAGATGACGGTGAGCACCGTCCTCATCGCCGGCCACGCCGGCCCGGAAACGATGATCTCGATCGCAGATCAAGGTCGGGGTCGGTTTTACGACGTGCGTTCCCCGACGCAATTACCACAGATTTTCATCAAGGAAGCCGCGGTGATTTTGAAATCAGCCATCTTCGAGGAACCCTTCAAACCCAAGCTCGCTGTCGCCAGCGAACCCATGAATGGAATCGCAGGTGATGAGATTCCGACATTGCGCGGCTACGTTGCCACGACTCCCAAGCCGCGTGCCGAGGTGCCATTGATTTCGCACAACGGCGATCCGGTTCTCGCCCACTGGCAGTACGGGCTCGGGCGGGCGGTGGCCTTCACCTCGGACGCCAAGGCCAAGTGGGCTCGCGATTGGATGAACTGGGGCAAGTACCGGCAATTCTGGACCCAGGTCGCCCAGTGGAGCTTGCGCCGACTCGACAACACAGACTTTTCCGCGGATGTGTCGGTCGAGAAGGGAGAAGGTCACATCAGCATCGAAGCGCTCGACGCTCAGGGAAACTTCAGAAATTTTCTAAACCTCCGCACCATCGTTGTCAGTCCGAAAGGCGAACGGCAATCCGTCCAGCTCGAACAAACAGGCCCTGGTCATTACGAGGCCCGTTTCGCGACGAAGGAAGTCGGCGCTTATCTCCTGAACCTCATGGAGATGAAGAATGGAAAGACGGCCGGCTCGCAGGTGCTTGGCGCGAGCGTCAATTACTCGCCAGAGTTCAATGCGACCGAGCCCAACATGAACCTGCTCCACCGCATCGCCGAATCCACGGGCGGCAAGGTGCTCGATCCGGATTCCGCAGGCGACAATCCATTCCTCCACAACCGGGTGAAAACATATCAACCACGAGATCTCTGGGAGTGGATGCTGCGACTCGCCATTTTGTTGTTCCCATTGGATGTAGGCGTGCGACGTATTCAACTTGATCGTGATGAAATCCGCCGCGCCTGGGACCACGTGCGGCGGCGCATCCCGTGGCTCAAACGGGCTGAACGCAAACCTGAATCCGACGAAGCACTCGCCGCTCTCCTCGCCCGCCGGGAGCAAGTTCGGGCAGCGCAATCGAACGCAATCGAGGCAAGCCCGGATCTTTTCAAACCAACGAACGCACCTTTGCGACCGGCTTTTGACCGGACTGCGACCGGCGCGGCACCGACAGAAAAGGAGTCAACCGAGGTCACAGAAGCGCCATCCAAACCGTCCGCTGAAACCAGCACGGCCAGCCGCCTTCTGGAAGCCAAGCGGCGGGCTCAACAGCGAAGGAAATGAGCGCTTATTTCAGGAATGGCTTTTGGTGATCCGAGAAGAGCGGCGGCAAGCGGATGCACCGGGGGGGGAATGCCAGGCGATCGCGTGAAGCTGGATCGCCCGCCGATAGGAGATGGCTGGAGCCGGTCATGCGTCCAAATGTATTCCAATGCGTCAGGCCCAGAAATGTTCAGGATCGCTTTGCGCCTTTTGGAATGTGAACTGGCTCGCACCCATCAAGACCGCCACGGATGAAGGGCGGGAAGTTCTCCAGAAACTCACCGGGTGAACAGGCATTACCGGCTCGCCGGCCTTTCAACTGCGGCTTGCTCCGTGCATCGGATTCTGATTGACTCTCAAATACTCCAGAAGCAGCCACATGAACACCTCATTCAAAACACGCTTGGCGGTCGTTTGCATTGTCGCGTTGACCTGGGTATGCCGGGCAGTCGATCTCGATCATTCAGCCCGGCTGATTGGGAATACCATCACTTACAACCTTGTGGATTTGGACAATTTTTCCGTCCGTGACTTTGGCTACTGTAAATGGGGTGTGCTCCAAGACGAGGATAACCACAACACGGTGAACCTGGACTTTACCCGCCTCACTTCTGGCCCGTATGCGAATAGTACCAAAGAATTGTTTCTTTCACGCAGTAAGACGAGCCTGCAGCCATTCCAGTTCCCTACTGCTTCAACGTGGCAGTCGCCTCCACCGGGAGCGCTTCTTGCCACAGACGGCAGCGTGAGCTTCACCCAGCAACCGGGCCTGGACATCTCTCCCAATCCCAGCCTCAACGTCGTCCTCTTCCGCTATCTGCATTTCGGAAACACGCTCCAAACGACGGAAGCAGATGGCACGAAAACCGATTTAAGGGCGAGCGAAATAATAACTTGAGCAAATAGGCTGGCTTTTGAAACGGATCGAGAGATAAGCTCGAAGGATCCGGCTCAAGATCATCATCGCCCAGGTCAGGAGAAAGTATCGGCAATTGTCCGTGCGGATGGACGA
>SXMN01000069.1 GCA_005777315.1 Verrucomicrobiales bacterium
ACCCAAAAACGCCGGGCGACTACACGTTCTTTGTCCAGTCGATCGACCGTGATTTGAATTATTCCGAGCCGGCGCGTGTGGCCCTGCGCGTCATCACGCCGTGGTTTGCCAATGCGTTCATCATGGTGCCGGCAGGTGGAGTGGCGCTGGGCTTGGTGGGCTGGGCGTTCGTGGCGCGGTCGCTGGTCATCCGGCGCAAGCGCGAGGCCGAACAATTGCGGGAGCAACTGTTGCGGAAGGAACGTGGTGCGCGCGAGGCTGCGGAACAAGCCAAGTCGGAGATGGAAGCCAAGAACGCGCAGTTGGAGGAGGCGCGAGCCCAGGCTGAAACCGCCCGCGAACAGGCCGAAACCGCCAACGCCGCCAAGAGCGAATTCCTGGCGAACATGTCGCATGAGATTCGCACGCCGATGAACGCCATCCTTGGCTTCTCCGAGTTGTTGCGCACGCAAATGGCCGCATCGAAGGACCGCAATTACCTCGACGCGATCACGTCCAGCGGCCGCACCCTGCTCACGTTGATCAATGACAGCCTCGACGTGTCGAAGATCGAAGCGGGCAAGCTGGAGTTGCAATACGAGCCGGTGTCCGTGGCGCGCTTGGTCGATGAGATTCAAAAACTCTTTTCAATCAAGGCGGGTGAGAAAGGCATCAAGCTCGTCGTGGAGATTGATCCGGCGTCAGCTTTTGGAGTGCGCCGGCAGAGCGCCAGCGGCGACGGCGCTTTGACCGCGGGCGATGGAGGGACAACGGGCGAAACTTCGCCTCAGACATGCGACTACCGCACACAAAGCGGTAGAGGGCTACCGCAGTCCAAGACGCTGGCGCGAACTACTGAGCCCCCGTCAATGTCAGCCGCTTTGGAACGGACAAGGATTCCACTCCCGCGTGGCTTGATGCTGGATGAAGTGCGGTTGCGGCAGGTGATGTTCAACGTGGTCGGCAACGCGCTCAAGTTCACTGAGAAGGGCCACGTGAAGATCCGGGCGTGGGCGGAGTATGGTGGCGATAGGAGTGCGGACGCCTCGTCCGCGAGTGAGCCGTCACAAATGGGAAGTGCAGCGGTTGAAGTTCGTGCGGTTCCCCCTCACCCCGGCTCTCTCCCGCCGGGAGAGGGAGTAACTGCGACAGCGCTCGATGGATCTGGCGCTCGTGGAAAACACTCAGCGCACGGAACGATTCTCCCTCTCCTTGGGGAGAGGGCCGGGGTGAGGGAGGACCAAACAACTAAATTTGTTCCCGCCGGTGCGGACGCCGGCGCTCCCAGTGCACCCGATGAAACGCGCGTCACCCTCATCCTCGAAATCTCGGACACCGGCATTGGCATCCCGAAGGCACAGCAGGACCACATCTTCGGCGCGTTCTCGCAGGTGGCCGGCCAAAGCACGCGCAAGTTCGGCGGCACCGGCCTGGGCCTCACCATCACCAAACGCCTCACCGAAATGATGCACGGTGTCATCGCCGTGGAGAGCGAGCCGGGCCAGGGGAGCACCTTCCGGTTCGAATTCCCGAACGTGGCGATCACCGAGCTGGCCGAGGCCGACGCCATTGCCACGGACGGGCAGGGCGACTTCACGCAGTTCGCCCCTTGCACGATTCTCGTCGCCGATGACGTGGCGCTGAACCGCGCCTTGCTCACCGGCTACTTCGAAGGCACGGCGCACAAAGTCTTTCTGGCCACCAACGGACTCGAGGTGTTGGAGCAAGCCGAGAAACATCGCCCCGACGTCATCCTGATGGACATGCGGATGCCGGAGCTGGACGGGCACGAGGCGACGCGGCGGTTGAAAGCGAACCCGGCGTTGCAACACATCCCTGTGATCGCAGTCACCGCGTCGTCGTTCCGCGAAGAAGAAGCAAAGGCGCGAAAGATTTGCGATGGCTTCATCCGCAAGCCGTTCAATCGATCTGAACTCATCGCGGAGTTGAAACGTTTCCTGAAGCCGACGGAGCAACGGGAGGGCAAGCCGGATGTGAGCGTGGAAACTCCGGCGGCATCCAGCCCTCCAGTCCCGGTTTCCGACATTGTCCGGTCGAGACGCCCTGAATTGCTGCAAAAACTGCGTCACGAGGAACAAGCGGTCTGGCCCCGCCTTTGCGAGACGAAAGCCATGGATGAAATCGAGGAGTTTGTGCGGCGGATTCAGGACTGGGCTGTGGCCGGCCAATGGCCCGCCTTGGGCAACTACGCCGCCCGACTTGATCAACAAGTTCAGGAGTTCGATCTGGATCGGCTTCCGAAGACGCTTGCCGAGTTCTCAGAAGTGCTTGGCAAACTTGCCATCGAAGGATGAATTTTCGTTAACCCGCAATGAACACGATCAATTCCCGAATCCTCGTGGTGGATGATATCACCAGGAATCTACAAGTCGTCGGCACGGTGTTGCGCAACCAGGGGTATAAAGTGATGCCGGCGGCCAGCGGCGCCGAGGCGTTGAAATGCGTTCGCGCCCAGTTGCCGGATTTGATCCTGCTCGACCTGATGATGCCGGAAATGGACGGACTCGAGGTCTGCCGGCGATTGAAGGCGGACCCGGTGACAATGGGGATTCCGGTGGTCTTCCTGACAGCCAGCAATGAGATGGAACACCTCGTTCAGGGGTTCGAGGTGGGGGCGGTCGATTACGTCACCAAGCCGTTTAATCCACCCGAGCTGCTCGCCCGCGTGAGGACTCATCTCGAACTCAAGCATGCGCGGGAACGCTTGCGGGAAATGAACGACGAGAAAAACGAGTTCATGGGCATCGCCGCGCACGATCTTCGCAATCCGCTTGGAGCCATCAGCGGCTTTGCCGAAATCATCCTGGAGGAAGCGGAGTCACTCCAGCCCTTGCATGCGGAACGTTTCGACCTGTCCCGCAAGGAAATCAGCGAATGTGCCGGACGCATCAACGAGACTTCCAGGCGCATGGTGGAAATGGTGCAGAATCTTCTCGACGCAAACCGGATTGAACGGGGGGAAATGCAACTCAACCTGGCACCCGTCGATCTCGCCGCATCCGTCGCCGCGGTCCTCGAAACGCAGCGCCCACATGCCGTGGCCAAGCAGCAGACCTTCCACTGGCAGAACGAATCAGGGACTGTCCACGTGCTGGTGGATGCCACCGTGCTCACTCAGGTCATCGAGAACCTGGTCTCCAACGCCGTCAAATACTCACCTGCCGGAAAAAACATTTACGTGCGCCTGCGGAGATCTCCTGAAGGAACGCGCTGCGAAGTCCGGGACGAAGGCCCCGGTCTGAGCGCGGAAGATCAGAAAAAGCTGTTCGGCAAGTTCGCGCGTTTGAGCGCCAAGCCCACCGGTGGCGAACACTCGACCGGCTTGGGATTGTCCATCGTGAAGAAAATGGTGGAAGCAATGAACGGCAAGGTGTGGTGCGAGAGCGAACTTGGAAACGGAGCGACTTTCATCGTGGAGTTTCCGGCTGCTTGACACAAAACCACTTTGATACAGCCAGCAGGGAAGTTGACCTCCGGTTGGAATTCAGATCGCGCACCCGAGATTACGCCGCCTCCCGCAACATACGCATGAACTCCTGCAACAACCCGGTGTTATCCTGATAACCGCGCGCAGTCACTAGAAGCCCATCCACCACCACCGGCTCATTTACATAAATCGCGCCGCCTTGTTCAGCATCCATCGCGCATTTGGGAACCGTGGTAACGCGCTTGCCTTTGATGCAATCCGCCGCCGTCAGGATTTCTATCCCATGGCAAAGACACGCGATGGGTTTGCCAGCGGTCGAGATTTCGCGCGTCACCCGGCGCAAATCCTTGTCATAGCGGATATACTCGGGTGCGCGTCCACCCGAGATGAACATTCCGGCGTAGTCCTCGGCTCTCAGATCACGAAAGGCCACCGTTGCCTGCAAATGATAGCCTGGGCGCTCCTGGGTGATGTCCCAAGGAACATCAGGGTTGGGCGGAATTTCGTGAAGGACCGTGTGATACAGTCGGGCTTCGGGTCCGGCGACAATCACTTCGTAACCATCCTCGGGCAGACGGTAATACGCGTAAAAAGTGTCCAACGCTTCCGTCGCGTCACCGATGGGCATGAGGATTTTAGCCATTTGGAGTCAGGTCGGAGCCGGCGTGATCGGTGAATCCCGGGATGAATGCGGGGAGCCAGGCGCGCGTAAAGCTCATTTCTCACCGCTGCTGAAATCGTCGAACAAGGTCACGCTATCGGCCTTCGTCCATACACCAACCTTGCCTGCGTCCTGATATGTCGCGTCCTCCGCCGTGAACAGCTCCTTGCCGTTGAAAACAACGGCGAAGCGGCTGCCAGTAAAGTTTACACGCAAGGTGTGCCATTGGTTTTCCGCCACGGCAAGGCTGGCTCCCTTGAACTGCGTCCGCTTGCCGTTCACAAAGTGGTAAATGCGGACGTTTCCCTCCAGCGCATTGGCCCGTGCGATGTAGTAGTTGTCCGCGTCCCTGGCGCGCCAGACCACTCCAGCAGCCTGATCTTCCTTGCCGCTCACGGTCTTGAACTTCACCTCGACGAAGCCATCCTTCAGGCTTGTGTCGTTCTTCAATGCGACAGGGTAATCCGCCTCGCCGGATTGCTTGAACACCTTTGGCTTGCTCGGTGCCGTGTCGTCGGCGACGACTGTCCACTTCGGTTCGCCCTTGCCTGTCTTGGTGCAAGTCCACCCGGCAGGAGCTTCACCGGTCTTGGCGGTGTCGAAATTGATCGAGTCAGCCTGGACGGCGCTGACAAGAAGGCTGGCAGTGATGATGGCGATGGATTTCATGGTCGTGTATTTCAGTGTTTTGTCGTCCGTCCTTTTCCCACAGCACCAAGCCGCCGTCGAGAGCGTAAAGTCATCAGGTCTTCAGTCCTGACGGCAGACGCTTCGATCCACCGCAGCCATGTCGTCGCGCAGGCACGGGGCAGAGACCATTGGTTCGTCAGCCTTGAACGGCACTCAATCCCGTTTGGTGGCTCAACCCGATCAAGTGCCCGGCCGTCCTGCGGATCGTCTCAGCCGCAGGTTCGTTCTCGAACTGCGCCTGATGGACCGTCACAGGCCCGCAATAACCGATCGAAGCCAGGCCCTCGAACACCTGTGCAAAATCGATTCCGCCGGGCTCGGGAATGGGGATCAAATTGAATGACACCGAACCCCGACACCATGTGGGCAGCGTCACCTTCCCGTCCGGTTTCAACATCTGGTTCTGGAGATAGACATTGAAAATCCACGGGGCCAGCCGCCGGATTGTTTCCGGCCGATAATGCTGACCGCATAATTCGAGATTGGCAGGTTCATAAACCAGGCCGAAGTTCGAGCGGTCGATGCTCCGCAAGGTTCGCTCCATGCCATCGACAGTTTCAAACAGGCTTTGCGTGTGGCATTGATGCGCCAGCTTGAGGCCGTGCCCGGCAGCTTCATCCGCCGCCCGCTGCGCCCAGGGGATGTCCGCCTCTGTCTTCAAGGCCACGCGAATCAATGGCGCATTCAGGGCGAGCGCCAGGTCCAGGTAAGGCTTGATTCGGCGCAAGCAATCCGGGCCGGAGTCGTTGTTGTAAACGATGTCGAAATCACCAGTGACCATGCTCACCGACAGGCCGTGTCGGCGGAGGATCTCCAAAGCTGCACGCACCGCGCGGGGATCTGATTGAACACCCACTTGCGAGGCGCGCATGCACACGGCGGAGTAACCCGACGCGGCAGCCAGAGTCGCCAACGCATCAAGGTCCATGGACGCCTTCTCCTTGGAGAGAAAGCTTTCAGCGATCCGGACGGAGAGAGACAGGTTCATGCGATTCGGATCCGTTTCTGCCAGGTGCGCGCGTCAGGATTTCCCTTCATGAGACTGGCATTGGCAGATCACCCGGCTACTCTAGCTCGCACATTCACGAAAGGGGATATGAAAACAAGGTTTCTCATGCTCAACATATCCAACGGCAGGCTTCTGCTGTTTTCACTCGTGATGTGTTTGTGCCGTTGTCTTCAGGCCGGCACCGAATCGTTGGCATGGAGCATGGCCAGAGTGTGGGACGAAGAGATTCTCGCGGCGATACGGATCGACCTGCCGCATCCGCCAGTTCATGCGCGAAATCTGTTTCATCTTTCGGCGTGCATGTATGACGCCTGGGCGGCGTACGATCCGGTGGCAATTGGCTACTTGTATCGTGACAAACACACAGCGGCGGACAAGGCGGCGGCGCGGCGCGAAGCGGTCAGTTACGCCGCGTACCGGTTGTTGGCGGAGAGGTATTTGTTTTCCCGCAATGCCTTCACAACCGCCACCGCACTGGATGCGCGGATGGCGGCGCTGGGTTATGACAAGAACAACCTGACGTTGGATACGGCGTCGCCCGCGGGTGTCGGCAATCGCGTCGCCGCCGCAGTTTCAGCTTTTTTCCTCTACGACGGCGCCTTGCAAACGCAGGCTTACCGGGATCTGCTCGCTTCCCAAGGCGGTTACGTTTCGGTCAACCTGCCGCTTATCACGGGCACCAGGGGAACTTTCGCGTCGGACGTGAATCGTTGGCAGCCACTCGTGATTACAAATGCTGTCAGCCAGAACAACATTCCAGTCGATGCCATTCAGAAGTTTCTTGGCGCACAATGGCTCCAGGTGAGGCCTTTCTCGCTGGCGCGGAGTGATTCCACCCTGCCGTGGTTCGATCCAGGATCTCCTCCACGCCTCGGCGGAGCAGGGGATGGGCAGTTTCGTGATGAGGTGGTGGAAACAATTCGTCGCAGCAGTGAACTCACCCCGGATGATGGCGTGATGATGGACATTTCACCCGGCGCTTTTGGCAATAGCGACTTGGGCACCAACAACGGGAAAGGGCATTCGATCAATCCAATCACCGGCCTTCCTTACGCCGCGAATGTCGTGAAGCGTGGTGATTTCGCGCGAGTCCTGGCCGAGTATTGGGCAGATGGTCCGAATTCTGAGACGCCTCCAGGTCACTGGAATTCGGTCGCAAATGCCGTGACGGATCATCCGTTGTTCTCCAGACAACTCGGCGGCCAGGGGGCGGTGCTCGATAAGCTCGAATGGGACGTGAAACTCTATTTCGCGCTCAACTCCGCGCTCCATGATGCCGCCTGTGCTGCTTGGTCACTCAAGCGTTATTATGATGGCGGACGTCCAATCGAAATGATCCGGTTCATGGGCCAGCTCGGGCAATCCAGCGATCCCGCCGCGCCAATCTTTCACAAGAACGGTTTGCCGCTTGTCCCTGGGTTGATCGAAGTGGTCACTGTTTCGAGCTCGGTGCCTGGGCAGCGTCATGCGGGATTGCGGGTCAATACTGTCGCCATCCTTGCCTGGCCGGGACAGCCGCAGAACCCAACGAACCAGCACAGCGGGGTCCGATGGATCGTCGCGGCTGATTGGATGCCCTACCAGAAGAAGACATTCGTTACCCCCGCATTCCCAGGTTACGTATCGGGTCACAGCACGTTCAGTCGCGCCGGGGCTGAAGTGCTCGCCGCCATCACCGGCTCACCTCATTTTCCTGGAGGCATTGCCTCCCACACTGTTTCATCGCTCGGGTTTGAGGAAGGGCCTTCAAGTCCAGTGCAGCTTCAATGGGGAACTTACTTCGATGCCGCCGATCAGGCTGGACTCTCACGCTTGTGGGGCGGCATTCACGTGCCTGTGGATGATCTGACCGGGCGGAGAATTGGCTCGCAAGTTGGCCGGAACGCCTGGGAGCTGGCGCGGCAGTACTTCGACGGCTCGCTGGCAGCCTCACCCGTGTTCGCAACCATCCACGTTCTTGACTCCATGCGCTGCGAAGTGCGCTTCAGCACGATGAGAGGGCTTTACTACAAGCTCCAATCGACGCCGGATCTCAGTCAGCCGTTTGTCGATGAACCTGGAGGTTTCATGCAGGCGCTCGATGCTCAAATGTCCATCAGCCCGGTTGCAGACTCAGGCAGGAAGTTTTTTCGCGCGGTGCGGAGCTTGAAACCGCAGGGCTGAAAGCCCATCGCACAGCAAGGGGCAGGGTGATAAGGGGGTGCTGGTGACTCGCGGAGTGGCCGAAAGTTTCGGTTCAGCCCGTGAAAAATTTTTTCGCTTTCTCAAAAAAACCCCGTCCGATCGGATTGACTTCTCCATCACAAAGCTGGGCGAATTCGCGAAGCTTTTCCTTTTGTGCCGAGTTCAACTGCGTCGGAACTTCAACGATGATCCGCACATGGAGATCGCCCGTGCCATAGCCTTGCACGTTGCGGACGCCTTTGCCGCGGAGTCGGAAGACTGTTCCATTCTGAGTCCCGGACGGGATTTTGATCTGAGCCTTGCCGCTCAAAGTCGGCACATCGATCTCGGCGCCCAGCGCTGCGTCCACGAAATTAACAGGGACTTCGCAAACCAGGTCGTCACCATCGCGCTGAAAAATGTCGTGCGCCTTGACGTGCAGGACGACATACAGATCCCCGGTGCCACCGCCACGAAGCCCGCCCTCTCCATTGCCGCTCGATCGCAGGCGCGCTCCCGTGTCCACACCGGGAGGAATCCGAATCTTGATCTTCGATGAACGTTCGAGGCGCCCCACACCGCGACAAGTTTTACAGGGCCGCTCGATCACCCGGCCCGCCCCCTGACACCGCGAGCAGGTTTGGGCGATGCTGAAAATGCCGCGCGAGCTGATGACCTGGCCGCGGCCTCCGCAGGTGGAGCAAGCCTTGGAACTGGATCCCGCCTCGGCACCCGAACCTGAACAACCATCGCAGTTTTCAAGCTTGCTGAGGGAGACCTCCTTCTCGCAGCCCAGTACCGCTTCCTCAAAGGTCAGCTCCATGTCGTATCGCAGGTCTGATCCGCGCTCAGGACCGCCAGGAGTGCGTTGTCCGCCGCCACCGAAGAGATTGTCAAAGATGCCTCCTCCACCGCCGCTGCCGGCGAAGACCTCGCGAAAAATATCAAACGGATCATGGAATCCGCCGCCGCCGCGTGCTCCACCACCGGCTCGCATCCTGGGATCGAAGGCGGCATGACCGTGCTGATCGTACGCCGCCCGCCGTTGAGGATCGCTCAATGCTTCGTATGCTTCCCCGAGTTCCTTGAATTTTTCCTCGGCGGATTTGTCACCCGGATTCTTGTCCGGGTGGAATTTCACCGCGAGCTTGCGGTAGGATTTTTTGATCTCCTCCGGCTCGGCATTGCGTTCCACACCGAGGACTTCGTAATAGTCTCGTTTCGCCATAGGTCAGGCCGATGCCTTCTTTGCCACCACCACCGTCGCCGGCCGGAGAAGTCGGTCGCGCAGCTTGTAACCTCTGCGGAGTTGCTGGAGCACATGCCCCTCGGCCGCGCTCTCGCTCTCCTGGTGCGACACAGCCTCGTGCCAGTTTGGATCAAAGGGCTTGCTCGTCGCGTCGATCTCTTCCAGCCCGGAGTCGGTTGCCACGCTTTTCAACTGGCCATAAATCATGCTGACTCCGGTCTTCAAGGCTTCCACCGTTCCGCCCTTTGGATCATTGGCGGCGAGCATGGCCATCTCGAAGTTGTCCAGGACGGGAATCAGTTTTTCGAGCAGGTTTTCGTTGGCAAACTTGATTGCCTCCTGACGTTCGCGTGCCGCCCGTTTCTTGTAATTATCGAAATCTGCTGAAACCCTCAGGAGCTGTTTCCAGTTTTCGTCGGCCTTGGCGGCCTGTTTTTTCAGTTTTTCAAATTCTTCGAGCGAAATCTCCGAGGGAGATTCCTCTGCAACTTCGGTTGCAGGAGTGGTGGCTTGAGGGGTTTCATCGGCGTTTAGCGCCTGTCCTGACTGCTGTGATTCTTCGTTGGTCGCCATAGTGTTCTTGTCCAAAAGAGGGCGCAAGATACACAAGGGACGGTCCTACGGCAACAGCGTTGGTGGCTCGAAAAATCCTCATCCTTCCCGACGCTTACTGGCCCTCTCGAAGAAAGACTGTTACCTCCTGTAACGTCGTTGCCAGATCCTTCCCCAATGGAAAGGTCTTCCGATAAACTTTGCCTTTGGAATACCCGGATACTCGGATTTCCCCTGCTCCTGGGTCGTAAATGATTTTCGCCACCGGTTTTTGGAGACTGGCTGGCCAGTTTTTTGCCCACGCTTCCAACTCAACCTCGGTGGTAAAGTTTTGGAATGAACTTCCTTTCCACTTTGCCTGAAGGAGTGCCGCATCATTCGCGTCTGTGCCGCGAGTGCCGCCCGCCGTGTCCAGCATAGCAATTTGAATCACTGGCGCGCTTGGCGCGCGGAACATTGGCAACACCACGAGTAGAACCACCGCCGCTGTTGCCGCCAATCCCAGCACCCAACGCCAACCCCACCCTAAACTACGATCTGCCTCTTTCTCTGCCGCCGGGTTACCGAGCGTTTGTCGCACTTTGGTTTGCAGCCGTCCCCGCGCGTAGGCGGGAAGTTCGCCCACTGTTGCCTGCGTCGCATCCACGAGCGGCAGCGCGCCTTTGGCCGTCCGTACGTCTGCCCGCAACCGATCGAATTCCGCCTTCAACTCCGGCGCGCGCGCCAGCAGCGCGTCGAGTTCCGTGCGCTCCGCGTCCGTGGCTTGGCGAGCCATGACCTTCATGGCCAGATCGAAAAAGCGTTCGTCATTCATTGAGTTCATCGCAAAAGCTCACTGCTTTCTTACTCTTAATCCTGATCTTAATCGTTCTCACTCCATATCCGCCGCACCGCATCCAGCCCGCGCTTCAGATAAACGCCCACCGAGCCGACCGCCACGCCGCGCTTCTTCGCGATCTCCTCGTAACGCAATCCGTGCAGAAAGAAATCTGAAAGAATCTCACCCAGAGGCGGTTTAAGTTCCGCGAGCGACTTGCCGAGGCGTTCCGCCAGTTCCCTTTGTTCCAAGTCCGCTACAGGCGACTCGCCAGACGCCATCTCATGTTTCGGCTCTCCGTCATCGTTCGACGCGTCCAACGATTCCGTCTTTCCCTCGCCACGCTTCTTGGCGAACCGCTCTCGCAGCAAACTCACCGCCCGATGATGCGCGATGCTCGCCGCCAGCGGCTTTAATTCCTCCGGCGCTGTGACCACACGCACCTTCTCCACCAGCTCCTCCAAAGCCTCAATCGCCACGTCTTCGACTTCATTTGGGAGATACGGCTGAAGTTTCAGTTGCGCCACCGCAAAGACCGTTGGCCAGAGCCAGACAAACGCCTCATCCCACGAATCGGGATTGCCAGATTGGAGAGCCTTGAGATCGGGCGGGTTCATGAGGGCCACGAAGTCGATTGTGGCGACCGCTTTCCGACCCGCCAGAACAACACGCCGCCGTCGTGGACCCGCGCCACGACGCCCATCCGCTCCGCCTGAGTGTCAAACTCCGGATGCCGCAGGAATCGCCGGATGAATTCCGCAGCATGATCGTCCGCCACATTGAGCCAGACCAGGCAGTATTGCGCGTGCGCCCAGTCCCGACGGAAAAAGTCCCGGTCCAGTGAAAAGAACGTCGGGCGTGGCAGGTGGTGCAGATGGGGGATCAGATTCTCATCGTTGTCACCAAACGCTGCTATCTCCACACCCACGCAGCGGAAGTGCGTCCGCCACTTACGCAGCAATAGCTGCTGGCCGGCGGGCAGGTTTTCGTCGAGCACCAACATGAAATCCTCGGAATGGTTCGTGTTTCTCCACCTGTGGAGCGATGGCGATGGCCTCGGCAATGGCCGCCTCAACGACTCGACCGTTCCACTCACGCGAGACCTCGGCCCACGTCAGCCCACGCTCCAGTTGTTCGAGGACGATCCACACCATGATGCGCGTGCCTTTGAACGTCGGCTGACCGCCGCAGATCGCCGAGTCCGCGACGATGTGCCGTCCCAGTTCGATTCGCGTATGATTTCCGTTTAACTTCGCTTTCATAACGGTGCGAGGGACTCTGCGCCCGGCCCCATTCGATTGCAAGCCGCTCATTCCCTGCGAAAGAACTCGCCGCTCGGAAAGGCGTCAGAACATTAACCGCTGATCTTCCCTGATAAACGCTAATCCCAGCCGGCTTTCCCATAGGCGAAGATCAGCGCCGATCAGCGGTTTAAAACAAGTTGTAAGAAACCCGCCGCCGATTGCGATGTAGCGGATGAAGGCTGTTCCGGGTGAATGAACATCAAATCGGTGGCGAACGCCGCTGAGACTGCGTGACAGCTCTCAACCACCGAAAAGTTATGAACAAACTGCTTGCATTGATCACCGTCGGACTCCTCGTCATCCCCTCCTTCGCCCACGCCAGTGGACGTGGCCCGGGCGGCTTCTCGTATTCGCCCGGCACGGGCTCGAAAATGTCTTCCACGAGCGTCCGCAGCTACCTCAAGACGGACGGCACATACGTCGGTGGCTACCGCCGGTCCACTGGAGACACAAAATTCGAGAACAACTGGTCCACCAAGGGAAATTACAACCTCTACACCGGCACCTCTGGCACGCGAGTGACGCCGCGCACTACGAAGTGACCGCCGCAACAAGAAGCCACTTAAATCACAGGAGCGCCATCACTCAATCGTGCTGGCGCTCCGCAATCGCCAAAAACCAACAGCACCATTATGAAAACTCTGACAAGACTCGCCCTCGCCGCAGCTCTCGCCACTACAGCCATTACCGCCCGCGCCGATTGGGTAAGCGCACACTTCCGAAGCTATGGAACATTCGTGACGCCCTACTACCGTACTCCGGCCAATGGTTTACCCTGCGATAACTCAAGCTATCGCTGCTATCCTTCGCCCCCACCGGTCTTCATTCCGCCGAGCAAGCCCAGCTCCGGCTCCAGTATCACACCGCCGAATTATGATTTCCCCGAACTAAACCGGTGGTCTTTAGGTGACTCCTTCGGAAGCAGAATGCAAACAATGCCCAAGTTGCAGGATGCCTACAGGACACTGACCTTCGGATATTGAAGAGGAATTGATTTTCCGGCCGCTTCAATCCTGGAATCTCCCAGGGTGTCCGAAGGGTGCTCTACAACCAAGGGAACTAGATAGTCGGGACCCCTTCCTCTTACACTCTCGCAAAGCTCAGAGAGATCTGCGATTATAGCAACAAATGACATCCGCTTGTCGAATGTTCGTCAACTTTGCGCTGTCCTTAGTATTGTTCGTTACAGGTGCAAGAACCATGGCAGACCTTTCGGGAGAATTAGGCCCAGATTACAAACTCAGTAGCGAGGATCTACGGCGTTTGGACCGATTCGCTGAGCTATGCGCTCACCAAGGATTGAACGGAAAAGCTGCGGAAGCCTATGAAATCGCCCTCAAAAAGGCGCATCAAACGACAGGTGACAACCATCGAGACATCGCTCAAATCCATCTCTTGCTCGCTGGTGCCTACCGCTCTTTGGGCGACAACGACAAAGCGATCTTTGAGCTTGAACAATGCCTGACGACGAGTCAGCAAGCCCTTGGGCCAATAAATATGCTGACTGCGGTGGCGTTGAACCAACTTGGAATGCTCGCCGCTGACCAATCCGAGGAAGCCAAGGCTGAGTCATTCTATCAACGTAGTTTGGACATGCTTGATCGGCTTGGTGAGAAAGCAAAGATAACGGCAGCCGCAGTTCTAATGAACTTGGGGCTTCTTTACTACCACCAAGCAGATCAGGCAAAAGCGATGCCGTTCTTTGAACGCTGCCTCAAGACGATTGATGAACTCAGTACCCCTGAAACCGCCGACACTGCGCAAATGCTCAACACGCTTGCTTGGGCGCACTTTGAGATGATGCACTATGAAGCAGCGAGTAGCCTGATGCAGCGGGGTTTGGAAATTCGCGAAAAAGTGCTTGGCCCATCTCACCCCGACTTGGCTGACAGTTTCGACCTTCTTGCCAGATTCGCCTCCGACACTGGTAACTACAGCCGGGCGCTTGCATGGCTTAAACTCAGTCTTTCATTTCGACAGAAAGCCTTTGGAACCGATCACAAATTGGTGGCGAAGAACCTTTCGGATCTTGGAGACACTTATGCATCGCAAGGCAATTACGCTGAGGCTCTCGCCAAAAGTATTCGAGCGCTGGAGATTCGTGAGAAGATATTTGGTCCCGCACATCACGAGGTCGCGGCTAGTCTCCTTCAGGTCGCCTGTTTGAAGTCCAAATTCTGGCGCCAATCCGAAGCCCTCGACCTTGCTCAACGAGCACTAGACATTGAATTGAAACAACATGGGCCCCAACATCCGCACATCGCGAACTGTCTGGAGAATCTCGCAGGATTTCACATCATACTCGGAAACACAGTTGAGTGCACAACTTCGCTTGGGCGCTGTTTGCAAATTCGAGAAAAGGCCTTTGGATCAACCTCCCTCATTACGGTGGAAACCTTCGAGGCGTTTGCGCTACTTGGCATCTGCATTGGACAAGATGAATTACCACATTTGAAGATTGCCCTGACGCGGAAGGAGCATGTACTGGGAAAAGAGAATCCGGCGATTGTAACTTCGCTCAACAACCTCGGACGAGTTTGCCGAGAACGTGGTCAATTCCTTGATGCTGCGGGTTATTTGGAGCGCGCGTTGACAATAGCTCTGCAAGCATGGGGTGCTGACCACCCCGGCACATTGGCGATCCAACGCGAAATCCTCCTTCTGAAACTTCGGCAGAACACACCTCTCAAAAACTGCTTGGAAGCAGTAACAGACCTCCTCAAATCCGAACGCGACTGGCTCGCGAAACAGCTTTTGGGTTTGTCCGCCCCAGATGCACTCGCATCGCTGCACATGCTAATTTCCGATATGACAATCCTGCATTCCCTAAGCGCCATTGCTTCCGGAAAAGAGGCGTTACAAGCCCACAAAATGGGAGCCGAGCAAGCTTCGCTAAGCAAAGCTTTTTACGAAGAGCTGTTGATAACAGGGGCGAGACTGGAAAGTAATCCATCCACCCAAACGAGGGAACTTCAAGAACGATGGTACTTATTGAACTCCGAGCTGAGGAAACTACCTGGCATCGAACCTAATCCGGGGCAGCGAGAACGACGTCGGCGCGAGGGACAAGAGAAACTGGATGAGATCGAGGTCGAACTTCACCGACGATCCGGCTTGGCTGACTTGGGTGTAGCAAGCCGAAGCCTGCCTTTTGAATCACTTGCTCAACGTATGCCACAAGGAGCTGTCTTGTGCGATTTTTGCCAATACTGGCGTTTCGACGGATCGGGGCCGACTAATCAGCGGCAAGAGGCTCGCTACGCCGCCTACCTGACTTTCCCATTGGCGAATGATTCCACCAACGTCATCGTCGAACGCGTGGACTTGGGCGAAGCTGCGCTTATCAATGAAGCTCTCGGAGTTATTGCCAAACGGTTTTCGGCATTGCCGGCGCAGTACCGCGCCAAGGATGTGCAACCCGCTTTGCAGAAGTTGAGCGACCTGGTTTATGCCCCGCTCGCCAAACATCTCACCGACGTCTCGCACATCATCGTCTGTCCCGATGGTCAGTTGAGCCGGCTACCATTTGAGATGTTGCCAGTCGGCGACAAGTTTTTGGTGGAGGAAAAGACCATCAGCTACGTCACGAGCGGGCGGGAAGTCGTCCGGCTCGCGAAACCCCTGACTCGGCCTGCGGCTACCCTCTCCCCATCCGATGGGGAGAGGGTAGGGAGAGGTGGCGATGGCAAATCGCTCGTCATGGGAAATCCTGATTTTGATCTCGATCTTCGTAGCAGCCGAGGTGACGAGGCTCTGACTAAAGATTCAGCCATCGGAAATCCGAAACCCGAAATCGATGTGAGCTTCCCCACGTCGGCTGCAACGAAATCATTGAGCCGCGATTATCGCGGCTTGAATTTCAAGCCTTTGCCGGGTGCGGAAATCGAGGCGCGCGGCGTGGCGAAACTGCTCGGCGACGACACCACACTGCGGCTCGGCGCGGAGGCGCGGGAGGCGGTGTTGAAAGCTGTGAAGTCGCCGCGCGTGTTGCATCTGGCCACGCATGGCTTCTTTCTGTCGGATCAGGAGTTCAAACAAACGAACGCACTGGGTGGTTTGCTGGCGGCTAATACGTTCGGGACAGGCTCGGCATTTGGCTCACAGAGAATTCGTGGGACGCGGTGGAACGCATCCTTACCGGAAAATGACTGGGAGAATCCGCTGGTTCGTTGCGGCATTGCTCTGGCCGGGGCCAATCGCGCACACCAAATCACCAATGCAATCGCGGAAGATGGTTTGCTCACCGGACTGGAAGCGTCGCTCCTGAATTTGCAGGGAACGGAACTGGTGATCTTGAGTGCGTGCGACTCTGGTTCGAGAGAGGTGAGGATCGGCGAGGGCGTGATGTCATTGCGCCGCGCGTTCCGCATCGCTGGAGCGGAAACGGTGCTGGCGAGCCACTGGACCGTGAGCGACAAGGCCACAAGCCAATTGATGACGGAATTCATGCGCCGCTGGCGCTCCGGCGAGCCGCGCGCGAAAGCGTGGCGCGAAGCGCAATTGACCTTGCTGCGCTCCAAAGGCGCGAAGGAGGATTTCTCCGACCCATACTTCTGGTCAGCCTTCACGCTGACGGGGCAGTGGCGGTAAGCCAAAACATCTTGCCAGTCCTTCCCCCCGCTCACTTCAGCTCGATCCCGACCGGACAATGATCGCTTCCCATGACTTCGGACCTGATGAACGCGCTCTTCAGTCGCGGACGCAGCGCGGTGCTGATGAGAAAATAGTCGAGTCGCCAGCCCACGTTCGGTGATCGTGCACCACCCATCGGACTCCACCAGGTGTAATGACCGCCGCCTTTCTCAAACTCCCGGAACGTGTCGATGAATCCTGTTTTGATGAGCTCGCCGAAGCCGGCGCGTTCCTCGGCGGTGAAGCCGTGGTTGCGGACATTGGCCTTGGGATTCGCGAGATCGATCTCCGTGTGTGCCACGTTCAGATCGCCGCAGAAGATCACAGGCTTTGTCTTCTCCAACTTCTTGAGATAGCGCAGGAAGTCGCGGTCCCATTGCTGCCGATACTCCAGCCTCGTCAACTCGCGCTGAGAGTTGGGCGTATAGACATTCACAAGGAAGAACTTCTCATACTCGACAGTCACCACCCGCCCTTCTTTGTCATGAGCCGCCATGCCGATGCCTTGCGTCAGGTGGAACGGTCGCGTCCTTGTGAAGATGACGGTTCCCGAGTAGCCCTTCTTCTCGGCTGAGTTCCAGTAGGTCGTGTAGCTGGCTGGCCAGAGCTGTTCCACATCATCCGGCGTGGCCTTGGTTTCTTGAAGGCAGAGGATGTCCGGTTTCTCGGCGTCGAGGTAGTCGAGGAAGTTCTTCCTCAGCACTGCGCGCAAGCCGTTCACGTTCCATGAAATGATTTTCATTCAACAAGGTTTCTATTTTGACATTCGACTGAAATGCGTTCACTCCGCGCCCACGACGCGACGATGTTCGGTGGAATTGATCTCTGTCTGGCGCGCGGCCTCTTTCAAAGATTTGATTTCAGGTGGTGCGGGTGGAGGAGGCTGCACCGGATGCAGGTAAAGTCGGAACCAATTCTCCGCGTAATGCCGTACCACATCCTGCGGCAGGTTGTGACCAAACCCTTCGTACATAACGAGGCGCAGCCGGTTTGGATCTGGCGCATAGGACGGCCTCGCCGCCGCGGCGAAGGCTCGGGCGCTTTTTGGATCCACCACTTTGTCCTCGGCGCCGTTTACCATCAGCACGGCTGTTGGCCAGAGGTTCGTGGCGTGAAGGATCGGATCCACCCGGTTCAGCAGGGCATCGCTTTCAGGCCAGAGGCCGTTCTTACCGCCGCGCCACACTCCATTCGGCTCCCACGTGCTCAACCAATTGCGATACGCTCCGGTGCTGACGAATACGCATACCGCAGCCAAGCGCGGCCCTTGCGTCGCCACTGCCAGACCAGGAATTCCCGTTGATGAACTTCCAAACCATCCTATTTTCTCGTCAATCACGTCCGGTCGCTTCCGCAGATAGTCAACCACCCGACCTGTGTCCTCAATGGCACGCTCACCTGCCAGCGGATAGCTGTGGGCAAAACGCTCGTCAAAATAGAGCCATTGAGGACGACGCTTCGGATCAGGGTCAGGGGGATGCGCCGCCGTGAACGCGCACAACATCCAGCCTTCATTCAGGAGATTTGTGCTCCATGCGGGTGGCTCCCCGGCTTTGAGCGAGCCAAGCATGAGGATGACCGGCATGCTTGCACGAGCACCTTGCCGATGGAGTACATTCATCGTGATCACAGGCTCTGCATCTGTGAGTGTGACGGAATTCCACTCCAGTGCCGCCGCCTTTTCAACAGTGGCTCCAGTGACTTGGTCCCATCGGCCGAAGCCAAGTATCAGCCAGGAGATCAGGAGAATTCGCCTTCGCACAGCCCGATCATGAAGTGCGTCTGCCTCGATGAAAAGCAACGAATCGGAGGCTGCCATTCCTTGGGTAGGTTCACTGGCAGGTTGGACTTTACTGGCAGAGCGCCAGTGGTCGTGAAGCGGCCCGGCCTTCAGTCCCATCGTGCGACGGCGCATTCTCACTGTGGTCGAACCTCCTTATAGCCATCGAATGCGCGGTCGTCGCCATCGCCCTGCCGGCGCAGTCCATAATCACCACAAAGCCGCATCATTGTCCAACGACGCGCCTTCGCTCTGGATCCAATCAATGGGAATTCAGGTTGAAAACTCCGGGGCGGGTGTCCAGATTCTCTCCCCATGCAGTCTGTCTTTACCGGTTCCGTTTATGTGGTGCGCGATAATATCGACACCGATCAAATCATTCCCGCCCAGTACCTCACGCTCGTGCCGACGATCCCATCCGAGTATGAGAAGCTGGGAAGCTACGCCATGATCGGCCTGCCGGACGTGGCTTATCCGGCCCGTTTCGTGAAGGAAGGCAAGATCGACAGCGATTACGCCATCATCGTGGCGGGGCGCAATTTTGGCTGCGGCAGTTCCCGCGAGCACGCGCCGATCGCCATTGGCTCGGCTGGGACGAAGATCGTGCTGGCGGAAAGTTTCGCCCGCATCTTCTTCCGCAACTGCGTGTCCACCGGTGAAATTTATCCGTGCGAATGCTCCGACAGGCTTTGCGACGTGCTCAAGACGGGCGACGTGGTGACGGTGGATCTGGATGCCAACAGCGTCACAGTGAAGGACACCGGCAAGGTGTACCTCTTCAAACCGCTCGGCGATGTGCGCCCCGTGGTGGATGCCGGCGGGCTCTTCAATTACGCTCGTCAGAGCGGAATGATCCCGGCGAACGCCTGATTTGCGGAGGATCTCACTTCAAGCCGGACAGAAACTCGATCAGGTCGGCGGCTTCCTGCGCTGTCAGATTCGCCAGCAGACCTTCGGGCATGAGTGAAAGATTCTGCGTGGTGAGCTTCGCCACATTTCCGGCCGGTACCCGGATTTCAGTTCCAGTGGCGTCTTTCATGACAATTTCACCGGCGCTGCGACTGATCATGAAGCCGGTTATGGACTCGCCATTCTTCTCATCCACCACATAGCCAACGAACTTAGGGTCGATCGTTTGTGATGGTCGCAGAATGTTCTCGAGGATTTGGCCTCGATTGTACTTCTTCGCGATCTGGCTCAAGTCGGGTCCGAACTCACGTCCTTCTTTCGCGAGTTTGTGGCAGGTGCTGCACTGCGCGGACACAAAGGCTTTCTGGCCGCGCACGGCATCGGCCTTCAGGCTCAGGATCGCGTCCGGTCGTATGTCTGCTCCGAGGGTTTTGGCGCGTTGCTCCTCGGGAATGTAACGCTCAAAGAGATCCGCGATCTGCCGATCTGCAGCGGCGCTGGCTTTGGCGAGGACGACTTTGCGGGTGGCAGCCTGGATTTCGCCGTTCTCAACGTGACGCAGGAGGACCAGGGCTCCACTGGGAGATTTGAGAAGGTCGTCGATGATGGCTTCCGCTTTCTGTGCTGAAGCTTGGGATTTCAATTCCGCCGCCAATCGAAGCTGGGATTCGCGTGCGCGACTGATCGCGGCGGTGTTGATCTGATTTGTCGTTGAGCCGGTCGGGAGAGATTTTATCCAGTCGTGCACCACTTTGGTTCCGCGCTCGTCGATGATGCGCGAGCCGATGTATGGCATGTGGCCCTTGCCAAGTTTTGAAATGCGGAAGTAGAGCGCGGACCGGTAGGGATCACCGGCGGCCGCGACCTCGGCACCGTCCATGCCGAACGTGCCCTGCATGGGACGCGCACCGACAAGATTCAGCCGTTCGAGCGGCCAGTCGAAGTTCATGAACGACATGACAGAACCTCCGGCGTGTTCGCGGTGGCAGTGAGAGCAATTCACATGAAGCCACGAGCGGGCGCGGTCGTGCAGGGTTCCATCGGCGCTGTATGGGTTCGAAAGTTGTTTGCCTGACTTTGATTCCGGGACGCGGTCCAGAACACGCAGGGCATTCAGCGAAGCAAGCTGCGGTTGCGAGGTGCGACCATAAGAACTGTCGCGGTCGAGTTGAGGCGAGTTGAATCCCAGCACGTTGCCACACCAGGGATTGTGGCATCGGAGACATTCGGTCCGGCTGGCGAAGCGCCAGGTTTGTTGTCGCCGTCCGCCGGGTGCTTCCGCGTCTTCAAGGGAGAGGACTTGTTCCGCTCCCGCCGCTTCGACGAGATTGGCGTCCGTTTGCTGATCGTTCCAGCGATATGAATACGCGTTCCATGCGTCGCCGTTGAAGTGCAGGAGCTGGGTTTCGATTTTGCGCTGAGTCTCCGTTGGTTTCACGGAATTCATCGGCAACGACAACGTGCGGACGAGCACCGCGTCGGCTGGAAATGTCCAGTGCTCATTCGAAGCTTTCACGGATGAATCTCCCGGCAACGCGACAAAGCGTGTGCTGGCGGCGCCGTCCGTCCAATGTTCGGCATTCACCGAGTAGCTGACGACGCCGGGCGCGGATTTCTGTTCACTCACCGAGGTGAAGAGTCCCGTCTCGCTGAGTTTGCGAGGGAAATTTGACGTCGCCCCGGTTCGTGGATTGGGAACCAGGCGTTGCAGGGTGCCGTTGTAATCGACGATAAAGAGTTCACCCGATTGATCCTCTCCGAAACTGGCGATCTTCAGAGTGGTATCCACGAGTTCGCGATGCGAGATCACCTTCTGGCCGTCGTGTCGGAGTGCCCAGATCCGGCCATTGTCAAAGTCGCCATAGATGTATGCGCCCTGGAGTTCAGGCAGGCGCGAGCCATGATAAACATAGCCTCCGGTGATCGAGGAGGATTCTGAGTGAGGATGCTCGTGCGTCGGCGGAAGGATGGGCGTCGGGCCCTGCTTGCCCTCGGGCTTGATCGACTGGCGTGATCCTTCCATGACGCTCCAGCCGTAATTTCCGCCGCGCTGGACTCGATAAACCAATTCCCATAATTCCCAGCCGACATCCGCCGCCCAAACGTCGCCAGACTTCATGTCCACCGACATGCGCCACGGATTGCGGAAGCCGTAAGCCCAAACTTCGCCCCTTGCACCGGGAGTATTCACGAAGGGATTGTTCAAAGGAATACCGTAGCCTTTGCCGCTGGCCGGGTGATCGACATCGATGCGCAGGATGGCGGACAGGAGGTCACTGATATCCTGGCCTGTGTTCAAGGTGTCCGGCGGGTCCGGCCCCACGCCGTCTCCCGTGGAAATGTAGAGCATCCCATCCTTGCCGAAGCGGATGCAGCCCCCGTTATGCCCGCCAGATTTCCAGGAGATGATCTTGTGTTCGGTGGTCAGATCCATGCGCGGCGGATCAGAATCGGTGACGACGAACCGCGAGATTTGGGTGCCCTCAGGAAGTTCAGGCTTCAGGATGTACCACAAGTAAACGAACCGGTTCTGGGCGAACTGCGGGTGGAAGGCCACGCTATACACTTCCTGAATCTCCGGCTTCCATTGCCTCGGGTCAGCGAAGAGGTCAGGCGTGGAAACCTCCTTGTCGTTCGGGAACGAGTAGATCTTTCCATGGTGTTCGACCACGATGAGCCGCCTGCTGCCAGGAAGCGCGACCAGTTCCAGTGGTTCGGAGAGTTTGAGTTGCGGCTGAACCCGTTCGATGAGGTAGGGCGACGGAGGTTCGGGAGAACCACTGACGCGCGAAGTTGTCCACGCCGGACGCCGGACAAGCTCACTTGCGTTTTGCGAGGAGGCAGTTGTCGCCAGAAAAAGAGCTGCAAACAAAGCCACAATCCGGATGTGCAGGATGACGGGTTGGTAAAGGAATTGAACGGACGGCAGCATGATGTGGCCCGTGTATGCCAGCTCGCCTGCCGGGGCTCAAGCAGATTGATCTCGAAGTACAGCACTCATCCTTTTCTTTGCCGTGGACCTGAGTGCTTGTCGCAAGAAAGTGATCTCGAACAGGACCGTGATTTCATCGAGCCGGTTGCCGGAGGTATCCACCAAAAAACTAAATCTCCTTGTCGGCTTTCAGTCGGAGGCGTAGGAGTTACCCATGCCAAAGCAAACCTTCTATTACGGAAACCGTCGTGATTTCATCAAGTCCAGTTCACTCCTTGCAGGGGTCGCGGCAATCAGCGCGCCTTACTTCCTGCGGGCGCAGGGTGCCAACGAACGGATCAATATCGCCTGCATCGGTGTAGGAGGGAAAGGCGACAGTGACTCCAGCAGCGCCTTCGGCCTGGGTGGCAACATTGTCGCTCTTTGCGACATCGACTCCAACACCCTGAACTCAAAACACAAATCCTTCCAAACAAGGGCAGGGAAGGAGAATCGCACTTATGACGCCAAGCTCTTTCGTGACTGGCGCAAGATGTTCGATCAACTCGGCAAGTCGATCGATGCCGTCACGATTTCCACGCCGGACCACATGCACGGCATGGCCGCAATCACCGCCATGCGGATGGGGAAACATGTTTATTGCCAGAAGCCCCTCACTCAAACGGTGTTCGAAGCGCGGGAGATGAGACGGCTGGCGAATGAAAAGAAACTGGCCACGCAGATGGGCAACCAGGGCAGCGCGGGAGACGGACTGCGCCGGGCTGTCGAGGTCATTCAGGCGGGCGTCATTGGAGCACCGCTTGAGTTGCATGTCTGGTCTAATCGTCCGATCTGGCCTCAGGGATTGGCTCGGCCGTTGGGCAAAGATCCCGTGCCTGAAAATGTGGACTGGGATCTCTGGCTCGGGCCTGCACCCTTCCGCCCCTATAAGAAGGGTGTTTACCACACTTTCGCGTGGCGCGGATGGTACGACTTTGGAACCGGAGCGCTGGGGGACATGGCGTGTCACACGGTGAACATGCCTTTCCGCGCGCTCAAGCTGGGTTATCCCAGCGCCATTGAACTTGAGGTGGCATCGCGCATTTATTCTGAGACATTCCCGCTCACTTCACGCATCCGTTTTGACTTCCCCGGGCGCGAAGGCCTGCCGCCATGCAAATTCTGGTGGTATGACGGAAATCCGCGGTTCAAGGACGACATGTTCAAATCCGGTAACTTTGTTTCCCCTCTGCGTCCGAGCTCCAACCTGACACACGAAATCGTCGCGCAACGGGGCGAACTGCCGGCCAGTGGCTGCCTCGTCATCGGCGAAAAAGGCAAACTGTTCGCGGGCGATGATTATGGCGCGCGTTTCCAGGTGCTCCTCAAGGACGAAAAAGAATACACCAACAGCGAAAAGCACGAGGCATGCATCGCGGTGCCTCAGACCATTCCCCGCTCGCCGGGCCATGACAAGGAATGGTTCGACATGATGAAGGGTGGCCCGGCGGCTTACTCGAACTTCGACATCTCGGCCTACCTGACCGAGATCATCCTGCTCGGCTGTATTGCCCTGCGATCTGGCGTCGGCCACAAGCTGGAATGGGACGGACCCAACATGCGCGCAACCAACGCGCCCGAGGCAGCGCAATTCGTCCGCCGCCAGAATCGCAAGGGCTGGAAGTTGTAATTCGTGAAAGTGAAATCTTCATCCTCCCTGGCACGTCGGCAATTCCTGCGGCAGACTTCGCTTGGAGTTGGCGCTGGTCTCGCGTTCCCGAGTCTCTTCCTCAACAAGACATTCGCCGCCACGGGGCAAAACCCCAGCGAGCTTGTACGCCTCGGTATCATTGGCACTGGCGGGCAGGGCGTTTCGAACATGCGCGCGATGATGAAGAACGTCGTTGCCGTGTGCGATGTGGACAAGACCCATGTCCAAAGTGCGGCTGCGATGGTGGAGAAGGCCAATGGAAGCAAGCCCAAGGTCTTTTCCGATTACCGGAAGCTTCTCGACGACAAGTCCATTGACGCCGTCCTGGTAGCCACGCCTGACCACTGGCACGCGTTGCCAAGTATTGAAGCCTGCCTTGCTGGCAAGGATGTTTATTGCGAGAAGCCGCTCACGCTCTTCATCGAGGAGGGCAAGACGCTGGTGAAGGCGGCGCGCAAAATGAAGCGCATCGTCCAATGCGGCAGCCAGCAGCGTTCCGAAGGCAAGTTCCTCAAGGCGGCGGAATACGTCCGCAACGGGCGCATCGGCAAAATCAAGCGCGTGCTCGTCGGTCTGGTGGGCGTCAACTGGACCAAAGATCCGCTCGTGGCGGACAGCGAACCACCGCCGGAACTGGACTACAACATGTGGCTCGGCCCGGCTCCACAGCGGCCCTATAACAAACAACGCGTCCATTATTTCTTCCGTTTCTTTTGGGATTATTCCGGCGGCCAAATGACCAACTGGGGCGCGCACCATCTCGACATCACTCAATGGGCCTTGGGAATGGACAACAGCGGTCCGACCGAGATCCTTGGCAAGGGTGAGTTTGATCCGGAGAAGCGTTTCGAGGTGCCGTCAGCATTTGACATCACCTACAAGTATGCCAATGGCGTGATCGTCGAGTGCCAGAGTCCGGTGCCCAAAGTGGCCCCGCTCATTCCTGACCGGAAGGAGCAGGCTCTGGAAATCCTCGATGGAAAGACCGAGTTTACAGGCTGCATCTTCGAAGGCGAGAAGGGCCTGTTGTACGTGAACCGTGGCGTGATCCGCGTCTGGCCGGACGATATTTTTGAAACGCCGATCAAGGACGGTGACGTGCGCCTTCACCAGAGCACCGAGCATCACCAAGACTGGCTCGAATGCATCAAGACCCGCAAGCCGCCGATTTGCGATGTGGCCATCGGCCACCGCTCGGCTACGGTCTGCCACCTCGGCAATATCGCCATCCGTACTGGCCGCAAAATTCAGTGGGATCCAGTGAAGGAAGTAGTTGTTGGTGACGCCGAAGCGGCAAAACTCACGACCAAGGCATATCGGGCACCGTGGAAACTGCCACAGGTGTAGAGGAGGTGTAGAGGTGTAGGTTTCGCGGCTGTTAAGCAGCCGCCTGCCGTTGGTTCGATTGCTTTTGCTAGTTGACACGGCAGCCCTGACCAATTTGCTTTCAAACCTGTCAGGTTAGGAGCCGGTTCGTCAGCCGGTTAGGTTGTCGGTTCGCTGCTCAGGAAATAAGTTTTATGAAAAATGATTTGTTCAAAGCCCTGTTGATCGCCGCTGTTGCGGCCTCGGTTCTGGTGTCATCCGTCCAGGCGGAGGATATGCCGCTCAAACTGAAGTTTCCCGCACATACATTGAAGGGCACACCTGAGGATTTGCCCGCCGGACCGAACATTGAACCTCCTCCAGACAAGGCACCGCCTCCGATCCAGGTCCCCAAGGGCGTGGTGAACGTGGCCGCCGGCAAACCTGTCACCAGCAGCGTCAAGCCCTTCACCGGCGAACTCACCCAGGTCACCGATGGCAAGAAGGAAGCCTTTGATGACGATGCGGTGGAAATGAAGAAGGGCTCCCAGTGGGTACAGGTGGATCTGGGTGAATCCTGCTCCATCCATGCCATCGTCATGTGGCACGACCACCGGTACGTGCAGATCATCCACGATGTGATCATGCAGGTTTCCGATGACCCCGAGTTCAAGACCGGTGTGACCACCTTGTTCAACAACGACACGGATAATTCCTCCGGGCTCGGTGTGGGAACGGACCGGGAGTATTTTGAAATCCATTTCGGAAAGGTCGTGCCAGTCAAGGGGGGCAAAGCCCGGTACGTTCGCGGCTACAGCAAAGGGGGCAGCCTGACCGCGCTCAATTGCTGGCAGGAGATTGAGGTGTACGCGCTGCCGGCCAAATGAGCCGCTGGAGCGCACTGGGGCTGCTGCTGGCAATCGCTGGCGCACTCGCGCTCCGCGTTCCCAATCTGGACAGGCGTCCGCTTCATAACGATGAAGCGGTCAACGCCATCAAAGTCAGCGAATTGTGGCTTGAGGGCCGCTACGCTTACGATCCGGACGAATATCACGGGCCTGCGCTCCATTACGCCACGCTGCCATTTATCTGGTTGATCGGCGCGCGCAGCTCCGATGATCTCGATGACGGCCGACTTCGGCTTGCGCCAGTCGCGTTTGGCGTCGGGCTGATTCTACTGCTTCCACTCTTGTCAGACGGCCTGGGCCGCAAAGCGGTCCTTTGGGCGGCGATGTTCATCGCCGTTTCCCCGGCAATGGTTTTTTACAGCCGCTATTTCATTCACGAAATGCTGCTGATATTTTTCACGGCGCTGACTTTGGGAGCGGGATGGCGGTACACCCGAACACCCTCCGCGCGCTGGGCTCTGATGGTGGGCGCTGGACTGGGGCTGATGTTTGCCACGAAGGAAACTTTCGTCATTACCCTCGCTGCGATGGGTTTTGCGGGAATCGTGACAGCCTGGTGGTCGATGCCGGGGGGCGGCAGTGTCAGGAGCCTGCTCTCGTCCTGCAATTTGAAACACGCCGGTCTCGCGGTAGGTGCGGCTTTCACCATCTGGCTGGTTTTTTTCAGTTCATTTTTCACCAATTTCGCCAGCCTGGCGGATTCGGTGCGCACCTATCTTCCATGGCTCAAGCGCGCAGGCGGGCACTCGCCACATATTCATCCGTGGAGTTTCTACCTCGAGCGCCTCGCATGGTTTCATCCGATCAAAGGTCCGGTCTCGAGTGAAGGGCTCATCCTGGCATTGGCAACCGTCGGTGTCGTGGTATCGCTCGGCTGGAAGAAATGTCCACTGCACCGTTTTATTGCGCTGTACACACTTTGTCTCACCGCAGCCTATTGCGCCATTTCCTACAAGACACCTTGGTGCCTGCTCAATTTCTATTTGGGAATGCTCTTGCTGGCCGGTATCGGCGCAGCAGCTCTCGTTGAGATTCTTCGCGCGCGGGCTTTGAAAGTTGTGCTTGTCGCGATGATCCTGTCTTTGTCGTTGCAGCTCACGTGGCAATCCTGGCGGGGTAGCTTTGTTCATTCCACCGACCGTCGAAATCCTTACGTCTATGCCCAGACCGTGCCGGATCTTTTGAATCTTGTGCGACGCGCCGAAGGGCTCGCTCGCGTGGCACCGGCGGGATACGACACCATCGTGAAAGTCATTTCACCGCAAAGCGATTACTGGCCGCTGCCCTGGTATCTTCGCCGGTTCAAGCAGCTTGGCTGGTATGACAAACTCCCGGAGGATCCGTTCGCGCCGATCGTGGTGGTTTCGTCCAAGCTCGACGCAAAGCTGGACGAAAAGTCGGACAAGAAATGGATCATGGCCGGGCTTTCCCAACTGCGAC
Organism: Verrucomicrobiales bacterium; assembly: GCA_005777315.1. Taxonomy (GTDB): domain Bacteria; phylum Verrucomicrobiota; class Verrucomicrobiia; order Limisphaerales; family F1-12-MAGs170; genus F1-120-MAGs170. The sequence goes on from SXMN01000069.1 coordinate 27,469, forward strand.
CTGGAGTCGCGTTGGAACTCTATGTGGAGCTTGAGCTCTGGAAAAAATATGTTGCCGCCTTGCCTCGAGATCGGGACGAGGAGGAAGAAGACAAAGAGCAGGAGTAAGATCAGGACAGCCATGGCCCTCGACAAGGAGGGTGGAATGAAGTTTGAGGGCAAGGAGATGGAATGAATTTGGTGGCGCGCCGCTGTGGACTCTGATTGGATTGGCGCATGTCCATCGCGCATGCGGATCAAATGTTGGCAGGATTGCC
>SXMN01000006.1 GCA_005777315.1 Verrucomicrobiales bacterium
CTTGGTGATGGCGTTCAAAAACCTCAAGCCTTGCCCTTCCTGAAGTCGCTGAACCACCGAAATTCACCAGAAATCAGATGCTCGCCATGGCCATTCAACTCTCAACTGTTTTCTCCAATGACTTTGTCACAGCCGTGGGCTGGTAGAAGAAGGGCGTCGCCAAATCAATTACAATGTCGAAATCCTTGGGACCGGACTTCGGACCAACAAGCATGCTGGAAATCGCAAGCGCTCCTCGTGGAAAAACAATCGTGTCGTCCAACCCGACATTGACCGAATAGGCTGCGTTCAAATTCTCGGTCGATGCTGTGGTCGTTGAAAGGTTTATCTGGACGTCAGGTAACACACTTGAAAAGGCAGCGCCTCGAAAGCTATCCGGACGAAAGGATATCTGCGTGATCAAGAACAGGTCTTTGGAAAAATCACTGAATTGCGATGCAGCATACACCTGTTGATACCTCGCTGATGCGCCAAGTGATTGGGTGATCCCAAATGGGACGACGTTGTTGAACCCGCCTTCGGCAGCGGTCAGACTATTCGGCAGAACCAAGAATTGGCCATGCGCCGCGGGAACCCACGCGAGCCAAAACAGGAGATGAAAGCAAATCAATATCCCACGGCCGGGGCAGAAGTAGAATTTCAGTACGGCCTCCGGCTATGCCACCTGTGGCTTCAATGTTCCTGCCGATTGCGGCTTCGAGGGAGGGGTCGGCCCCGACTTCTCCGATGGCGCAACCGCAGCGAAGGGTTCCAATTCTTCTCCATGCCGCACCAAACGGGCACTGTTAAAGACAACGATCAAAGAACCGACGTTGTGCAGGATTGCCGCCACCACTGGATGAACGAACCCAAATGCAGCCGCCGTGAGACCTCCAACAATAAACAGAACACCCACGAGAAAATTCTGATTGATCACCGAGCGAGTGCTGCGGGACAGACGGATTAGGAATGGCAGCCGGCGAAGATCGTTATTCATGAGCGCGATGGTGGCGCTGTGAATCGCCACTTCGCTGCCGGCGGCACCCATTGCGATTCCCATGTCTCCCGCAGCAAGCGCCGGCGCATCATTGACGCCGTCACCAACGACCGCCACACGATAACCTTTGGCTTTCATCTGCCGGACAAACTCCACTTTGTTTTGGGGAAGACATTCAGCCACAACTTCACTGCATCCAATCTCACGCGCCACGCGGGCCGCAACAGGCTGGCGATCCCCAGTGACCATCGCTGCACGTCTTACACCGGTTTCAAGAAGATCCACAAGAGCTCCCTTGGCCTCGGGACGTGTCTCATCCTGCAAACCCACCCAGCCGATGGGCTGATTGTTTCGAGCCACGAACAGCAGGCTGTATCCTTCGGTCTCATTGACATCCACCGCCTTCATCAAGTCCTCCTTGATGCCATTGTCCTTGAGCCACTGAGCCCGTCCAATGGTTATCGAAACGCCATCCACATCCGCTTTCACACCCCGGCCTGCCGTCTCGGCAAAGTTCTTCGGTTCTGCAAGCGGTACACCTGCTTCCTCGGCCAGCGTCACAAGCGCCTTAGCCGTGGGATGGTTGCTGTAACGTTCTGCCGAGGCCGCGATCCGCAACAAATCCGCCGGAGCGATGCCTTCCGCTGGCGCCAGCCGGCTGACCGTCAATTTGCCGGTGGTGAGTGTCCCGGTCTTGTCGAAGACAAAAGCATTGATACGAGCTGCAGCTTCGATGTCGCCAACATTCTTGATCAGGATCCCGAGCCTCGCGGCGGAGGAGAGTGCGGCAACCATCGCCGTCGGCGTGGCGAGGATGAACGCACACGGACACGCGACGATCAACACCGAGATCACATTGTCCAGATTCTTGGTGAATGCCCAGACAAGCGCGCCTATCACAAGGACCAGCGGTGTATAATAACCCATGTATTGATCGACGATCCGCATGATGGGCAATTTGGTTTTTTCTGCCGCGAGGATCAATTCACGGACACGCCCCAGTGTCGTGTCCTGCCCTGCCCTGCTCACTTTGATCTCCAATACTCCCGTCAAATTCTGAGTGCCGGCAAACACGTCGTCGCCCGGTTTCTTGTCCACTGGCAGGGATTCACCCGTGATGTTCGCCTGATTGAACGAGCCCTGACCATTGGTAATCACGCCGTCAGCGGCAACGTTGTCGCCAGGCCGCACGCGGATGACGTCACCCACATTCAGATCTGCTGCCGCAACTTCCTCCTCGCCCTTCCCCAAAATTCGCCGCGCCTTGGTGGGCGTAAGTTTGATCAACGATTCAATGGAGGCCCGCGCACCTGCCGCGCTGCGGCTCTCGATCAGTTCGCCGAGCAACATGAAAAATGCAACCAAGCCGGCAATCTCGTATTTCCCCGAAGCAAAGGAAGCGAGAACCGCGATCGCGACGAGCTCGTTGATCGTGAGCTGCCCGTGCTTCAGATCACGATAAGCCGTGACGATGATCGGATAACCCAGCAAGATCGCGCCGATCATGGCGCTGAAATTTGAAACCATCGTGCCCTTGTCGAAAAACCAATCGACGAGAAAGGCATTTGCGACGAAAATCAACCCCACGAGCATCTGCGGCAGCTTCACTGGAATGTGTTCGTGATCGTGACCGCAACTCTCACAGTTCGGAGCGTGCGAGTGTTCCTGTTGGCTCGTCATGGATGTCACTTGCATAAGTCTGCTGATTTCTTGGTCGTGTTGTGGAATCGGATCATTGAACTGGAGCCTGCGGTGGCCTCTGCGGTTCGCGGCTCAGGAGTGTCCGGATTGGGCGGTCAGTGCCGTTGAATTCCTTGTCAGCCGCGTTTGTGAGAACTTTGTGGAGCGCATCCACCTGAAGGCGCGCCATGAACAGGGATGGGTTAGCATTGTAGCGTGGCAATTGATCCAAAAAATAGTTCGCTTCAGCGCGGACGTTGGAAATCAACCGCGTGCTCGCGATTTGACCCGCGTTAAGAATGCTGGCGGCCTCCGCCTTGGAATTGCTCTCAATCCGGCTGGCCTCACCCACTGCCTTGTCCACGGCCTGCCGCCGCTCGGAATCGGCCGAGTTCACTTGTTCAAATGGTTCCTTCAGATAACGTGGAGGCAGAATCTCGACCGTGCTCGGAGCCAGTTCAATTCCCAGGCCCTGTAGCGCGGCGAGTTCCTTCACGCGGTTCAATATCTTCTCCTGAAAACCCAGCCGATCCAGCCGGAGCGCATCGTCAACCTTGGTGCGTGAAGATGCGTGGACGATGGCGTTGTTGAGGGCGTTCTGGACCATGTTCGAAGCGCTCACGAAGTTGAGCGCATATTTGAGCGGATCGGTGATGCGATAATTAAGCGTCGTCCTCACATGGATGATGTTTGCATCAGCGGTGATGGTGTAGCCGTCTGCGGCAGGGTTGATTGACGGGCCGGATGCCGGCTCTTCTTTCGCCGCTTCCTGTTCCGGAGTAATGGCAAACCACCCCACCGTCGAACGCACTGACTTCTGCCCCGTTGGAATCCTCACGATCTCATCAATCGGATATGGAAAGGACCAGTGCAATCCCGGATCGAGGAGCATGGCGTTTCCAGTGCCGACAGGCTTTCCGAATCGAAGTTTGATCGCCTGCTCCTGGGACGGAACCGTAAACACCCCCGAGCCGAAGAAAATGGCCACCAGAATGACCATGATGATCTTGACGATGACGAAGCTGCTGCGGAGCGCGTCCGACAACGCCTGGGTGCCTGCGTCTTCGGTCACTTCAGGTTCACGTGGCGGTGTGGGCTGCGGAAGCGGACGGATCGGACTGCCGGAACTGCCGGTCGGCGCCAAAGAAGAATGATCGTGAGTATCGCTCATCGGACGTTTCTAGTTTTTCGAATTGGACTGCCCATCAACGGGCTTGGTCAGCAGATCCAGCGGTGAAGTGCGCTCGTCAAGAATGAGCGTTGTGCGGTCCTTCAGAATTTCGGGCAGGGCGGCAATCTTCTGAAGAAAGGTTGCCAGCTTGGGATTCTTCTCGAAAACTTCAAAGGACTTGGCTGCTTCCGATTCCGCCTGACCTCTTATTTCGGTCGCCTTGGCTTCGGCGGCGGCGAGGATCTTCTGCCGTTCGAGGTCGGCCTTGCTCATTATCTCACTCGCTTCAGCCTCCCCCCGTGCCTTGAGCTCGCCAGCCATGCGCTGCCGCTCTGCAATCATGCGGTCGAAAACCTTGGCAGTTACACTTTCCGGAAGGCCGAGTTTCTTGATCCCCAAAAACTCGATGGTGATGCCATAGTTCTTCTCAGCTTCAGGCTTGATCAGGTCCAGCATCGCCTTCTCGATCTCGGCGAACTTCAATTGCTTCTCATCAGTGGAGACGAAATGGGAGAACGGATGCTTGCCAACAGTCGCCTGTTTGCGGCTGCGAATCAGGTCTTCAATCCTGGGCTGTGCTTCTCCTACCGTGCCGCTTGGAAAACTGCTGAAGAACACCTGGGGGTTTGAGATTGTCCAACCAGCATAGACGGCGATCATGAGGTTGTAGCCGTCCTGCGTCAGCGCGGTCTCAAAGGTGTCTTCAAAATTCTGGATGCGGCGGTCAAAAGGGAAGTGCTTTTGAATCGGACGCGGAAGCTTGAATTTGAGCCCGGGATCCTTGGAACCGTCGTAAAACGCGGTCGGTTTGTCGAACGTGGTCACAACCACAACTTCAGTCTGGCGTACTTGAAAGGTGAACAGCAACAAGCCGAAGATCACCAGCAGAATAAGCCCAACCACGATGGTCACAGTATTTCGTTTCATAATAGGTTCAGTGCGTCGGAATAAGTCGAAAATCGATGGGGCTTACTTCTTGGCCGCGGGCAGCGGCGCGTTCAAGAGGTCATCACGTATCTTGTCTTCAAGGTTCAACTGGAGCGAATCCTGGGAGTTGGTGCCGATCATGACGTACTTTCGTGAATTGGTCGCGCCTCGGGACAGCGCCTGCAAATACTGCCGTTGCATAAAGACGGTCGGTGACGCGTTGTATGCCATGAGCTGGTTGTTGAATTGCCCGCCTCGTGCAACCGCTGCCGCGATTGTTCGCACTTTGTAGGCCTCTGCCTCGTGAAGAATCTTGGCAGCGCTGGCTTGAGCTCTGGGTATGACGCTCGCCGCGTAGCCTTCGGCTTCGAGTTTCTTCGCCGCGACCTCTTGGCCGGCCGCGACCACTTCCTCGAATTTCTTCGCCACCTCGGTCTTTCCGCGTCCCACCGGGGGATGTATGTCCTGCAAGCCGACATTGAGAATTTCGACTCCCAACTCAGGCTTCTGATCCGCCCGTTCCTGAATACGCCGTTTCAATTCATTGCCGGCATCCAGACGTTCGGTGGACAGCAGCTTCATCAAATCAATGCTCACGAGATAGCGGACGACTTCGCGAGTCGCGATCCGCTCCAGGAGCGCGCCTGCGTCGGTGTAATTGTACATCCATGCCTTGATGTCCTTGATGCGAAATTGAACCGGGATGTTGATCGAGAGAAGATCCACCGGAGCGCCTTGCTCAGACTGCGCGACACCGGAATTGGCGGTGGGGTTCTGCTGGCGGCTCGCGACCAGCAAATTGAATTCCTCCTTATCATGCGCCACAGTCCAAAGCACGGTTTCGTGTCTTTGTTTGGGAGCTGATTCCTCCTCATGCCCGTGGCCGTCATCGTGTCCGCCTTCACCTGCTTCCCCCTCCTTGTGACCGACAACCAGTTCTTGAATCTGGTCCGTGCGAGCGCGGTAGGCCACGTCGATGGGATACGGGAACTTGAAGTGAAGCCCTGGATTCAGTATCCCCCGGCTGGCCACGGGGCTTCCCCAGCGTTCGAGCAGCGCCTGTTCACCAGGCGCGACGAACACAAACGTTGTGGAGATGAACAGGGCACCGAGTTGAAGCAGGATCAGCCAGGCGAATGCCTGTTCGAGAAAGCGATAAAGCCAGGTCTCGGAAACTTTGAACCCGAACTGGTAATCCAAGGCGTGGGCCGCAGTCGTGAAGATCCCCTCCGGCTGGCTTAAGAGTCCCGTCAAACGACTGTCGTAAATGAGGCGGGGTGCAGCGCCTTTGACTCGGGGACGGTAAATTTCGAGAACAAGATTGATGAGATTCTCAATTGCAGCCAGAGCCAGAATCGCCCCTAACACGCGTGCTGCATTGAGATCAAAAGTGCTGAACCCCGCCTCGACTGCCGCAATCGATGCCGCTACCACAAAGCAGATGTATGCTCCAAGTAGAAGGTAACTGGCCCCTGGGCGAACCAGACGCTCCTTTTTTAGCCGTGCGATTCCCGAAGAATATTTGCCCAGCAGGAAAAGCACGATGGCAAACAGCGCGAAGAGCGACATTGCCACTGCAGGCTGATTTAGTTTCGCAACAACCGGACTCTTCAACCATCTCCAGCACGCGTAAGAACCCCCTGCCTGAAGCAGGAACAACAGCACCGTGAATCCCGGAAGAAAAAACCTCTCGAACTGTTCACGCGCGCGTTGGGCGGGAAACACCTCGGCTTCATTGACATTGAACAAGCTCGAACTCCCTTTGGCACGCGTAAGCTCATCGAATTCCAGTCGCTCAAGCCGCTCGGTGTCCTCAAGCCGCATCTGGAAATAGCTCACTGCCGCGACCAAAAAGCCGAGCCCAAGGAAAATGCTGCCTGCCTGTCCGCTGAAGGTTGAGGTGTAACGTGATACGATCAAACCCGCCGCACCAATCACACTGATGATCAGCAAATTAACGAGTCCGGTTCTCTTTATGTTTCTTTCCATGCCAAAAAATTTGATCAGGCTAATGCTAATTCAGTTCGCGATCCTGGAACATGACCAGCGCCAGCGCCAGCGACGCTCCCAGATAACCCGCCACATAAAGCAAGGCCTGCCCCACGTAGCTCCAAGGAATCTGCTTCTGCCCCTCAAGCGCGTCTGCCAACCAGAAGATCTGCCAGTTCGGAATCACCGTGTAAAACACGGATGCCCACCAAGAGCCTCCAAGACCGGAACGACTGAGATTCTGCTTTTCACTCTCTCCAATGCCAGCTTTTTCCTTCAGATCCAGCGCACCGTCTTTGTTTGTGTCATGCTTCGCGATCATTTCCATGAGCACTTTCTTCTGATCCGCTGACCACCGGGAAATCTCAACTTCCTTCTGAGTATTGAATGTTCGCCAGGCTGGTTCAGCCTGGCGTCCAAAGAGGTAATCCGACATCAACCCAAGCACGAAGAAAGCAGAACATATCGCCAGAGTCGGAATCACATCCCAACGAGTCGAGCACGCCAGAGCAAGTCCGGCCAACAGCCAAAGCGCAAATAAAATCAGTACCGCCGCAGGTACAAGCCTCCAGTCCACCCCTTTGGCGAACTCCTGCCACTTCCCCTCTTTGTCCACGAAATTGATGACAACAAAAGTCACCGTGAGCATCAGAACTACGAGGAAGACCGCATCAGCCACAAAGGGCCGGCGCAGAAAGTAATTGGTGAAGCCACCCATGGCGTATGCAGCCACCAAGCCTAAGAAGAAAATGGCAACACCAATGGTGTCGGTGCCCCCGTATGCGTCATAAGCCATCCGGCTGGCGAGAAGCGCGCTCAACAAGTTGGCATACGCCAGGACCGTGAGCGCACCCACCAGCCCCACATACTTAGCTAAAATGAAACAGGCTCTGCCGACAGGCTTTGACAAAACAGCCAGCGCAGTCCCCGTCCGGATCTCTCGAGCCACAGAAGCAGAAGCACTCAGGACTGCTCCAAACAACCCAGTGAGGAGCATGACCGCGAGTGCGCTATCCTTGACCAGTTTCGGGTCATCACCGAAGCCGAAGTAGGGGACCGCAGCCAGGAAAACGCCGAACGCCGAGGAGAAGGTCAACAGCAACAAAAAGACTGGCTGCCGTACCAATTCCATGAACGCGTTCGTCGCGATGGTTAAAAAATGACGCATGTCACAAAAACGAAGGCGCCAAGTTACAAATCAAGCCTTCGATTGCAAACGGTTTATCCGTCCGCAGATAGCACCAACGGGTTAAGCGAGCGCGAAAGTAGCCAGTCCGCCATCATTTGCAAAGTGTGCGTTTTGCGGCACAAGCTTCATGGACCGACCGGACTTCGATTCATTTTCAAACGTGCTGGGCGTTGGCATGGCCCTCGACAAGGAGGGTGGAATGAAGTTTGAGGGCAAGGAGATGGAATGAATTTGGTGGCGCGCCGCTGTGGACTCTGATTGGATTGGCGCATGTCCATCGCGCATGCGGATCAAATGTTGGCAGGATTGCCC
>SXMN01000070.1 GCA_005777315.1 Verrucomicrobiales bacterium
CAAGACTGGTTCATTGAGCCGCACGGATCGCACGGCCAAATACAACCAGCTCCTGCGCATTGAGCAGATGCTTGGGAGGAACGCCGTTTATGCCGGACGCAGCGCTCTGCCGAAGGGGCGTTGATCATCCTGCGATCAAACAATAGTTGAGCGAAGACGCATGCGCACAGCCCGGGAGTCAGGCAACTGATCCCGGGCTTTTTAGTGCCGGCCTGAGCGGTGACAATTCACTCGGAGCGCGGAATTCCGCGTTCCTATCACATGGATACCTCTTAGGGTCCAGCACCCATGAGGCATGAATTCCGCGCGTCCTGGAATCGAGATCACTACAGATAACTCAACCAGGCGTCCTTGCGGCGTTGCTTGAGTTTGGCGAACCAATTGCACACAGGATAGAGGATCAGGATCATGCAAGCCCAAGCGATGTACACGCCCGGAAGATCGAAGCCTGCTGTTGGAGGGATGGTTTCACCAGTTGCCCAGGGACTTTGAAACAGCCAGCCCGCCCGCCCGTGTCGCAAGTATTCCACAATAACCGCTGAACCGTGAATCAGCGGCAGATGAAGCAGGTAATAAAACAAGGGCACACGACCGAACACGATAAATGGCCTGAGCAGCGCCGGGGTGCCGCGATCGAGCCACCAAAGAACGAGCATTGCCGGTCCAACGGTCATCAGGATGTAGCTGAGGGACGGGGGATACTTGTGGCAATCAATGAACGAAAAGAGCGTAAACAAGGTGCTTTGCTTGGGCGACCAAGGGCGAAGATCGCCATAAATGTTCAGCCATCTGACGGCAATGAACATCGCGATCAATCCAAAGCCCAATTGCAGCAACAGTCTGCGGCGCCTCGCTGGTTCCCAAGAGTAAATCTGGCCGAACGCATAACCAGCCGCCATCACACCCATCCACGGAATCAGCACGTAGCCGACGCCAATGGACCATCCTGGCGCGGGGTTCAACGCTCCTGGGACATGCAACACCCGCCAAAGCCAGCCGAACGAACCCAGATCGCCGGGAGTCACCCGATCAAACGCGTTATGCAGGAAAATCATCGCCACACCGAAAGCGCCAACCACCTTCACTGGGAGCCATATCAGACCAGCCAGCGCAACCATGGACCATCCGATGGCCCAGAGCACCCCCACACCGACATGGTGCAAATCAAAATTAAACGACCATCCCAGACAATGAACCCAGGTCACCTCAAGGAACGCCAGCCAGAGGCCGCGTGAAAGAAGAAACCAGCACAACTCGCCCGTAGTCTTTCCTCGCGTGCTGGTGAGAAACGCCCCCACACCAGCGAGAAAGAGAAAATTCGGAGCGCAGTAATGAGTGATCCACCGTGTGAGGAACAGCAGGACATTTGTGCGCTCAAAGTCGAGAGGATCGAACCTGACATTCGAGTAGAAGTCTCGCGTGTGATCCAAGGCCATCACGACCATGATCAAGCCGCGCAGGAGATCGATTGATTCAAGTCGGGGCCGCGCCGCAGTTGGCGAAGGCGCGGATGGAGACACAAGGCTTTCAGCGCGCTCGGCTTGGGACGACATCACGTATTGCTGCCAAAAACGGAGGAACGAAACAACCCCTATTTCTTAATCAGTTCAGCAACCGATACCAATTATCCCTCTGACGGGGCTCATAGCCGAGATCAGAGATCAACCGGCCCATGTCGGCCACGGTCATCCGGAAGGTCGTCCCAGCCTGCGAAACCACGTTTTCCTCGATCATGATGCTCCCGAGATCGTTGGCTCCGTACTTCAGCGCGATCTGACCAATGTCAGGCCCTTGAGTTACCCACGAGCTTTGCACGCTCGGGATGTTATCCAGATAGATCCGGCTCAGCGCCTGCGTTCGCAGGTATTCGTGAGCGCCGACGGTGGGAGCTTTCAGCTTCGTATGCTCGGCTTGAAAGGTCCAACAGATGAAAGCCGTAAAGCCGACCGGCGCCCCCTCTCCATCTGTGGCTCCCGCCCTTTGAAGCGAACGGTCTTGCTGCGCACGCACCCGCTCCAGGTGTTCGATGCGATCCTCGATGGTTTCAACATGGCCAAACATCATCGTCGCCGATGAGTTCAATCCGTGCTCATGCGCCACGTCCATCACGTTCAACCAATCATCGCTCATCGCTTTCAACGGCGAGATCCGCTTCCGCACACGGTCCACGAGGATTTCTCCGCCACCGCCGGGAATTGACCCGAGACCGGCCTTCTTGAATTCCCGGATGATCTGGTCAAGCGGCTCATTGAACACGTCGCGAAAGTGAATGAACTCGCTTGGGCTGAAGCCGTGGATGTTGATCTGGGGAAACTTGCTTTTGATGTGAGAGAGAAGATCGAGATACCACTGCTTGCTCAATTTGGGATGATGTCCACCCTGCATCAGAATCTGAGTGCCACCCAGCGCCATGGTCTCCTCGATCTTCTGATCCATCTCTGCGTGGGAAATCACATACGAATCGTCATCCTGTTCGGTGCGATAGAACGCGCAGAATTTGCAATAGACATTGCAGACATTGGTGTAATTGACATTTCGATCAACGATGTAGGTGACGATCTGGTTGCCGCGCCCATTGTAAGCACGTTCGCGCGCTAGTTGACGCCGACGATCTGACAACGCCCCGAGTTCCTCCAACGGGAGCCGATAAAGTCGTAGTGCTTCAGCCGGAGTTATCCTCCCGCCATCCCACACTTTGCCGAGCAACAGCTCCAGCGATGCATCGTAAACCATGCCTCGAAAATACCGGTGCGCGGAATAAAACGCAAAGGACTCCTTGGATGGGCCGGTTACTGATCCGTCTTGTTGGCTTGCGTCCTGTCAACCGTCCAGGTGCCTGCGGTCGAATTGTCGTTGTTCCAACTCCTGTGCCATTTATCGTTTTTCGGATCTATGACATCATTGCGCAACGCGCTTTCGGCGTGGCCATCAGAGAACATGAGCACACTCCGCTTGTTGTGTCGGTTTGATGGCCATTCGGAAGCCGTGGTCGGATCCACGTTCGCGTCGTAGGTTCCGCTCTTGTCTTTGAGATTTCCATCACCAGGCTTGGCATCCGCCAGCATGATCATGTTGCTTGGTGACACGACTTTGGATTCCCTCACCTCTGGGAACACATCCACATCTCCACCCAGCCCCCTCTCGCCTCCGGCGGGAAAAGCACCCCAATCGTTATAGCCGATGGAAAAGAGGGTTGTATTGCTGATCCCCCATGGATCCCGTCCCGGGCCGGTGACTGCTGTTGCCCCCAAAGTCTTGTTTACATTCGTATCCCACCGGCTGTCGAAACGTGCGGCTGGACATGCGAACACGGCACGGTTCGTTCCCATCTGTGTAAAGAGTCTCGCTTGCCAGACGTAACGGACGCCATTTTGGATGAAGAGGCAGCCAGGATACTTTCCGTTATCCTGCACATACATCACGGTTGCAAGACCGAGTTGTTTCATGTTGCTCAGACACGCGGTTTGCTTGGCCTTTGATTTTGCTTTACTCAGCGCGGGCAACAGCATTCCCGCAAGAATGGCGATGATCGCGATGACTACCAGGAGCTCGATCAGGGTAAACGCAGACCGAGTCGGAATTCTATGATGGCGCATAAGAGAATGGCGTTGGTTATGTCAGGAGTTTGATTTAGCGATACTATGCATCAAGCATTCAATTCCGCCAATCCCACAGACACACTGCTCAATATCCGAAATCCTCCTGTGCGGCCCGGCGCACGCCGCAACACCACCGCGCAAGCATGGATGGCCGTCAGACGGCCTTTTCCATGAAGGCGTAGCAAAGCATGTGGCAGATGCCCATGTGAGCATCCTCCACGCGCCCATAATGCTCGGAATTGACGACGATCACCTCACGGGCGATTTCTGCGAGGCGGCCTCGCTTGCCCCCCACCAGGGCCACCGTGTGAAGGCCGTTCTTCGCAGCCCAATCGATGGCTTTGACGAGGTTGGGTGAGTTCCCGCTGACGCTCATGGTCATCGCGATGTCGCCGGGCCGGGCGTAATTCATCAACTGCCGCACAAAAACTTCATCGTAGCTGTAGTCATTTCCCAGCGCCGTCATCCAGCTCGTGTTGTCGTTGAGCGACAGACAGCGAAATCGCTTCGCAAGTTTGTCCGAAGCGCCCTTCCCGAGGTCAGTCATGAAGTGCGAGGCGTTCGCCGCGCTTCCTCCGTTCCCAAAGACAAAGATCTGCCGATCCTCGGCGTGCGCTTTCTGGAAGGTTTCGACCAGCGCCGCCACGGCATCCAGAGGGATGGAATCAAGAGTGGCTTTTTGCGACGTAATGTAATCCGCGATCCAGGTTTTCATGGGGCGCGATTATCCCTTTGGTGTGGCGAGCCGCAAGCTTCCATTGTGTTGCTGTGTGTCACTGGTGCATTCGCGCCAGGACCAGCGCCCCCACTGGAACCGAATCTTCACGCAACTCCGCCAGCCGCACTTCCGGCCCAGGGGCAAACGCATCCATTACAAAGCGCGGCAAATGTGTCGCAATGGCAGTGCGCAGCGGCTCGCCGAGCAGGGCTAATCCACCGCCCAATACGATGACTTGTGGATGCATGAGATGTGTGATGTGCGAGAGTCCAAAGGCCATATCTTCCGCCGTCTCATCGAGAATCCGGCGAGCCAAAGCATCTCCAGCTGCAAGCGCTGATCCAAGATGGCGGGCTTCGCCCCCTCGCTCGCTGCCCACCAGACTCGTCAACAGACTTTGAGGATGGCCCGATAGGGCTTCGCGAATGCGGCGGTCCACGGCCCAGCCGGAGCAACGGTTCTCCAGAATCATCCCGCTCTTGTCCAGTCGGACGTGACCGATCTCCGACTCTCCCGGAATGGCACCGTGGTAGATCTCACCTTGCACGACCAATCCCCCTCCCACGCCGCTGCCCATCGTAACGTAAAAGACCGGATCGAACCCTCGCCCCGCCCCATGTCGTGATTCGCCGAGCGCTGCCACATTCGCATCATTGTCCACGCGGATCGGTGAGTTCACGAGCTTGCCAAGCCATTCACCAAGTTCGAAGTCCGACCAGCCTTCAATGTGATGCGAGCAGCAAATCCTTCCTGTCCGTGAGTCCACCGGCCCGCCAAACCCGACACCCACGCCCACCAATGTGTTTTCAGCGAGAATTTCTTTCACCGTCGTCGCGATTTGTGAACGAATGCCCGCTCCTCCTTCGTCCCGCTTCACGCTGTGCCGCCACCGGTTCAGTATCGCTCCCGAAGCGTCGCCGGTGACGATCTGCAATTTGGTGCCGCCGATTTCAATGCCGAGGTACAGTTGTTCCATGAAAAATCACTGACTCAGCCAATCCTTGGTCTGCAATCGTCTCGGGCCAGGGATGTAATCACGGTGCCAGGTGAGGTGCCAAAGCCGTTCCAGTTTCACCTGCTCCACGTGACCATCGTAGAAAGAAACATTCACAGCCCCCGGAAGCTTGGCGGTTTCAGGATAGGAGACCGGCACGGGCGATGGTCTGCCTCCATGCCTTGGAATCGCTGCCGATCTCATGGTCCCGCTTGAAACAGTCGCGGAACCCATGCTGGCGAACCGCTCACCGCCCTGCACCAGGTTTGTCGGGCCGTGATCATCCACGTGCGGTGCCACCCACCAATCGATGGCATCCGTTGTAATTGGTGTGATGCCGGGAGTTTCGATTTGCGCCTCCGAATTGAACAGCAATTGGGGAGTATGAATCGAAGCAGGTATCCGCCATACCTGATTGTTTCCCAGAATCCAGTAATTGAAAGCGTAGCCACCGGAGCGTGGAACAGAGTTGGTCAAAGGCGCTCGCGACTGAGACTGCTCAAGCCAGCGAAAGTTGCTTGCCTGGCTCCTCTCCCACTGTTCCTGATACCAGGCCGTTTTTACGGACCCCAGTTCAATGGTGGCGGGAACTTTTGAATTGAACCCCCTTCTGAGTGGCGCACTGGGGCACATCCAGGCTTCGCCAGGCTTGCCGACCTTCTCGATGAACCATCGTGAAACCGCGGGATCCCCAAAGCGCTCGATGGTGTCATTGAGGTTCATTTTGTGGCCGAGGGCTATCTGACGCTGGTTGCCCTGGCAAACGGCGCTGTTCGCCTTCTCCCTGGCTCTCGACAAAGCGGGCAGGAGCATTCCCGCGAGGATGGCAATGATGGCGATAACGACTAGAAGCTCGATGAGAGTGAAAGCAACTCGGTGCGAATTCAGTTTCTTCACATTGAACAGGGGTAAATCGAAATGTCAGGATAATTTTGGAATACCTGTTTCTACCACGGATTTCACAGATTGCACGGATGATTTCCTGATGAGGGCAAGCTGCGGGTTTCGTCCCGGAATACGACGGTGGAGATTCCACTCAAGAATCCCCTCGAATTCACGGAGATCCTCTGGCAGAAACTCCGTGTCCGCCATCCTCGCCGTCGAGCACAGTATGAACACCGGCTCAAAACTCGGTCCTTACGAGATCACCCGCCTCCTCGGTGAAGGCGGGATGGGTGCGGTCTATCGCGCCCGGGATACGCGGCTCGGACGCGATGTGGCGCTGAAAGTTCTCCCCGCTGATTTCGCGGATGACAAAGATCGTTTGCGCCGCTTCGAGCAGGAGGCGAAGAGCCTGGCGGCCCTCAATCATCCGAACATCATGACGGTGTTTGATGTCGGCCAGCACGAAGGCAAGCCGTATCTCGTGAGTGAATTGCTCGAAGGCAAAACGCTGCGCGAGGAACTCGGTAGGGATGCCTTCCCCGGCGTCCCACAAATTCCTCTGCGCAAAGCCACCGAGTATGCTCTGCAAATCGCGCAAGGACTCGCGGCGGCGCATGGCAAAGGAATCGTTCATCGCGACCTCAAGCCGGACAATCTCTTCGTCACGAAAGATGGGCGGGTGAAGATTCTGGATTTTGGTCTGGCGAAGCTGATCCCGGTAAGGGCGCGTTCCCCGGCGTCCCCATCCGTTTCGACGGAGAACGCTGCCGGAGAAATTGGGGACGCGGTGGAACGCGTCCTTACCAAAGCCGACCCTGATGCCTCCACGCAAGTCCAGCCCGCCACCGATACGACCGAGCCGGGCCGCGTGATGGGCACCCCGGCCTACATGTCGCCAGAGCAAGTGCGTGGCGAGACGACCGATCACCGGTCGGACCTCTTCGCGTTCGGCGCGATTCTCTACGAGATGCTGGGCGGACGACGGGCCTTCAAGCGTGACACGCCGGTCGAGACAATGAACGCGATTCTCACAGCGGAACCACCGGAGATCACAGAAACCGACTGCAAGATTCCGGCGCAGCTTGAACGAATTGTGCAGCGTTGTCTGGAAAAGCAGCCGGAGAGGCGATTCCAGTCGGCGAGCGATCTTGGCTTTGCGCTCGAAGCCTTGTCCACACCCTCAGGTTCGCGGCTGGAAACGGCCACAGCATCGCCCGCGATGACAGAGAGTGCGGGCAGATTGCGCCTGCTGAATCATGAAAGGTGGATGTGGATTGCTGCGACCGCACTGGCTGCGCTGACGGCGCTCGGTTTCGCCTGGTCGTACTTCACGCGCCAGCCGGCAGCGGAGGAGCGCGTGATGAAGCTTTCCATCCTGCCGCCGGAGAAGTCGAGTTTCGGCCATCTCGCCGTCTCGCCGGATGGCCGGTATGTGGCCTTCACCGCCGCGACGGGCGCCAAAGTCCAGCTCTGGGTGCGCGTGCTCGATGCGACGGAAGCGAACCCGTTCGCCGGCACTGAAGGCGCAGCCTATCCTTTTTGGTCGCCCGACAGCGGCTCGATCGGCTTTTTCGCGGGCGGCAAGCTGAAGAAAATCGAGGTCTCCGGCGGGCTCCCCGCCACGCTGTGCGATGTTGGCATTGGGACTGGCGGCACGTGGAGCCGCGATGGCGTGATCCTCTTTTCGTCCCTCGGCGGCGCCGGGATATCTCGGGTCTCAGCCACCGGCGGCGCAGTGACCTCAGTGGTGAGACCCGACTTGAAACGCCAGGAGTCGGATTATTCAGATCCATGCTTCCTGCCGGATGGCCGTCATTTTCTCTATTCCACTTCTACTGCGCAAATGGGGGCCCGTGGGGTTTACCTTGCTTCGCTCGATGGGGGAGTGAAAGAGCGGCTGGTCGGTGACGACTCGAACGCCGTTTATGCGCCTTCCGGTAGAGGTGCGGGGTATCTGCTCTTCGGGCGTGAAGGGGCATTGATGGCCCAGCCCTTTGACGCCACTCAGCGGCGACTCACCGGCGAGCCGCTCTCCGTCGCCGCGCCTGTCGGGGTAATTTTGGGCCCTGTGCTCAGCTTAGGCCGCCGGAATTTTTCGGTCTCTGAAAATGGCGTGCTGGTCATTGATCCGCTCCCCAACCGACAGCGCAATCAATTGATCTGGGTGGATCGCGGGGGCAGCAAAACCGGATCCCTGGATGGGGTGGATCATACGAGCACACTCAGACTCTCGCCGGACGATCAGCGCTTCATGGTGACCCGCCGCGACCTTCAGACAGGGAACAACGATCTCTGGCTGTCGGATGTAACGGGCGGGAACGTCACGCGCTTCACCTTCGATCCGGCGAACGACATCTTCCCGGTCTGGTCGCCCGATGGGAGCCGCATCGTCTGGTGTTCGAACCGCGACGGGGTTTTGCACCTGTATGAGAAAGCCGCCAGTGGGGCCGGACAAGATGCGCTGCTGCTCAAGTCCGATTATTTCAAATTTCCCACTGACTGGTCGCGCGACGGACGCTTCATCATCTACCGCCAGATCGATCCGAAAACGAAATATGACGTGTGGGTCCTGCCTGTGGGGCCAGTAGCCGGCGAGCAGAAGCCTTTCCCGTTTCTTCAGACCGAGGCCAACGAAGCTGCGGCGGTGCTCTCCCCCGATGGGCAGTGGATAGCCTACACTGCGGATGAATCGGGCAAGTATGAGATCTATGTCCAAAGCTTCCCCAAGGGCGGCGGAAAGCGGCAGATCTCGACGGGTGGCGGAATCGGGCCGCACTGGCGGGGGGACGGGAATGAGTTGTTCTATCACGCGCCGGACGGGAAACTGATGGCGGTGGCGGTCAAGGGCGGAGCGAGTTTCGAGGCGGGCGTGCCGGTGGCGCTCTTCGAGTTCCGTGCGGGTGGCAATCTCAATCACCCCTTATTACTCCGTGACCAGCGATGGACAAAAGTTTCTGCTGAGCACGATTGTGGAGGCCGCGGAATCAGCGCCGCTGACGGTGGTGATCAACTGGACGGCGGAGCTAAGGAAGTCACGATGAAGGCAGGCTCTCAATTCGGCCCCTATGAAATAGTGGCCCCGCTGGGGGTGGGCGGCATGGGAGAAGTGTTTCGAGCGCAGGACACGCGGCTGAGCCGCGACGTGGCGGTAAAGGGTGTTGCCTAGGGACTTCGTCGCCCGATGTGCGCCGGAAGAATTTCCGGAGACGGGTTTGAGATGCCGTGATCCGGAAGCCCGGCATCCGGGATTCTAGCTAGTCAGGCCAGTATTGATCGGTTAGCCTTTTCCCATGCGCAATACCTGGCAGCTTCAACAAGCAAAGAACCAGCTCAGTCTTGTTGTGGACAGCGCCCTGAGCAAGGGCGCCCAGATCATCACGCGGCATGGCGAGCCGGCGGTCGTGGTCATCTCGATAGCCGATTACAAAAAATTACAGCCGCCACGGAAATCGCTCATCGAGGTGCTCCGCTCCTGCCCGGTCAGGGATCTCGACCTGGACCGGGTCCGCGATGTCGTGCGCGAGGCGGCGCTATGAATTATCTGGTGGATGCCAATGTATTGTCCGAAGCGACGCGGACGGTGCCCGATCCGCGCGTTCTGGCCTGGCTCGATCAGCACGGAGCTGACTTGTTCATCTCCGCCGTTACGGTTGGCGAATTGCGACGCGGGGTGGCCTTGTATCCTCAGAGCCGCAAACGCGCGGCATTGGCGAAGTGGCTGGAGGAAGTGATCGCGAGTTTCGAGGGGCGAATCCTGCCCGTGAATCGGGAAGTGGCACTTGCGTGGGGTGACTACTATGCCGCGCAGCAGCAGAAGGGACACAAGCCACCAGCGTTGGACAGTCTGGTGGCCGCCACGGCACAGGTTCATGGTTTCACCGTGGCAACCCGCAACGCGGAGGATTTCCCCGGTGTTTCCGTGGCCAATCCCTGGACCGACCAATGATCGGCACCGCGCTCAACCAATACCAGATCACCGCCAGCATCGGCGCGGGCGGGATGGGTGAGGTGTTCCGCGCGCGGGACACGCGGCTGAACCGCGACGTGGGGGTGAAGGTGTTGCCGGAGGAATTCCGGGAGAAGAAATGAGAGGCACGGCGCTAACTCAGCACTCAATCATGGTCTCCTGAACTCCACCCTGCACCGGTCCGTTCAACTCATGAAGTTCAACGTCGGCTGGCCACCGAAGTCGGCGAGGTTCGTGTAGAGGTTTTGGAAAACGGTTGGAAGGTCGTTGTCGGATACTCCCAACCATTTCGCAAGGGTCGCGGCGTATTGCTCGACCGAGGTTGTCGGGATGAGCGCGCCACGCGTACCGCTGTCGTCGGGGCCGCCCAGGGCCAGCGTGGGGAAGGTGCCATGAATGCGCCCGCCTTGGACCGCGCCGCCCAGGATGAGGTGATGGCTGCCCCAGCCGTGGTCGCAGCCGCTGCCGCTCGGTTCGAGCGTGCGGCCGAAGTCCGAGAGCGTGAAGCTGGTCACCTGGTTAGGGATAAGCAGTTCCTGCTCGGTGCATTGGTAGAACGCGGTCATCGCCTCGCTGACTTGCCGCAACAGATCCCAGTGCTGCCAGGCCTGCGCGCCGTGGGTGTCGAAGCCGCCCAACATGCAGAAGAAGACCTGCCGTTTGACGCCCGTCACGTCGCGGAGCTTGATGAGCTTGGCCACCTGCTTCAGTTGATCGCTCAGGCTGCCACCGGGAAACGGTGAAGTGATGGTTGCGGTGCCGCTCTTCATCAGCGCGTTCAAGTCCAGCGCGTCTTTCCGAACCTTGTTCGCGGCCTGTACCAGCGCAAGACCGCTGTCGAACTGGAGCACCTGCTGCAATCCGTTGAGCCGCGCGGCGGTGGCCGAGGGTGGCCAGAGGTTCATGCCGCTCGGATCGAGATCGAAGCCGGGCAGCAGGCTGGCCGATTGCACGATGTTGCCGGTGCAATACAGCGCCGGACCCGCGCACGAGATGGCGGCCGGAAACGCAGAGGCGCCATTGAGCCCGTTGACCATGTCCGCCGCGCGCGCGCCCCAGCCGGTGCCGGTGGAACTGGAGGGAATGGCCGCCTGCATCTGCTGAATTTGATCGGAGTGCGAAAACAGATTGGTCGGCAACGGCACGGAGTTGGCCAGGAACTGCGCGCGAGTCACCGGCTTGACCATCATTCCGACGTTGGCCAGCACCGCGAGGCGGCCCGTGCCGGCACCCGTGCCCCAGAGCGGTGCCAGTGCTGTGAGTCCGGGGTTCAGGCCGTAGGGTGTCCCATTGGTGTAATCCTGCACCTGCACCATCGGGCCGTTGACATCGGGCAGGGCAAGCGTGCCGCGGGCCGCGTCGTAGAGATCGAACTCGGACTGGGTGAGCGGCACGATGGTGTTGTGGCCGTCGTTGCCGCCGACGAGGAAAATGCACACCAGCGCCTTGTAGTCCGGCGGATTAGCCTGGGCGAGCGCGTTCATCCAACCGAAGCGGGCAAGCATGGCGGTGGCGCCGAGGCTCTTGAGCAAGTTGCGGCGGGAGATGAAATGTTGGTTCATAATCGAGATTGGGGTGCGCTTCGTGAAGCTGTGTGAGTCCGGGGGTGAAAGTCCCCTGAGTCTGGGCGGATGGTCCGCTCGGAATTCAACGTGAAAACAATGAATGGAAAGGTCTAACCAACCACCCAAGACCGAGGATTGCTTGG
>SXMN01000007.1 GCA_005777315.1 Verrucomicrobiales bacterium
ATAGGCTACAAATCTTGACGGCGGCACAGACGCACCTGCTTCGTTGCTCACTTGGTCGGAGGCCGCTGCGGGCATCCTCCCGCGTTCGCGCCTCGCATCTGCATCTGTGGCGCTCGCCATCATTCGTAGCCTATCCCACGGTCTCCTCAGTAGGTTAGTGTTCATTGACGTTCATTCGTGGTTGAGTCAGAGCCTCTTCACGGCGGCTGCTACGGACTCGACAGCGCAATGCGGTTGCCAGACAATCCACGGGTCGTTACCAGATCGCTATGAACCATCATTGCGGACGCTACGAGAGGTTCACGAACCGCCGCGACTTTTTGAAGAAGGCCGGCGCAGGGTTCGGCATGCTGGCGTTGGCGGACCTGTTGCAAGGCGATGGTCTGCTGGCCGCGGCGGTCGGACCGGCTGAAGCCGGGACTCCAAACGATCCGATGGCGCTACGAGCGCCGCATTATCCGGCCAAGGCCAAATCGATCATCTGGCTCTTCATGGAAGGCGCGCCCAGTTCGGTGGATTTGTTTGATCCCAAGCCTGAACTCACGAAACGCGACGGGCAGAGAATCTCAATTGATGTCTTCAATGGGAATCCGGGGCCTCTGATGAAGTCGCCGTTCAGCTTCAAACAATACGGTCAGTCAGGGGCGTGGGTTTGCGAGAAGTATCCGAACATGGCGAAGCACGTGGACGATTTTGCGTTCATCAAGTCGCTCTATAGTGAGTCGAACGACCATGTGCCGGCGCTTTACCAGATCAATACGGGCATCCCGCGTCCCGGCTTTCCGAGCGCCGGTGCCTGGATCACCTACGGACTCGGGAGCGAAAGCCAGAATCTTCCCGGCTACGTCGTGCTCGGTAACAATCAAGGCGTGAAGGGCGGCCCGCTGAACTGGAGCGCCGGGTTTCTGCCGACCAGCTACCAGGGCACGCTCTTTCGTTCGTCTGGCGCGCCGATTCTCAACCTCACGCGACCCGAGCACGTCACCCGCGACGACCAACGGGCGCAACTGGATTTCCTGAAGCAGGTCAACACGGAGCATTTGCAACAGCACGAGGGCGAGCCGGACTTGCTCGCCCGCATTCAAAGCTTCGAGCTGGCGTATCGAATGCAGGCGGAGGCGAGTGACCTCACCGATTTTTCAACCGAGTCGAAGGAGACTCTGGCACTATACGGCCTCGACCAGGATGTCTCGAAGAACATCGGAACCAAATGCCTCATGGCCCGTCGGCTGATCGAACGCGGTGTGCGTTTCGTTCAAGTCTATAGTGATGGCGAATGGGACGCTCACTCCGACCTCAAAGGGAATCACTCGCATCACTGTGCCTCAACAGACATGCCGATCCACGGCCTGCTCACTGACCTGAAACGCCGCGGTCTCATGGACAGCACGTTGGTGATCTGGGGCGGTGAGTTTGGCCGCATGCCTGTCTCGCAAGGCAATGGCGGACGTGACCACAACCCGAATGGATTCATGGCGTGGATGGCCGGCGCGGGCATCAAAGGCGGCACCAGTTACGGCGAGACGGATGAAATCGGCTACAAGTCCGTGGTGGATCGAGTGAGTGTCCACGATCTGCACGCGACGATGCTTCATCTTCTTGGAATGAATCACGAGGAGCTAACCTACTTCCACAATGGCCGGCGTTATCGCCTCACCGATGTGGCGGGTGAGATTATCGGAAAGTTGTTGGTTTGAACCATGACTGCCAAGTTTGATAATATAAGCGTTTTGGAACGCGGCTGTGGTGAAACCCAGCCGCAGGAACTCCCGCACTGCTGTGGCTGATGCTTCGCCCACAGCCGAGATCCGGTAGAATTGACAACAAACCGGATTGGAGCCAGGAGCGCCGAGCAATGCTCGGCTTGATGGCTAGCGATTTGAATCCATGCCGAGCGATGCTCAGCGCTCCTTTGGGAACTAACCGGATAGCAGGGATTGAATCAGGTAAGTCTTTGGATTTGCGGGCACGTCGTCGTCTGGCGTAAGAAGGGGTGTGCAGCCTGAATGATTTCAAGATTCATCAACTCCTTAGCCACGCTGGCGTTCAGAACGCTTGCGGTGGTGGCGATTGGTTGCTGCGCGGCGGGCGGGGCTTCAAAACCATCTTCAAAGCAAGCCGAGGCAACTGACGCACTCAGGATATTGAAGGCAGAATGCTTCTCGTGCCATGGCGAGGAGAAGAAGAAGGGCGGCTTGGCACTCACGTCGAGAGAATCAGCGCTCAAAGGCGGCGATGACGGACCGGTGGTGATCCTGGGAAGTCCAGAGAGAAGCAAGTTGATCAGCTCCCTGGATGCCGACGCTGATCCGCACATGCCGCCGAAGAAGCAATTGCCCGGCGATCAAATCAAGATCCTGCGAAACTGGATCAAGAAAGGCCTGGCATGGGATTCCAGTGTTCTCGCAGAGGATGACATTGAACTGAAGCCTTTGGCGCTCGAAGCATTACCGCCAGGTTTCCAACCTGCCTCTGCGCTGGCTCTCAATTCTGATGGCACCCGTCTGGCCGTGGCGCGCGGATCCTTTGTGCTGATGCATGCATTGTCAGCTACCAACGCGACAGAACTCAGCCGGGTCGATCTTGGGCCGGGTGTGGTGCGGTCGCTGGCATGGAGCAATGATGATCGATGGCTGGCGGCGGGTGGATTCCGCAAAACGCTGGCACTGGATGCTTCAAGCCTGTCGGTGACGAAGGTCTGGACGAACGGCCTTGTTGGTCAGATCACCGCGCTGAAATTCGCGACGAATGGCATTATGGCAATAGGAGACAGCCTGCTGGGTCGTGGCGGCTGGATTCGCCTGGTTGATCTGGAAGCACTCAAGACCGTGGCATCTTGGCGGGCGCACGCCGATGAACTGTTCGACATTGATTTCAGCCGTGACGGCCAGAGATTGGTCACAGCTGGCGGCGACCGGCTGGTCAGGGTATGGGATGCTGTGACGCGAAAGGAGATTGCCAGTCTGGAAGGTCACACCGCACAGGTGCTGGCGGCGGCATTTAATACGAATGCGACTCAGGTGGTCAGCGGCGGCGTGGACAAGCAACTCAAGGTCTGGGACATCGCCACCCGGGAGAAGATCGTTTCGCTTGGTAATCACACTTCGGCGATCACATCGGTATCATGGCCCGGCGAAAGCAATGTGGTGGTGGCTGCGACGGATGCTGGAGGGGTTCTCAGCTACTCAAACTTGAAAGCCCACACCGGCGAGCAGAGCTCCGCCACGGCCGATGAACGATTCATAGGAACAGCCACGGATGCGGTGTTTGCCGTCGCCGCAACGGCGGACGCCAGAGTGGTGTGCGCGGCGAGCCAGGATGGATTTGTCCACGTGTGGAATTCAGAAGGGAAGTTGATGGCGAAACTGATTCCTCCGGTTCAAGCGGAAAGTTTCGTTCCACCGAGCTTCAAGGTAACCAGGGCAGAACGACCTGCTCCTTCAACGATTACCCAGCGCGTTCCCGCTCCAAAATCATTAAATCCGATATTTGCACTGAAGTCCGCTGTCACATCGCTGAGAGCTGAGCCCGCCGAGGTCCTCTTGACGGCGGATTCTCCCAGGCAGCAGCTCCTGATCACTGCGACTTTGGTGGACGGTTTCGAAATGGATGTGACAGACGCGGCGAAGTTCAGCGCGCTTCGGCGCTCACCTTTTGTCGTCGCGGACGGCGGAAGCATCGCAGCGTCAGCCACAGGCTCTGGAAGGATCACGGCTCGATTCGGTGGACGCGCTTTGGAAATTCCCGTTGCGGTGACTCAAGGCTCGCATGGCTCAGCTCGGCGCATGGAAGAGGATATTGCCGGAGTGCCACTCGCCCCTGAAATGTCTGTGCAATCATCCGGTGCACCCGCTTCCAAACCTCTTTTTCCGCCGTCCGCAAGTTTCGTCCGTGATGTGCTCCCAGCAATGGCACGGGCCGGATGCACAGCCGGTGCCTGCCATGCGAAGGCAGAAGGGCAAAACGGATTCAAGTTATCCGTGTTCTCGTACGATCTGAAACATGATTATGCCGAGATCGTAAAGGACGCGCGAGGACGACGCGTGTTTCCCGAGGCTCCGGACTCGAGTTTGATCATTCAAAAGCCGCTCACGGACGTTCCGCATGAGGGTGGTCAACGATTCGCGCGCGGCTCCGAGACTCATCAGTTGCTCGTACGATGGTTGCGCGAGGGTATGAAATTTTCGGCGACGAACGAACCCGTGCTGGCACGCATTGAGATTTTCCCCAAGGAACGTCGCTACAAGAAGGGGGCCACTCAGAGGACGTCAGTGCGGGCGCACTATTCCAACGGTTCCGCGCGGGATGTGACGCACCTGGCCTCGTTCGATTCGAACGACAAGGAGATCGCGAAAGTGGACGAGAATGGCCGGGTGACGATCGGTACGTTGACGGGTCAAGGCGTAGTGGTGGCTCGATACATGGGCTTCGTCACGGATTCCCAGATCCTGGTACCCGCGGAGAAGTTATTGCCGGCTGCGGATTACGCCGCATTGCCGAAAAATAACTTCATTGATGAACTGGCCTACGGGCAGTTTCAGCGGCTCGGTCTGTTCCCGTCCGAGCTTTGCACCGATACGGAGTTTGTACGGCGGGCGTCTCTCGACACGGTTGGAGTATTACCGACGCCAGGGGAGGTGACGGATTTCCTCAAGAGCGGAAATCGTCGCGAAGTCATCGCGCGCTTGCTGGAACGACCTGAATTCGGAGATTACTGGGCGAACAAGTGGGCTGATCTGGTGAGGCCAAATCCGGATCGAGTCGGGGTCAAGAGTATCTTCACACTCGATCGCTGGCTGCGGCAAAGTTTCCGCCAGAACAAGCCGTATGATCAGTTTGTCCGTGAAATTCTCCTCGCCGAAGGAACCAATCACCGAGATGGCCCGTCAGTGATATATCGGGACAGGAGGGAACCGGCCGATCTGACGACGATGTTCAGCCAGCTCTTTCTCGGTACACGTCTGGAGTGCGCGAAATGCCATCATCATCCCAATGAAAAGTGGAGCCAGGATGACTTCTACCAGTTCGCCGCCTTCTTTGGTCCTTTGAAACAGAAGGGCGCCGGAGTTTCCCCGCCAATCTCGGCTGGAATGGAGAGCTTTTATTTCTCGCCCGGCGGAAACGTGAAGCATCCTGTCACGGGTGCAGTGATGACGCCGAGAGCGCCTGACGAGGCCGCGACAACGTTGCGAGGTGATACTGATCCACGCGCGGCCCTGGCTGACTGGCTCACAGATCTCCGGAATCCCTTTTTTGCGCGTGCCGCCGTGAACCGCATCTGGGCGAATTTTTTCGGGCGAGGCCTGGTGGAGCCTGTGGATGATTTCCGGATTTCAAATCCGTCCGTAAACCCGGTGCTGCTGGACGCCTTGGCAAAGGATTTCACGGATCATGGATACGATCTAAAACACCTGATCCGGACGATTGTCGAATCGCGCCTCTATCAATTGAGTTCCACTCCGAACGAATCAAACCTCGCGGACACTCGCAATTTCTCGCGTTCCTACCGACGAAGGCTTCCGGCGGAAGTGCTGCTCGATGCGGTGAGCAAGGCGACGGGAGTGGAGGACACGTTTGTCGCCACCGCGCCGGGCACTCGCGCCATGCAAACTTGGAGCTACAAGATCGACTCTCAGTTCATGGATGCTTTTAGCAGGCCGAATCCAAGCAGTGATCCTCCTTGCGAACGGGAACGAGACCTGAGTGTCGTACAATCACTTCATTTGATGAACTCGAAGAACCTTCACAGCAAATTGAGCGACAAGGAGGGCCGTGTCAGGGAACTGGCGGACAGCGCGAGGACGCCAGGAGAAATTGTCAGGGAATTGTATCTGGCGACCTTGAGCCGCCCACCCGAAGCCGAAGAACTCGAAGTGGCAACATTGCCATTCTCAACGCCGGGAGCAGTCCGGCAGACAGCCACGGAGGATGTGCTTTGGGCATTGCTGAATTCGCCAGAATTCGTGCTGAATCATTAGTCCGCGCAGCACTCTTGAATACGACCGGTGTCCACAATTCGGAAGCTTCTTGATAGTAGAATCGTAGATCCAGCCCGCGAGGGGTGCCAGGCCGGAAACGAACTGAAGATCGGATCAACCCGCTATTCGACCAGCCTGTTCTTGATGGCGTAGCTGGTGAGCTCGGCGTTGTTGTCCTTGTGCATCTTTTCGAGGATGCGCGAACGATACGTGCTGACCGTCTTGACGCTCAGGCCGAGATCCTGCGCGATTTGCGTGGCGGTTCTGCCGGAAGCGATCTTGCAGAGCACTTGAAATTCACGGTCGGAAAGCTGTTCGTGCGGCTTTTTGTCGGTGTCACTTCCAAGGCCGAGGGCGAGCTTTTCCGCAAGAGCATTGCTGACATAACGGCCGCCGGAGACAGCCTTTCGGATGGCACGGACAAGTTCATCCGGGGCGCTCTCCTTGTTGATGAATCCGGAA
The DNA here is from genome assembly GCA_005777315.1 of Verrucomicrobiales bacterium. Lineage (GTDB taxonomy): Bacteria > Verrucomicrobiota > Verrucomicrobiia > Limisphaerales > F1-12-MAGs170 > F1-120-MAGs170. The sequence continues at coordinate 6,441 of SXMN01000007.1, forward strand.
GCGCCTGCTTTGAGCACGCGAATGGCAAACTGATCCTCCTCGTGCATCGTCAGGAAAAGCACGGGAGTGTTCGGGCGCGCGAGCTTGATGTCCTTGAGAATGTCGATGCCGCTTCTGCCCGGCATGGTGATGTCCATGAGCACGACGTCCCATTCTTTTTTCCAAACATGATCGAGCGCCTCCTGGGCGTTCTGCGCTTCCTCGATCGCCGCGTCGGCTCCGAAACCTTCGGTGATGATTTGTTTGAGGCCGCGGCGGATGACCGCATGATCGTCTGTTACAAGAATGTTAAGCATAATTCAGTCAGTTCTGTTGGCGCGGTGCGGGGCCGGCCGAAATGGATATAATGGGAATTTCAATGGCTACCAGTGTCCCGTCAGATGGAACACCGTCGATTTTCAATTCTCCGCCAAGCAGGCAGGTGCGCTCCCGGATCTCCGCCAGTCCGAGGGATTCCGGGCTTGAAATGTCTTCTTCAGAGATTCCACAGCCATCATCCTGCACTCGCACGAAAAGTGATCCGGCCTGAGTGCTGAGATCAATACGGACCCTGTTCGCCTTGGAGTGGCGGGCCACATTGAGAAGGATCTCCTGCAGTATGCGGAAGATTTCAGTGGACCGTTGAGGATCGATGGCAAGGTCGTCTGATTCGGAAATGAACTCACATTTAATACCGGTGCGGCTGGAAAATTCTTGCGCCTGCCACTGAAGCCCCGCTACGAGTCCGAATTCATCGAGTACTTTTGGACGTAATTCGGTGGTGAGCTTCCGTGTGGATTTGATCAAACCTGCGACCACTCCTGACAAGTTCCTCAGGCGCTGCCGGACCGCTTCGGCGGAGGTTTCCACAGGGTCACCCGCTCCGAAGGTGTGGTCGAGGAGGGTCAATTCAATCGACAGTGCCGTGAGCTTTTGGGCGAAATCATCATGAAGCTGCCTGGCGAGGAACAATTTCTCCCGCTCAAGCGCTGTATTGGCGCGCCCAAAAAGATGACGCAACTGCTGGCACGTGCCAGTCAGGTGATCGAGTGCTTCCACAGGAGCAAATTCATCGATCGGATTCATCATCATTTGGGTGTTGCCACCGGTCATGTCCTGTATATCGGCAGTTCCGTGCAAAACTTCAGTCGGAATTGGACACTCCCGGCTCAGCACCGTGCTGAGACCAACACGACGCAAGTCGTTGGCCAGATCTGCGTGCAAGCCCTTGGGTTTAAGGCCCTCTCCAACGGGCAGCCTCGGGCACTTCCATCGGCAACGGAGTAACACCCCGCTCGACGCCCATCTGGCGAACCGCGGTTGATGAGATTATTTTACGAGATCTGGGGAGCCTCGACCACCAGCTTGCCGTGTGTTTCCACAATCTGCGGGACGAACCCGCATTTGGCGGCGGTATTATCAGACGTGGATCCTCTCGAACTTGGAAAGGATTGGAATAACACCGAACTCACTAATCAGAATCCCGCATCACGCGGAGCAGTGCGAGGCGGCAAATGGCGAGACTGGGGGTTTCCGCTACCACTTCCGTGGCCGTGCTGGGATCCTTGTCGTAAGGGGCAAACCATGGTTTTTTGCTGATGCGCGTCCTTCCGGTGATGATGGATTCACCGAACCGGCTTTTCAGTTTCGCCACCACTTTGCGAGCTAGTTCAGCATCGTCCGAGTAGTTCGGGCAATCGGACGCCTCCAGATCCTCCTCGAAAAGCAATGTGTGAATTGCCCTGTCGAGGTCGCTGCCGGCAGGCACCTTGTATGGGTTGATGGGATCCATTTATAGTGTGATGAGGAAAGGCTAACAATTCCTTAACGAAACGTCAAACCAGGGCAATGTTCGGCAGTGTCCTGAACTTGCTCATCAACTTAATCATAATCTCTCGGAGAAAAGGATTAAGAGCATGAACAAGATTAGGACACTACCCGGCGTCCTGAACTTGCGCTGCAATCACCGGATGTACTGAGGAGACCGTGGGATAGGCTACGAATGATGGCGAGCGCCACAGATGCAGATGCGAGGCGCGAACGCGGGAGGATGCCCGCAGCGGCCTCTGACCAAGCGAGCAACGAAGCAGATGCGTCTGTGCCGCCGTCAAGA
>SXMN01000071.1 GCA_005777315.1 Verrucomicrobiales bacterium
AGTCAGATGCTCTATCCAATTGAGCTACGGATGCGACCGAGGGTGGGAATCTACAAGGGGACCCCTTTCCGTCAAGCGCGATTGCCGGACAATCGAGGATTGATGTTCTCCCTGCTGCGAGAGCTCATTCAGGCTACCTGAGGTCTCGGATGTCTGTCACCGTCTTGTCTCCAACCGTGGTCTCGCCTGCTCGTGCTTTGCTTCCAGTTCTGGCTTGGCGGAAGACGAAGCGGAAATCTCCGATCTGAATCTCGTCTCCATGCCGGAGCAATACCGCCTGGGTCACACGACGACCGTTCAAGAATGTACCGTTGGCGCTGCCCAGGTCAGCCAGGAGAAACTCATTATTATCCTGGGCGTGAATCGTAGCGTGGCGACGTGACACCTTTGCATCAGGAAGGGCGATCTCATTGGTCGATGCTCTCCCAAATGAAAGAATCCCGCGGATGCGCACACGATCACCGTCCTGTTTCTCCAGCTCAGCATCGGGGCAGTTCGCGGCAACCCATCCCAGGTCGAAAACCTGTTGATAGACCCGGTTGCGAACTTTGAGCACACCGTCCACCACGCGGGTTATCCCCGCGAGTCGAAGGGAATCTATCAGCGGGTGGCCATCCACATCTCGGACTTCCTGGCCGTTAAGAATCTGCTCGTAAAGGCTCAACAGGCTCGCCAGATCAGCCTCGCTTCTGAGAATTCGCTCGCGAACGAACAGCAGGTTGTCGTTGGTCTCACGCGCTCGCGGTGAGAGAAAGAGTTCGGTGCAAAGCTGGTCCACTGTCGTGGCTCCTCCAGCGGGTGAAATCAGCGCAGTCGTGTCCGTCACCCTCGCGGTGGAGCGCCGGGACTCCACGAGCGCACGGCAAAGACCCTGGGTCAGGTTCGGATGGCCTCCGGTCCAGAAGAGGATCCGCTCCAGCAGGCGCGTCACGATCTCATCGGGTTTGCCTTCGAGCCCGAGACTCGATCTCAAACCGGTCGCCAGGACTGAGGCTTCTTCGGCGGTGAAATCCGTCAACTCAATGCGATGCCCGATGTTGAATGGTGTGCTGCGCGCATCCCTGATCAGATCGGCGGGAGTCGCCACTCCCAGAAGACAGAAGGAAAGCCGGTTGAACTCCGGATCCTCCACCCGTCGATTGTAACTCTCACGGATCGCCGAGAAGAAATCATCCGTGGAAAACGGGAGGCTTCTCACGACATCAATCTCATCGATAAACACCACGATTGGTTCGCGGCGGGCCACGAGGACGACTTCACGCAGGGCGGAGAAGAACCGCTGCACAGGATTCAACCGCTGTTGAGCCTTCCAATACTCTTCCACCTCATCTTCCAGCTTCAACTTCTATCTTCCAGCTTCAACTTCTGCCCGACCATCATCGCCAGTCCGTCGTACCATTGGTCAGGCGTCAGATTCTGTCCGATCGCCGCCAGATCCAGCACGGCCACGTGACGGCCCTCGGCGCGCAGGCGCAATGCGGCCCGCACCATCAGGGACGATTTGCCCATTTGCCGTGACGTGAGCACATAGCAGAACTGCCGGTTTGCCAGGCCCGAATAGATCTCCCGGTCGGCGCTACGCTCGACGTAGGAAGGCGCGTCGTAGCCCAGCGTGCCGCCAGTCACGAAAAATCCTGTTGCAGACATAATCTTGAATGAAAGTTGTGATGCACACTCTATCGTGAATGCGAACCGCCGTTAGGGAAAATGCTCAATGTGTCCGTGAAATCGCGAACCGCAAAATGGTAAATCCTTCGAGGATTGTGACATCCAATGCTTCTTCAACTCCGACCGTAGAGGGCGAAGTATAAAGAACATTCAGGATTTTCGCCTTTGACGCGGGCTGTGATTGCTCGTAGAAACACTCACAACTCTCAACAGTTATTTGCTTATGAACAAGTCTCACAGGACCACTGTGCCGGGCTGCGTTTCCCGATTCGCACCATCCGGCTTCACTCTCATTGAGCTTCTCGTCGTCATCGCCATCATTGCGATCCTTGCGGGCATGTTGCTGCCGGCGCTGTCGAAATCGAAGACCAAGGCCCAGGGGATCTTCTGCATGAACAATCTCCGCCAGATGATGCTGGGATGGCGGCTTTACGCTGATGATCAGAACGATCTTCTCCTCGCTGGTCGTGATTGGGGCGGGATTGCGGCTCAAAAGAGGACCGTATGGGTGACCGGAGGTGTGAATTTCGATGGCGGAAACCGAAGCAATTATGATCCGCTCCTGGATGTCGCCAAGAGTCCTTTGGGGCCCTACCTCGGCCAGAATAATTTCTCCATTTGGAAGTGCCCTTCCGACCGGGCGACTGTGACCGTCAAGGGGCAAAAGCTACCGAGGGTTCGAAGCAATTCCATGAGCCAGACGTTCGATGAAGGTTTCTGGCTCCCGGCAGCCAAGTGGAGGACATACGCCAAGGGCAGCGACATCGTGATTCCCACCAAGACATGGGTTCTGGTGGATGAACATCCGGACAGCCTCAACGATGCCGCCTGTGCTGTTCAGATGCCAGTCCCGGGAGCGAAGACAGCGCAGATCATTGATTTCCCGGCCAGCTATCACAACGGGGCGTGCGGCTTTGCCTTCGCGGATGGCCATTCTGAGATCCATAAATGGAAAGGCTCCAAAATTCAGGCTCCCGCGAAGTATAACGGCACGCTGTCCTTGAATGTGCCGGCGGGAGATTCCGTTAACGACATCATCTGGTGGGCTGACAACTCCACGGTGGCAAAATGACACGGCTTCCTTTCCTCGATAGAATATCGACACAAAATATGAAATCCCATCGCTTGTATCATCCTGCTTCCCGCCCTCAGAGAGGCTTCACTCTCATCGAACTTCTCGTCGTCATCGCGATCATCGCGATCCTTGCGGCGATGTTGCTTCCGGCATTGTCGAAATCAAAAGAACAAGCCACCGGTGCGCGGTGCCAGAGCAACCAGAAACAGCTTGGGCTGGCCTTCCTCCTTTACGCCGATGACAACGAGGACAAAATCGTTGGCATGAGCACGTATCGCCAGGGACGGGACTTCTGGACTGGCCCCAAGCCCGTGAAGAACTTCACCGGATCGCCTCAATCCCGCGCTTTGGAAGAAGCGAAGGAAGGGTTGAGGCAAGGAAAGCTTTTCCCTTACGCGAGCTCGGTGGATGTATGGCACTGCCCTGGCGACCGGCGGATGCGATTGAAAGCCGGCCGGGGCTTTGCGTTCGACAGTTACGGCGCGGCAGGCGGTCTCGATGGGGAGGACGAATCCAACTCGATCTACAAATACTCACAGATTCTCTATCCGACACGGAACTACGTCTTCGTCGAGGAGGCTGATGATCGCGGGTGGAACCTCGGCTCCTGGCTGATCGATCCGACGCCTTCGGCCTTTACATGGGTGGATGCAGTCGCCATCTGGCACATCAACAAGAGCACCCTGAGTTTTGCCGATGGCCACGCGGTGACGCACAAATGGCTCGGTGATAACATGCTCAAAGCTTCGGATATTAAATTCGCCTCGAAGTTCGGCACCGTGGCCAAGACGCCTCAAGACAAGAAGGACATCCTGTATATGAAATACGGATATACGCACAAAAAACAGGCGGACTTCGAAAAGCTTTGGGCCACTGTTCCATTCAGTCCGTGAAATTCAAAGCACCTGCCCTGCTGGAAGTAGAGTTGGTCTTGGGGTTGGAACGTGCCTGCTCTCCGGACACAGGTCATCGTGAACTCCTTCGCACAGTCATTCCCGTAGGGCGTTGGTAGCATTGTCTAGTTTTAAGACGCTCGGTGATCCACAACAGACACTGTTGAATCAGTGTGTCACTTTTCACCCAAACCGATTCCATAAATCCCGCATCTTACACACAGGTAACGCACGCCTGCCCCGGAAGATTGGGATTCACAACTCTTATCTCACGGCCTGCCTCCAGAGGACTGGGGGAGCACAGCTTTCGTCACGCGGCGTCCACCTAGCTCGCTGGGGACACATATTTTGTCGCGCGGCGTCCACCTAGCTCGCTGGGAGCACATATTTTGTCGCGCGGTGTCCACTTAGCACGCTGGGGACACAACTTTCATAGCGCGTAGTGTCCATCTGCAGACTCGGTAGCACAATTCACAGCGACGGAACCGTCCATGGGAGGGGAGCCGGTTCTGTCATTCACGTGGCTGCCAAACGTGCGGCGGCTGCTCCCGTCTGTGCTTGCAGACGCACAGTTGTTTGGTGTGAATGGAAGAACTTAGTCTTTGACACGAATTTAATGAATCTCCTACAACCAGCGCAATTTAACTCAACTGAAAAGCTATGAAAATAAATAGTTCTACCTCACGTCCCTTCCGGCAGATGCGTTCCGGTCACGCTTCTGGTTTCACCCTTATCGAGCTGCTGGTGGTGATTGCCATCATCGCGATCCTTGCCGGCATGTTGTTGCCCGCCTTGTCCAAGTCAAAGACGAAAGCTCAAGGCATCTTCTGCATGAGCAACGGCAAGCAGATGATGCTGGCCATGCATTTATATGCGACCGACAATCAGGAGTACAATCCCCCAAATCCGGATGATGGTAATATCACTCCAGGCTGGAATTGGTTGGGTGGTCAGGCTGGTCGCGGTGGTGGGCAGGAGTTCAATCCAGATGTGCTGAACGATCCAGCGACCTCGCTACTTCAGCCTTACGGTGCGAGCGATAAGATGTACAAGTGTCCGGCAGATCGTCGTATTGGTAATTACCAGGGCAAAGACCCAGCCAGGAAGGGAACCAAGATCCCAGCAGCCCGTACCTACGCCATGAGTCAGGCTGTTGGGACCGATCCCCGTGTAGCAGGAAGCAAAGTGGCCATTGATGGTCCTTGGCTCGATAATGCCCATGGCCACAATCGAAATGGCATCTACCAAACTTATGGAAAGTCCAGTGACTACAATAATCCCGGTGCCTCTCAAGTCTGGGTATTGCTCGATGAGGATGACCGCAGTTTGAACGATGCTGGCTTTGCCGTCGGGATGAACACCGCAGAGTGGATCGACTGGCCTGGCACTTACCACAATGGAGCTGCAGGATTTTCATTCGCCGACGGCCACTCAGAAATTCGCAAATGGAAAGATTCGCGCACCATCATTCCCAAAGGAGGATCGGTCTCGCGCAAAGCCGTCAAGGGCAGCGTTGATTACAATTGGATTCGCGAACGCACGACGGCTTTGAAGAGTGGACTTCCACTTCCTCCAGCCAAGTAATCGCAGTCCATAGAATCTGCAACGCCGTGCCTCGATCCATTCGGGGCACGGCGTCTTTTTTTGGCTGAAATGCCCTTTGACACGATCTACGTGCATCTTCTACAAGTATCTCAACCAGCCAATCCCATGAAAAAAACACAGCCATCGTCTCCCTCAAATCGCCGGGCGCATTTTGCACCGGCTTCAGGATTCACCCTGATCGAATTGCTCGTGGTCATCGCCATCATCGCGATCCTTGCCGGCATGCTTTTGCCCGCTCTGTCCAAATCCAAGACCAAGGCGCAAGGCATCAAATGCATGAACAACGGCAAACAAATGATGCTGGCCTGGAGGCTTTACGCCGATGATTACGAGGGCCTGCTTGTCGAATCGCTGGAAGGCGGACCGGAGACGAGCAAACGTGCACTTCTGGTTGCCGGCAACGCAAGCGACAATCCGACGAACACCGTGGACAAAAGCCCACTGATGAAATACATGGGCAACAGTCGCGAGGTGTGGAAATGCCCTTCAGATCGTACCACCAGGTTGGAGGCTGGCAAAAGAGTTCCCACTGTTCGCAGTCAGTCGATGAGCCAGGCATTTGATTTCGGCGGCTGGCTCCCCGCGCCGCCTTACAAGACCTACGGGCGCCTGGACCATATCGTGATCCCGACACAGACATGGGTGATGGTCGATGAGCACCCCCTCAGCATCAATGACGCTGCTTGTGCCGTCCAGATCGTGCTGCCGGATGCCAAGTCCGGAAATATAATCGACTTCCCGGCGTCGTATCATAATGGAGCCGCGGGTTTTTCCTTCGCGGACGGCCATTCCGAGATTCATCAATGGAAAGGAAGCAAGATCAAGACGTTCGGCAAAGGCAGCAATACCGGACTCAACGTCGCGGCGGGTGATTCTTTGATTGATGCCAAATGGTGGTCTCGGAACACGACCGTGGGTCCGAACTTTCCATGATTTGAGCCTGGGCGGCCCATTGGTCTGTATGCAGGAGCCATGACTGAGATTGCAGAAGTGCCGGGCTGCTGATACCTGGCGGTCGAACAAGAGGTCGCAGTGGGTTCTATGGATGGCGGATTAATAGCCCGTTGATGTCAGGGCTGGTTTGAGTTCTTGCTCCCGTGCTGTTCCATCAGCACGGGAGATTTTCGTTTTTCAGTGCGACTCCAGCCATTCGAGATCGGCAAAGATCGATGAACAAAATTGGCAGCGACATGCCTGTGAGCGCGGCAGAAATTGGCTTGCGCCTCTCACGCTTTCGCGGTTCATTGTCGTCCTTCGGTGGAGAGATGGCCGAGTGGCTGAAGGCGCTGGTTTGCTAAACCGGTGTACGGTCAAAAGCCGTACCGGGGGTTCGAATCCCCCTCTCTCCGCCATTTCCACATCAATCCATTCTGCTATTTCGCTCCCATCTCCATACCAATCCGTCTTCCGGATCGATGACATCTCCGACTGGTAAGCGTCGTGGCGGTTGCTTGCTTACGAGAAGAGCCTATTAACCTTCTTCAATCAGTGTGGTTGCTCCGAGTTTGATTCTTTCGGGCGGCACCGTTTGTGTTGCGCCGCGGGGCCAGGTAATGGTGACGGAATCAATCTTGTCCGATTTCCGGAACCCGAAGGTGACCGGAAGTTCGGACTGGGACATGTAACTGTGTGTCGGCATGACCTGCCGCGAAAGGTTGAGCCCTCCGGCTGTCACGTTGATCCACGCTCCGATGGCGTCCCGGTTGTGTTTCTTGCCGGCAAGTTTGATTCGCACCCAGTTATGCCCGAGCGCCTGATCATTGCGAAGGAGCAGGGGAGCTCCGCCGACTTGCGTCAACACTACGTCCAGATCTCCATCTCCATCAATGTCCGCGTATGCCGAACCGCGGCCGACAATCGGGCGGAACAGATCGCCACCTGCCTTCTCCGTGCCAACGGAAACAAAGGTGCTCGTGTCATTTGATCCCGTATTCCAAAAGAGCTGGGCCGATTGTTTGTAGTGCTGGCTTTGCTGGACTTTGTTGATCTCGTCTTCGAGATGACCGTTGGAGGTCAGTACGTCGAGCCGGCCATCGAGGTCGTAATCAAAGAAGAATATGCCGAACTTCAACGGGATCCGACTGGCGGGGCCAATGCCCTCGGCGATGGCTTCGTCCGTGAACAACGGCAGCGCACCCGGCCTCGACTGGCCCTGGGAAACATAGAGCGCGGTCATTTCGTTGGCGAAATTGCCAATCACGACGCCGAGACTTCCGTCATTGCGAAAGCGTCCGGTGTCGATTCCCATTGCTCCTCGAGATTGACCATTCGCGTCGAACGCGACACCAGAGAGGGCTCCAATCTCCTTGAAGGTTCCGTTCTTCTGATTGTGGAGAACGAAATTTTGCACGGTGTCATTGGCGATGATAAGATCGATCCAGCCGTCGTTATCGAGATCAACCGGCGCAACACCAAGTGATTTTCCCGCTGGAACACCGGTGGCCGGGTTCTTGATCTGGATGCCTGCCGCAGTGGAAACGTCGCTGAAGCGCCCATTGCCCTCATTGTGATAAAGCGTTGAGAAGGATCCCTGGAAATTCATGGGTGGGCCATAAGCGCGCCCAAGTCCCACGAGTGTGTAGTTGACCTCGATGTCGATTTCACGAGACCATTTCACGTAGTTGCAGACAAAGAGGTCGAGGAGACCGTCATTGTCATAGTCGATCCACGATGCGCTGGTGCTCCAGTCGCCTGCCTGCCCGGCCACGCCTGCTTCGAGGGTGATCTCCTTGAATTTCCCGCTGCCGAGATTCTTGAAAAGATGGTTCCCTCCGACTCCAGTGAAAAAGATGTCCACCAGACCATCATTGTCGAAATCGCCACAGGCGGCACCCATCCCATAAAAGCTCACATCGAGGCCGGAGCCGGCTGTAACGTCCGTGAAAGCGCCTTTGCCGTTGTTCCGGTAGAGAGCCATCGTCGGGCGCGGAGAACCGGATGCCGCTGATTTCCACGGCCATTGAGTTGAATTCACGAAGAGCAGATCCTGGGCGCCGTCGTTGTCGAAATCCAGGAAAGCCACTCCGCCGCCCATCGTCTCGGGCAGAAGCTTGTCACCGTAGGCACCGTTGTTGTGAATGAAACGAATGCCCGCGCCGACGGAAGCCTCGATGAAGTTCACGGTTGGAACTTCCACCGGGGCGGCTTGGCGGACGGTCGGAGCGGCTATCTGAGTAACCTTGGTTGGCGTTGGCGCTGGCTTGCGACGCGACAAATAGATGCCTCCGCCGATAAGACAGCCGATGAGCACCACCGCGACTGCGGACCAGCGGAATACCCTGCGGATCGTGTTTTCGTCGTAGTGGGCGATTTCATCGGCCTCGGGGTCTTGATTGGAGTCACGATCCGGAACAACGCCTTTGACGGATGGAGTCTGCCGTTTCGGTTTGTCGTCTTTCATTTCGAGGATTTGAAGGATGGTGAAAGCAGTGATTGCCGTGAACCCTGTGCGCAAGTGTTCAATGGCTAACGCAGGGTTATTGAGTCCGATTCATCGTGAGCCACACGGGCGTTTGACTTTGCGGGCAAGCCTGGAGCGCCCGGACGTTGGAGGTCGTAAATGACGATTGCCTGCGTTGCGTGGTCTGCAGCCTTGTCGCGCCGGCGGGCAGCTGCGATGGCGATATCGCGGGCGTTGTCATCGGGGCGGTAGCGCTCGTGCAGCGCGCGATGTTCCGCAGCCTTGGTTTGATCGCCGAGCTGAGCGTGAATCAGGGCGAGGTTGTAGTGGGCGGCGAGGTTCTCGCTGTCGAGCTTGAGGGTTCTTTCAAATTGAACCCTGGCTTCATCGAGGAATTGGCGCTGCCGAGGTTTGTTGGCTTCACCCCGCTCCAGCTTGGCGCGTTCGAAGAGGGTTTGGCCCAGCTCGTTGATGACTTCGTAATCCTTGGTGAAGTCAAAGCCGCGCTGGTCCTGCTCGGGATAGCGGTCTTCGAGAATGCTTCTGAAGTCGGTGATGGCCTTGTCCAGATACCCGTTCTGCTTGTTGACGAGGCCGGTGAACCAGGCCACCACCCAGCGGGGCGCTGGAGGCTCAAAAGTCCCCGCGCGCTGCAATGCGGCAACAGCATCCTCAAGCCGCCCTTCCTTGAAGAAGACGCGGGCTTGATTTACCGGGCCATCTGCGCGGCCCAGTTTTTCAACCGCGGCAAACGCATTCGACGCCTGGATCAGTTCGCCCTTCTCACTGCCCTTGTCGCCCTTGAGCAGGAGGCCGATGCCATAATCATTCCAACGCTGCCATTCGGGAATCTGGGATGGTGGATTTGTGATTTGAGATTTCGCAACGCCGGCGACGGGAAACGTGATCCTGTCGCCCGCCATCACTGTGATGGGGAGATCATTGATGAAGTTTGTGCCGAACACATGCTGCATGTAGATCTTGTCGAATTTACGGTAGTTGAATTTCGCTTCGAAGGTAACCGGCTCGGTCGCATCGAGAGGCACGGTCAAGGCGTAGTGGACAACGGCCGCGGCTCCAGGTGGAATCTGATTGTTATACAGGGGCGTGAAGATGTCCTGGGGGTTGCGGCGGTCGATGCGGTTGCCAGCGCGGTCAAGCATATAGACATTGGCAAAGTGCGACCAGGGATCGACCCCGCTCCGGTCATCGAGTCCACCGCTGCGTCCGATGACACGATTGCCGCTTCTGGCTTCGACATCCACCCAGAGTTCATTCGAGTCCACCGTGCCTTGTGTGAGAGGGTGTCCGACGCGCAATGTGCGCAGGACGACTTCAATGAGGTACTTCCCGCCGGGTTTGAGCGCGGGTACATCAGGGCGAAGTGGAGCCTGCAACGGGCTGTCAATGGTGCCGCCTTCCTTGATGCCGAATATATCCACTCGCACGCAATCCTTGAGGAAGTTCTGGTGCGCCTTGATCGTCTCGTCGTCCTTGTGGAAGTGGGCCAGCGCTGTGTTCGCGCCGACGAAGAGATGGTTGTGGACGTAGCGTGAGGATTGATTGGTGGGATTAAAATAGCCGGCGCCGAATTCCTGGGAGAGTTGCAACGGCATGTGGCATTCCGCGCAGTTCTTCTTCGCCTTGTCCGGGTAGTAGAAGCTTTTCGCTCCATGGCCGGAGACGCCGCTGAGCAGGTAAGTGTCGTAATGATTCTGTCCGCGGAGGAAATCCTTGTACTTGGTGAGTTCGTTCGGCAGGCTGACCTTGTGGCAGGTGGAGCAAAACTCTGCCGTTTTGTGGAGCGGCTTTAGAAAAGTCTTTTTGTGGAAGTCCGGTTTTCCTTTCACCAGTTGCTGGTTGATGAACTGCAGTACTTTGTTGGTACTAAAGGCGAACGGGTAATGGATCGGTTCTTCGATTGTGTAATCTCCGTTACCAACGGTACTGTTGACGTGAGTGATGGCGTGGCAGGAGGTGCAGGTGATGCCTGCCTTGGCCGTCGGATGCTTTTCGACATCGAAATTGGGATCGTCAAATGCGCCGCTGAAGAACGGGACGACATCGTGACATCCGGCGCACCATCGTGAAGATTTCACATTCCCATCACGCTTGAAGGCGACTTCCCGTGTCTCCTTGATGCTGAAAAGATATGCTTCGTTGTTGAAGGAGCTGAACCGATGCGCACTGTGGAACCAGCCGTTGTAAGTGTCCGGGTGGCAGCTTTTGCAATAGTCATCCATCATCAATGTGCGCGCCGGAATGAAGTTGCCGGAGGCGGTCTTGGCGAGTGATGGGTGGAAGTACTTCTCACCTTCCTTTGGGCCGGCAACGTTCCATTTCCGCGGGTCTTGGGAGTGCATCGCGGCCATCGTGAGCACGATCACCCCAACAGCAGCCGTCCAACCCAGGCCGATGTTCCATTTGATCCGAGGCCCGGACATCCGGTGCAGAATGTAAAGCCACACCGCCATGACAGGCGTGATGAAATGAGCCCAGTACATGACGGATCGCAGCCTCGGATCGGTGAGTTCGAAAAAGTCCAGGCGCATAAGAGCCACTCCCGTGATCAACAGGACGAGGCTCACGATGAAAAGTCCGTAACCCACTCGAACGGCTCGGCGATTCGGACGATCATGTGAATTCTTGATATGAAAAAAGCCAAAAACGACAACAGGCAGAATAATCAGGAGGCCCAGGATCAAGTGCGCCAGGAACATCGCCTGATAAAAGTAGTTCTGGTAAGTCTGCCCACGAAACCATTCCAGAAAACGAATGACGACAAGGTAGGCGGAGTTCGCGCCGAGAATGGCAAAGAGCCCAAGCACGACGAACAGCACGATGCGGAGCCGTGGGCCAACGGAACGGACGTATTTCCTTTTGATCGGCGCGCTTTCGGAATCGTTATTCATGGTTTCGATCTGAGGGGCTTCGGTGTTTAGACACCCAACACACCACCGAATGGCTAAAGTAGTGGTGACTTATCGCAGGGATTCAGGGGTGGAAAGGTCTGTTTCGGGGGTGAGACGGATTGAGGATGGGGCGCGGTTTCAGATGAAAATTGCTTCACGGTGGAAAACCGATCGCGAGCTTCACCGCCGAGTATTCAGGGTGAATTTTTCCATCTCGCGTGCGAATGATCAATTCTGGTTCCAGCCAGGTGCTTTCCCGAAACCATTCCGGCAGGTCATCCGCCCGCATCATTCCGAACAATGCGATCAATGGAACGTCGCCTTGGCGGAACACCACAGGGCGTTGTCGCACAATTGTCAAACCGGCCTCACGCGATCCTGTTTTCACGCGTGCGAGCTGCGACGGCTCCGTTGGGAACACGCAGGCAAAAAATCCGCCGGGGGCGAGATGCCGGGCGGCTACCGTGCAGTAGTCGGCCACCGTGCCGCGCATCTCAAAGCGGCAAGCGAGTTTTTGAGGATGTTCGCTCTCCACGCCGCTGCCTGGAGGAAAATACGGTGGGCTTCCGGTGATGAGATCAAACCGTTCATCCGATCGCAGCACACCCGCTTCGCGAAAATCGCCGTGGCGAATTTCATACCGCTCTGACAGTCCGTTGAATTGCGCTGATTTTCTTGCCAGCACGATGCTCTCCAGTTGCGCCTCCACAGTCACGAATCGGGCTCCTGGCAGCCGCCATGCGCTGATCATCCCCACCGTCCCGATGCCACTGCCAAGATCAAGCGAGGTTCGCGCAGTCGGACACCAACTCGTGCCGTACCATGCCGTGAGAATATCATCCGTGGAGAAGCGATGGCCGTCTCTCAATTGAAAAAGCCCGAAGTGTCCGCTGATGGCGTCGAGTGTTTCGTTGGATTCGACGGACACTCCTGCCGCAAGTCCGGGTGGGATCGGGCCAGGTTTGGTCCAGCCTTTGAAATGTATTCCAGCAGTCACGCATTGGAGACTAGCGCCAGTTGCCCCGCCGGCCAAGCCATCGTCATTCTCGTCTGTTGAGACGGTCTGTTTGTGGCCAACGATCACATCAGTTACGACGGTTTCGCATGGCACTTGTTATTCATCTCCGAAAATGCACCATCTCTCCGCGGAGAGAGCCTGAGGTTCGGCCACGACTGCTGTCCGCTGTGAGTTGAGCTATGCAAGGCAGTAATCTGCGCTCTGTCGGGGTTCCAGGCAGAACTCGGTTGCTATACTTTGCGCGGTCGAAGATTGCGCTTTTGAGAGTCGTGTTAACAGGGGGGGGGGACGGCCCGTCCCCGCTGGTTTTGAAAGCTGGGGACGAGCCGGCCCCGCCCCTGCAAAAAAGCTCAATCTATGGCCGCATTGAGTATAGAAGCCCGATGCAACCAATGAAGGTTGTTTTGCCTCTGGAATTCAGATCGACGAGTACATCGATAAGCGCCAGACCACCGCCCCAATGCCGCAGGCAGCGATGGTTCAGTGTCCGGACCCTGGATGGCTACTCCTTCTTGGCTACCTTCACGTCGATGTAGAGGTCGCGAAGTTGTCGTGCGCTGACCTGGCTCGGGCTGTCGGTCATGAGGCAGACGCCCTTCGCGGTCTTCGGAAAGGCAATCACGTCGCGGATGCTCGTGGTGCCACAGAGGATGGCACAGAGCCGGTCAAAGCCAAGGGCGATGCCTCCATGTGGGGGCGCGCCGTATCGGAAGGCTTCGAGCATGTAACCGAAGCGCAGTTTCGTTTCGTCCGGCGGAATCTGGAGGATGTCCTCGAACACCGTTTTCTGTACGTCGGGCTGGTGAATACGAATAGAGCCGCCGCCGAGTTCCACGCCGTTGACCACGATGTCGTAGTGCTGGCCGCGGACCTTCTTCGGGTCGGTCTTGAGCAGCGGGATGTCCTCGGCCACCGGCGCGGTGAACGGATGATGGCTGGAGTACCAGCGGTTCTGTTCGCGGTCGAAGCCGAGCAGGGGAAATTCAATGACCCAAAGGAAATTGAACTGCTTCGGATCAATTGTGAGTTTGCCCTGCGTCTTGAGCACATCGGCGCAATAGAGGCGGATCTTGCCGAGTATTTCGCACGCGTTGAGCCATTGATCGGCAGCGAATAGGATCAGGTCGCCTTCCTCGATGGCGAGTCTGGTCTTGAGCGCGGCTTTTTCAGCCTCGCTGAAAAACTTCACGATGGGTGATTTCCATTCGCCGTTCTCGACCTTGATGTAGGCGAGACCTTTCGCTCCGAAACTCTTGGCGTATTCGGTCATGGTCTCGATTTGGCCCTGCGTCGCGCCGGCCATGCCTTTGGCGTTCATCGCTTTCACCACGCCGCCGTTGGCGACGGCTCCTGAGAACACCTTGAACGTAGAAGCCTTGAAGTCCTCGGTGAAGTCCACGAGTTCCATGCCGAAACGGGTGTCGGGCTTATCGATGCCCCAGCGGTTCAGCGCTTCCTCGAAGCTGATCCGCTTGAAGGGCGTGGGAATGTCGATGTTCAGTGCGGTTTTCCATACCTTTTTCAGCAAACCCTCGATGAGCGCGTAGATGTCCTCGCGATCGATGAAGCTCATCTCGATATCTACCTGTGTGAATTCGGGCAGGCGGTCGGCGCGCAAATCCTCGTCGCGATAGCAGCGGGCGAGTTGGAAATAGCGCTCCACGCCGCTGACCATGAGGATTTGTTTGAACTGCTGCGGTGATTGTGGCAGCGCGTAGAAAGTGCCGGGCTCGCGGCGGTTTGGGACGAGGAATTCGCGCGCGCCTTCTGGAGTGGACTTGAAGAGCGTGGGCGTCTCGACTTCGAGGAAGCCCTGCTCGTCCATGAAGCTGCGGGTGGCGATGGCAATCTTGGAGCGCAGGCGCAGGTTGTGCGTCATCTCCGGACGCCGCAGGTCGAGGTAGCGAAAATGGAGGCGCGTTTCCTCGTTCACTTTCGCGGCTGCTTCGGGGTCGTCGATCTGGAAGGGCAGGGGCTCGGCGTGATTCAACACCAAGAGTTCCTTCACCAGCACTTCGATCTGGCCGGTGGGAATCTTGTCGTTGTTTGTGCCGTCAGGGCGCACACGCACTTTGCCCACGATTTCAACCACCGATTCGGCGTGCAAATGGGTGGCGGTTTCGAAGACTTCTTTTGAGAGATCAGCCGGGTCGAACACGGTCTGAGTGCGTCCTTCGCGGTCGCGCAGATCGATGTAGAGGACGCCGCCAAGGTCGCGGCGCGAATGGACCCAACCGGCCAAAGTTACAGTTTGTCCCGCATGGGCGGGCCGAAGTTCATTGCAATGATGGGTGCGTTTCATGTCAAAACAGGAGCGCGGATGCTGGCGGGGAAGCGCCTTGAATTCAAAGGAAAAGTTCTACGGACCAGGGAGTGGGGAGGAATGCCTGCAGTTGACCGGCGTGCTATTTCAGAATCTCCACGCCCAGGATGCACACGTCGTCCGCAAGTTCTCCTTTTGGCGATGCTGCTCGGAGCTCGCCAATCAGTTCATCAAACATTACGAGAGTCGGCAAAGTTGCGCGGTGTTTCACTTCGGCGAGCAGCGAGTCGGCGCTGAAGGCTTCCTGGTGAGGGCCTTCAACATCATAAAGTCCATCCGTGAACAGGAACAGAAGGTCGCCTGGAGCGATTGCGCATTCGGTATGTGAATAGGCCGAGCCATCAAAGAGCGCCAGCGCTGGACAGCTTGAGTTCATGGATTGACGGAGGACATCGATCTGACCGGACGGGCGATGAAGGAGAAACGGCCTGGGATGCCCTGCATTCGCATAGCGCATTCGGTGACTATCGAGGTCGATGACCCCGTAGAACGCTGTCGTGAAGAGGAGTGTTCCGGACTGCTTGAGTATGACGCGGAGATCTCGATTGATCTGGGTCAGGAGCTGCCCCGGATCGGCGGCCAGGGGTGTCAATTCTTCGACGAGCGTCCGCACGATCGCAGTGATGAGCGCGGACCGAACGCCATGCCCCATCACATCGCAAATAAAAATTCCAGCCTTCGTATCTGATAACGGTACCACGGTGAAGAAATCTCCACCGACCGTGCCAGAGGGCAGGTAACGGTGGAAGAAACGCATCGCGCTGTCGCCCGGAGCGGCGGATCGGGGGAAAGTGGGATACTGCTGAGGCAGGATGGCCTGCTGAATCTCCCGCGCCATGCGGAGGTCTTCCTCCATTTGCTCATTCTTTTCCTTCAACTCCTCACGACTCTTTGACAGTTCCAAGGTCGTCCGACGCAGCCCCTCCTCGGCGTGCTTGCGAGCTGTGATGTCCCAGAAAATCCCCTGAAGGCCGATGATATTGCCGGTTGAGTCTCGCAGTGGCGTTTTGACGACGTTGACATAAATCTTCTCTCCACTGGGCGGCTGGTGCTCCTCCACTTTTTCCATCATCTTGCCGGTGTCGATGATGACGCGATCGTCCTGCTGGTACTTGCTGGCCAGTTCAGGCGGAAAGAAGTCGAAATCCGTCTTGCCGACAATGTCCTCCAGTCTCCGTCCGAGCGTTTCGCAAAATCTCGAATTGGCGAACGTGAAACACTCGTTGAGATCTTTGCGAAAGATATTTTGCGGCAGCGTCTCGACCAGCGAATGGTACAGCGCTTCGGAGTTTTTCATCTCCTGCTCGGCGCGCTTGCGCTCGGTGATGTCCTCGACAGTTCCCTCATAGCAGAGCAGGCGACCGCGCGGATCGCGGACCGCCCGGACGTTCTCCGTGATCCAGATGACGCGGCCGTCCTTGCGGCGGATCTGGGATTCAAAGCCGCTTACAATGTCGTGCTGCTCCATCAGGCGGACGAACTCGTCACGACGGTTCGGTTCCACATAGAGCTGGCCACTGATGTCCGTGAAATGGGCCATCAATTCCTCGGCAGCACTGAATCCATAGATGGTGGCCAGGGCGGGATTCGCGCTGAGGTAACGACCGTCTGGTGTGGTCTGGAAGATTCCTTCCGTGATATGCTCGAAGATGCTCCGGTACTTTTCCTCCGCCTGCAACAAGGCTGCTTCGCTTTTCTCCCGCTCGATGGCGTAACGGATCGATCGGACAAGGACATGCCGGTTGATCTCGCTTTTGACGAGGTAATCCTGCGCGCCTTCATGCACTGTTCGCAGCGCGGCAGTTTCATCATCAAGGCTGCTCAGGACGATCACCGGCACGTGCTGCGCCGTCGATTGAATCTGATCCAGAGTCGTCAGCCAGTCCTGCGAAACCAATGAAAGATCCAGCAGGACGATATCCACACCGCCTTGAGCAAGCCTTCCGAGTCCGGCCTGCAAGGATGTCACGCACTCCAGGGCCATGCCGACACCCGCGGAGAGGTTTAGCATCTCTTCAATCCTGCGCAGGAAGCCGGGATCGGGTTCAATGATGAGGATGGTTATGGTTTGCGCCTGCATGGACCTGACGCGAACGTTAGACGCTGACATCTCGGTGGCAAACGGAAATTTGCTGATGCATGACATGCATGGTGAGGAGACCGCGGAATTTGTCGTCCATCCCGTGACTCCCCGCCATTCACAGAAACGGCGGCTTTACAGGATTCGTTCCCTCGAACACATTGTCGCCAGTCAGCACTAGAAATTGCCAATCAACCTTCACCTGATGTCATGGGCTGTTTTACAAATGCTGGACGGTTGCTTGTCTTGATCGGCGTGGTCGGGTTCGTTGCCGCCCGTGCAGAGCCGGGGCCGCCTGAGTTCTCGGCTGGCGAGCGTGGTCACTGGGCTTTCCAACCCGTGAAGCAAGCTTCTGTTCCTCCCATCCGCGACAAATGGATTCGCAATCCGGTGGACGCCTTCATCCTTGCGGACCAGAAGGCTCAGCGGATCAGGCCGAATCCCGCTGCTGACAAAATCACACTACTCCGTCGCGCCACTCTTGATCTCACGGGGTTGCCGCCGTCACCAGGTGAAGTGGACGCCTTCCTCGCGGACAAATCTCCCCGTGCTTTCGAGAAAGTGGTGGACCGGCTGCTCGCGTCGCCGCGCTACGGGGAGAGTTGGGCGCGGCACTGGCTGGATCTCGCCCGCTACGCCGAGAGTGAAGGATTCAAGTCTGATGAAACACGGCCCAATGCCTGGCGTTATCGCGATTACGTGATCAAGGCATTCAATGACGACAGGCCTTACGATCGTTTCGTGCAAGAGCAGCTCGCCGGCGACGAACTCTGGCCGGAGAATCCCGAAGCGCGAATCGCCACGGCGTTCAATCGGCATTACCCCGACGAAAGCAATGCGCGCAATTTGATGCAACGCCGGCAGGAGATTCTCAACGACATCACTGACACAGTGGGCGCGGTTTTCACCGGGCTGACTTACGCGTGCGCACGCTGCCACGATCACAAGTTCGATCCAATCCGGCAGGTTGATTACTATCGGCTGCAGGCGTTCTTCGCGAACACAGCGGCTGACGACAACATCCCTCTGACGCCCTCAGCCGCGCTGACCGAGCACCGACTCAGGCTTGCTGAATGGGAGGCGAAGACGCAGGACATTCGTGCGGAGATGGCGATGATCGAAGCTCCAAAGCGCGAGGACATCATCAAGGACTATGTAGAGAAGTATCCGGACGAGATTCAGGTGGCATTGAATAAACCTGCATCTGAGCGCAGCGCGTTTGAGGCTCAAATGGTCGCGAAGGCCAAACTTTACCTCGATCCGGCCTCGCATCAGTACATCGCCTCCACCAAAGCCGTCGCTGCCGCCCTGAAAGGCGATACGAAGAAACGTTGGGACGAACTCAATAAACAACTTCAGACCCGCGTTCCGCTGCATCCGGGAAACCTTCCGCTCGGAACCGGCATGACTGATCTTGGCACGGAAGCGCCGAAGACATTTCTACTCGGGCGAGGCAACTGGGATGCGCGCCAGCAAGAGGTCGAGCCGGGCTTGTTAAGCGTTCTCGATCCGAAGTCCGCCATAGTCGTCACACCAGCAAACCTCCGCTCCACCGGACGCCGCAGCGCGCTCGCCATGCTGTTGACCAACCCGGAGAACCCTCTCACGGCTCGCGTGATGGTGAATCGCATCTGGCATTATCACTTTGGACGCGGAATCGTGGCTACTCCGAGTGACTTTGGTTTCAAGGGGGAGCGACCAACGCATCCAGCCCTGCTCGACTGGCTCGCGGGAGAGTTTGTCCACAGCGGCTGGAGCATCAAAGCCATGCACCGATTGATGATGACCTGCAGCACCTATCAGCAAGCCACCACGCACTTTGAGACTGCGGCAAGGATAGATCCCGAGAACAAGCTACTCTGGCGCTTTCCGCGTCAGAGACTCGAAGGCGAAGTGATCCGTGACAGCGCACTTGCGGTGGCAGGACGGCTCAATACTCAAATGGGCGGTCCCAGCATCTTTCCGGAACTTCCCGCCGGTATGGAGAGCCGGGGAGGCTGGCCAGTGAGCCAGGATTCATTGGATCGAGATCGTCGCAGCGTCTATGTCTTCGTCCGGCGCAATACACGGTTTCCGATGTTTGACACGTTCGACATGCCTGATACGCACGAGAGTTGCGCCCGGCGCAATGTCACCACCAGCCCCCTTCAGGCGCTGACGCTTCTTAACAGCGCACAAATGCTCGACCTTGCTCAGAGTTTCGCGGCTCGCGTCTTACGCAAGGTGGGTTCCGACCGAAATCGCCAGATCATCGAAGCTTGCCACATCGCTTTTGGGCGGAGTCCCTCGAAGATTGAGAAAGCCATGCTCAAGGAGTTTATTCAGCGACAGGACAGGATTGTGCGAGAGCGAGCCGAAGCCGGCGAGCGCCTTGCGCAACCGCCTGATGCAACTGTGCAAGTCGATCCTGTTCATGCCGCCGTGCTCGTGGATTTGTGTCACACGTTGATGAATTTGAACGAGTTTGTTTACAGGAATTAGACACCTGAAACCGACCAGACTCAGATGGACCAATTCCAACAATTACACTCGCGACGAAAGTTCCTCGCTCAAGCGGGTGCTGGCTTTGGAGCTCTCGCCTTCGGCTCCATGCTGGGTCGGGACGGTTTTACGGCGCGTGCCGCAAACGTCGCCGTCAACCCGCTCCAGCCGCTCGCATCTCGTCCGCCGCATCATTCGGCGGGCGCAAAGTCCGTCATCTGGCTCTTCATGGAAGGCGGTCCGAGTCACCTCGATCTCTTTGACCCCAAGCCGGCGCTCGACCGTCTTGCCGGCCAGCCGATGCCCGAATCATTTGGAAAGCCCATCACCGCGATGGGCACGGCAGGCAACACGATCATGCCTACCAAACGCCAGTGGAAGCAGCATGGTCAGAGTGGAATTTGGATCTCCGACTGGTATCCGCACATCGCGAAACACGCGGATGACCTGGCCGTCCTTCGCTCCTGTTGGGCAGACGGCCTGAACCACGTCGGCTCCGTCTGCCAGATGAACACAGGCGACATCCTCGCTGGACGGCCTGCCATCGGCGCGTGGGCGACTTATGGGCTCGGATCCGCCAACGACAACCTGCCGTCGTTCGTCATCCTCACGGACGAGGCCGAGGTGAATGGAGGGCCCAAAAACTGGAGCTCCGGTTTCCTCCCGGCGACTTTTCAGGGAACCATGTTTCGGCGCGATGGAGTGCCAATCTTCCATCTCGCGCCGCCCGCCACGGTGAGCGACAAACAACAACGCAGCAAACTCGATCTGCTCAATGCTCTCAACCGCCATTACTCGCTGGACAAGGCGGAGGATACCGAGCTAGCCGCGCGACTTAATTCCTATGAGCTGGCCTACCGGATGCAAACAGCGGCGCCGGAAGCCGTCGATCTGGTGCATGAAACTGAAGCCACGCGAAACCTCTATGGCCTTGACGATAAACTCACGTCGAAGTTCGGCACGAATTGCCTGCTTGCCCGCCGACTGGTCGAACGCGGCGTGCGTTTTGTCCAGTGTTACTGCGGCAGTGGCAGTGCCTGGGACGCGCACTCGGACATCGAGGGCAACCACTCCAAGTGGTGCAGGATTTCCGATCGCCCCATCGCTGGACTTCTCGCTGATCTGAAATCGCGGGGCTTGCTGGACAGCACGCTCGTGGTGTGGGGTGGAGAATTTGGCCGCACTCCGTTCAATGAAAAGGGCAATGGCCGCGATCACAACCCATGGGGATTCACCACATGGATGGCGGGCGGTGGTGTCAAAGCCGGCACAGTCGTCGGAGCCACGGATGAGATCGGCCTCCGCGCCGTTCAAGACCATGCGCATGTCCATGATATCCACGCCACCATCCTCCACCTCATGGGCCTTGATCACACCGCACTCACCTACCTGCATAACGGACGTGACGAACGCGCCACCATCAACGGCGGCGAAGTGATCAAACCATTGCTCTCGTGAATCGCGTGATGACTCTGTTGGGTTCGAATTCCTGACGTTCCCGCTTAAAGAGAAGCCATGTCGGCTTCCATGCCTGTTTTAATCGAATCCCACCAAGGTCTGGCGAGAGGTTCACTTTGCAGACTGGGAGCGCCGAAAGACGATAAAAGTGATTCCTCCTTCCAGCTTTAAGGGCGATTCAAGCGCTGACTGTTTGGAGCAGGTGATCACTCACCCGTCATCACGTATTCCATCAAATCTGCCATGTCCTGGGGCTTGAGCCCGGCTTCCAAGCCTTCCGGCATCAGGGAGAGTCCGGAGCTTTGAAGGCGCTGGATGTCGGCGCGCTGAATGAGGGACTCATCTGCGAAAGCTCGACGCAGGGTAAGAGTCGCCGGAGCCTCATTCACGATGATCCCGCCAAGGCTCTCGCCATTTTTCAGTTCGACGGCGTAGTTGAAGAAGCTGGGGGAGACTTCGAGATTCGGATCCACGATGCTGGCGAGCAATTTCGGTTTTCCATTGGAGCGCACGCTGGCGAGATCCGGCGCTACAGCGTGACCTTCATTGCCCAGTTTGTGGCAGGAGGCACACCGATCGCTGAAAAGTCTTTTTCCTTGTATGGCATTGCCATCGAGCAGGAGTGCACTCTGGAGGGCGGTCAGCACCTCGACGCGCGAAGCGGCGGGCCTGGGCAGAAGAGCCGAAGCGCGTTTCCGGATCGAGGATTCCCGATGATTGCGCAATTGCTCAATCTGAGTGGAGGAAAGATCGGCGCTTGAAATCTGACGTGATTCGATCCCATCGAGAAGCAAAGCACTCCGATCTGCGCGTGAGAGTGCGAGCGTGAGGAATTCGGATCGCGAGCGCGGACTGAGCGTGTTCCAGCGCTTGAAGATTTCCCGGTTGGCTTCGGGTTCATGGAAGCGGACGAGCGCGGAGATAGAGGCCAACCGGATGGCGGGAGATACGTCTTCGATGAGTGGAAGAAGAACCGAGCTGGCTTCATTCCATGGAGTCAGGCTGATGAGCGGGATGGCGGCGACGCGGTCCGAATCACGGGATGCTGGATTGTTGGCAGTCTTTGTGGCCGCTTCGAAGACTTTCGCCATGGTCTGCTGGATGCTCTTGGGGATGGTGACTTCACCGTGCGCCGGACGCGGGATGGCCTGGAGCATGGCGTGGATTAGTGCGAAACCGCCTCTTTCGAACATGCGCATGCCCATGGACAAGATTGCCCGCATTTCGTCCACCGCAGCCTTGCGTCCGATGATCCCAGCCAGCTCGCGAAGGAAAAGCGGAATTTCATTCTCGCGATAAGCTGACGGTCGGGAGTCGATGTTCATGGCTTCTAACAAACGTCCTGGGAATTCGACGCTCGAATTGAGGATCGCCGCCCGCATCCACGCGTTCGTCACATCCATGAAAACAAGGTTGTGGAGTTCGAAACTCATGTCGCCCTGGCTTAAAGCAGGCAAGGAGAGTGCGTATTGGTAGCGAACATGGAGTGACGCATCGGAAGCCGTGTTTCGAGGCGGGACATTGGGAGGCTGTAAAACCTCTTGAATGTTTGTTTTCCAGAGCTTCGCTGCCAGCTTGATGCTGTGGACTCTTACCCATTCGTCTGAATCTGTCAGCGCTTGGCGCAGATGTGATTTCTCGAGAGAACCGGCGCCGGCGAGAGCGTGCAGCGTATGAATCCTTCCAAGCGGCGTGGTGTTCGTGGTCAGGAGGGATTCCAAGAGGGGGATCGCCGACGCATCATTCCGCGCGTAGAGAAGCCGAGCGGCGGTGTCGCGATGCCAGCCATTGCTGTGGTCGAGAGTTTGGACGAGTTCCTTTGTTGGGGCGGACGCGAGCTTCGGCTGCCTTGGTTGTTTGAAGCTCTCGGGCACGATCCGGTAAATGCGGCCACGATCATTGCCACTGTTGAGATCGAGATGGCTCTTGAGCGGCTCGGGCAAAGACCACGGGTGCTCGATGGTCTCTCGATACATGTCGATGACATACAGCGTGCCGTCTGGAGCGTTCGCGAACTGTACGGGCCGAAACCAATTGTCCGTTGAAGTGACAAACTCGACCTTCTGTTCGTCCGCGGGCCGCCGGGCGATCAAACCCACGCCGTCCGGAAATAGCTTCTTACGATGAATCAGATTGCTGCCGCAATCCGCGATGAAGGCGTCGCTACGATACTCCTCCGGATACGCATCACCGCGATAGATGGTCAGGCCGGTTGCGCCAGTGAAGTATCCCGAAGGTCTGCCACCGCCTTCGATGAGCCCGGGCACTTGTCCTGAGACTCTCCACTTCGTGCGAATCACGCGCCACGGTTCATCGGGGCTTGTGCGAAACACAGGTGCCGCTGGCCCGTCTTCTGCGATGTCCACGAGCGGGCGCGGCATCGTGTAATAGGGCGTCCGGCTGGCCTCGCTCTCGTCGTACATGAGCATCTGAATGTGCGCGCTGTTGCTGCACACAAACTTTCGCCCCACATCGTCGAAGCTCATCCCGTGTTGAGCGCCTCCGGTTTCCGGGCGGATGTCGAGCGTGCGCGGGTCAAATGAGAAATCCCGGCCACGAAGATCAAGAGGTTTGATCTCGGGGTGGTCCGGGGAAGTGACGAGACTCGCGTTGCCCCCCGTTGCGCCGTGGATGCGGTTGTCGAGCGTCCAATTGAAGCTGTTGAGCAATTGTTGGACATTGAGACGCTGTACTTGATTGCCAAAACCGGTGAAAACGACCCGCCGAACGTCCGCCTTGCCATCACCGTCGGTGTCCTTGAGGTAAAGAATGTCGGGCGTGGCTCCCACAAAGACGCCGCCGTCCCAGCAAAAGACGGCGGTTGGCCACGGCAGACCACCCGCATACGTCGTGCTCTTGTCGAAATGGCCGTCGCCATCCTCATCTTCGAGCATCCGCACGCGCCCGAGTTGTTCATCGCGGCGTTCGGAATAATCAATCATCTCCGCAACGAAGAGCCGGCCATTCTCGTCAAATGCCATCGCGACAGGGCTTGCAACGAGTGGCTCGGCGGCAACGAGGTCCATACGGAAACCGCGCTTCACCTGGAAGGTCGCCTGCACCTTCGCGGGCGGAGTCGCCGGCACCCGCGGGAGATCGGAGGGTACGAAGGAGACTTCCGCGGCGAACGTCGGCAGAATCGTTGCGACGACAAAGACATAACCAAACGCGAGAGATGATCGGGTGTTCATGCGACGTGTCTCACTTCAATCCGGGGATGCCATCCGCGACAATCGACACAGAGCACCTATCACGCACCAGCGCGAGGAGTTGCCCTGGAGTCACGATCCGCGACCAGTTGAGAAAATCGGGAGCCTCTTTATCCGTGCGCGGAGGTTGCGGAAGCTGGACCCTGGCGACTGATGGCGCGAACAGGCTCGCAAAGGCGGTCACTTCCGTCATCTCCGTAGTTCCGTGCAAGTGCAGCGGAATGCCGCCCAACCCGTCGATGGATCGCGCAGCCTCCACAGCTCTCAACAAATCCCAAACCTGCATTCCTGCCATCGTTTGACCGAGAAGCATGCAACGCCGGCGCACATGAGTTTGGTAACGGGCATCGCCACCGAGCGCCGTGACGCCGACGCCGCGCGGCGCAAACATGACGTGAGCCGCGTTACTTTCCGCGATGGATCGCATCCATTTCGAGAAGTGTTGCCGCGTCACGTCAGCGACCGGCTCCGTTGGATCAATGCCAACCAGGCGCAGTTCGTCCCCAAGAATCGACACGAATCCGGCGCGAGCGAGCTCCATTCGTAGAGGCCAGTCAGTTGCGTCGATGGCCTTGATATGCAGTGCTTGTGGTTTTCCAGCCTGCGGTCGCTGCAGATACATGCGGAGTCGGATGCCATTCTGAGACTCGAATTCGTGGATGGAAAGATTGACTCCCTCAAAATCGGCTGAGGCGAGTTGTCGAGTGGCGAGCGGAACCGGGGCATCCGGCCAGCCACCGAAGGTCTTCGCGCGAAGCGCGGCTAGGATCATCTTTGAATCGGTCGGCACGCCATCCTTCGCCAGTTGTGTGAAATTCTCGTAGCATGTGCTTGTGATTTCATCGGCTGGGAGTGTGCCGAAAACTTTCAGCTCCTGACCGGAGAAGAGTTTCGCCGGAGCAATCTGGATCGGCGGGGTTTCCTTCTTGAGCCATTTGTTGAACCAGCGGAGCACCGGCAACTGGATGTCCTGCATGTCCCCATGAGGGCCTTCAGCGATGACGAGCCCGAGCTTCTCCGGACTGTTGTGAAGATCATAAATGCGGCGAACTCGTTCGTGGACCCGACCCACGCCGTCGAGTGGGAAGATGGTGTCCTTGTCCGTGTTGACAATGAGCATGGGCCGCGGAGCGACGAGCGCGGCGATTTGTGCATAATCCCAGCGATAGGTGTTCACCATGAACATGCAGTCGCAATGGCCCTCGACGCAGCCGTCCACCACATGATTCTGGAGATCAGTAATCCCGGCCACCGGACACGCGGCGGCAATGCGCTCATCCAGCGCTGCCACCCACCATGAATAAGCCCCGCCGCCGCTCCGGCCGGTCACACCCATCCGCTTGGGATCGACGTCGCCGCGCGTTTCGAGATAGTCCAGGGCCCGGATGCAATTCCACGCCTCCGCTCCGGCACTCGAATAACCGCGCGAGTTCCACCACCACATCTTCTCACGATGAGTTCCATGATGAATGCCTTCGATTTCACCCAACTGGATCGTGTCCATCACCAGACACACGTAGCCGTGGCGCGCGAACCAGATTCCGTGATGCTGGTAGGTGACTTTGTTGCCGTAGCTCACGCCGTTCGTTTTCGCCGGCCCATGGCCGCACACATAGAGAATCGCCGGGGCAGGCCGCGTCAGATTCTTGGGAACATAGACATCCGCGGTGACGTAAAGCCCCGGTCGTGATTGGAACTGGAGCTTCTCCACCGTGAACTCCGGATGATCAATCTTGCCCGTGACCGTGGCCTTGAGGTCTGTCTTGGGTGGAAGCGGATCGAGGCTCAACATTTCGAAGAGCTGCTGCCGCAAATTGTCCTTCTGCTTCTGCCAATCAGCCAGCGTGGCGATGTCCCTCAACGAGCGCTCGCCCAGCGCTCGAGTTTCGGCGCGGAAGTATTCGGCAAACATCAGGTCACCGGGCGTGGCGTTCGTGGGAAGTCTGCCATAGGGATTGCGATACGCCTCGGCCAATGCGGAGGAAGAACACGCGAGCAACGCGAGCGCGAGCAAGGCGGGCAGTTGTGTTTTCATGGGAAAGCCATGTTTCGACGGAGCGGTGCAGAGGGCAAGCTTGTTCTCAATCTCCAGTACATGCACCAGCAATGGCTGGGGATGAGATTGGGACGCGTAACATTTGTCGCGCGGCCTGTCTCCGAGGATTCGGGATGACTCGGCAAGGAACATCTTTCGTTGAGTTCGCGGCAACCAATGTCCGGTAACGCGCCGCTTGGTGAAGCCAGCCCTGCAAACAAGTCTGCGGAATCAGGATCAGTTTGCGGCAGCCGATGGTGACGATTGATTCGTTTCTGAACGAATCGGCTGGTTCCTGTTCGCGTAGCCGTTTTGTTGGCCACCTTCCTTCACTCGATAGTGGCCGATCACACGATACTGAAACAGGATGTCCTCTTCTTTCGCTCCGCTCCCGATATTGTGGATGATCATAGGGATGCGCCCCGTCGCCTTGTCAGAAACGATTCCCGTGTGCAGAAGTCCTTTTCCGAGATCCCAGGTAACGATGTCACCGGGACGATACGATTCTACCGCCTCAAGTTTGTCGCGCATCGTGATGTGGTGCCTTTCAAAATATCGCATCAGGTTTGGCACCCGGCGGTGATCGATGTTCTTGTCCGGGCGCTTGAGCCCCCATTTCTGAGGATAAGCGCTGAAATGCTTTTTCATGTCCTCGTGGAGTTCCTTTTGCAGATCTATACCCACTTCTCGGAAAGCACGGACGACGACATCGCTGCATACTCCTGTGTGCAGGGGAACATCTCCACCGGGATAGCGGAGCGCAACGTAGGCAGGGTCATATTCCTTGGTTACTCCGACCTGGTGTCTTGCAGCCTTGGCGATGCGTTCGCTGAGGGATGGGGTTCCTTGTGCATGGGGCAACCCGGCCAGAACGACAAAGACCATGAGAGTAACGAATTGTCTCATGGTTCACTCACCGCCCGGCAGTGGAGCCAGTACGAGGATTTGGCGCTGTCTCGACTTGTCTTCATGTACGCGGGGCAACGTATTCCCTGAGATCACGGAGCCAAGGAGGAAATTCCTTTCCGGGGAAGTTGCAACCATTTCGGTTTTTCAGTCTCAAGAGGATCTTAAGTGGAAGTTTGCTCAGGGGGGGGCACTCACCGGTCAAAAAACAGGATTCGGGCAGCAGACGCCAAGGAGGTGGGGGTGGGGAACCCCGCTGAAGAAACGTACCGCTACCCGAATCAAAACTGATGGT
The DNA here is from genome assembly GCA_005777315.1 of Verrucomicrobiales bacterium. Taxonomy (GTDB): domain Bacteria; phylum Verrucomicrobiota; class Verrucomicrobiia; order Limisphaerales; family F1-12-MAGs170; genus F1-120-MAGs170. The sequence goes on from SXMN01000071.1 coordinate 27,359, forward strand.
CGGACCGTAAAATTCAGGCTGAAAATGTCAATAAGTAAAAATGTCAATAAGTATCACTCGAACTGAAGAGCCGTCTCAAGTAGGCAAGGCTTTGAGTGGCCCACACAGCCTCCTTGTTGATGGTATCATCGATCCGAGGCTCGGGAGGTGTCCACAACTCCAGGATCGCCGTGGCACATTTGCCGTAGGGCGCCAGTTGACTCAACAACCCTGGCAGATCGAGCATCCCTCCTCCAGCCGGACGACCTGTGATGGTGAATCCCATGAGATATGGAAGGCGTTCAATGCCAAAATCTTTTACATGCAAGTTCACGGTGTAAGGAGCCAGGACCGCTGCGACAGCTTCGATGCCTTCACCGCTTCCAAGCGAATTGGAAGTATCCAGGCAGATGCCGACGCGATCGGTGCCCGCTGATTCCACGATTGTGCGCAAGGTTCCGGCATTGAATCGATCGTGGTTCTCGATCCCAAGTGTCAACCCATTCAATAACGGTGTCACTTCCCGCAACACGGCTGAAACCTCCCCCGGCGACGGATGATACCCCGAGTCATCGATGATGAAGCGAATGAGGGTCGCTCCCAAACGGCGGGCGACGGAAGCGTAGGCTGTCACTTGCTCAACACGCAGACCTCGCCCTCCAACCTCAAGCCGGACGCCGTCACGCCGGGCGCGCCCAGCAAGTCGGTCGATTCTCGCGTCATCGAAAGTGTGGAGAGGCAGGTTGTCGCCAATTTGCAGCAGCTTCACGCCATGTTCGAGGGCTTTGTCGAGCAGCCCATGCTCATCCATGGGGCGGGGCGGTTCGTGCCCGCGCACTCCCACGGCCCATCCGTACGTGTAACTGCTGATGCCGAGACAGATGTTCCTCGTTCGTCGTTCGTCGTTCGTGGGCATCGTGGGCATCGTGGGGAGTTCAGGATCGGTGAGCCTGGAGTTTATCTGCGTGTAATTTGGCTGGCGCGTTTGAACTCATGGATTTCATCGTCGGTGTATTGTTTGTTCTGGGGCTGTGCAACCAGCCACGCACAACGAACAACCAGCAGCAATCAACGAACTACTTCTGCGTAATATCCCGCACTTGTTCGCGTATATCGGCAGGCTCAAAAATCTTTTGCCAGCCTTCTTTGAACAGGACCGGTTTGGCGCGTTTGCTGATCTTGTAGGCGGCGTCGGAAAATGTGCCGTTCACTTCCCCAAAGAGCACGGCGATCTGGATTCTCAGATGGCCGAGCACGAAATCACGCACGGCGTCCTTCGGCACGCCGGCAGCCACCAATCGGTCGTGACCTTCCTTGACCACCTCCATGCAGGTCTGCGCAAGGGTTTCCACCAGGGCTGGCTCAAGCATGGCCATTTGTTCCAAGGTCACCCGATGAGCGCGGCTGACGGGCGCATACATCGCCTTTGAGACTTCCAAACCCAGTTCGTAGTAACTCTCGGAGCCCCACATCAGCGCGACGACGATTCCTTGTTTCGCAGAAATGCCGCCATAAAAATCACGGAACGCACCTTCGGTCGGTTCCCAGTTGAATACAGATGGGTGGCATGGATGCGCGATGACGCAGCCAATGTCTTCGCGACGCGGCAACTGGTTATCGAGTGGCGCTGCTGGATCGAGCGTCATGAGCAGCGATCCCGGCTTCATCGATGGAACCACCTCCCGTGCGACGGTTCCTATGGCGACGTCCGGAACAGCGAGAATGACCACGTCTCCGGCCGGCACGGCAGTGGCCTGGTCTGACAGTTTGACACCGCGCTGACGCAGGTTGTCGATGCCTTTGGGCGACACTTCGAGGTAATGGACCGTGTAATTTGTCTTGAGAAAGTTGTCTGTGAGACGGCAGCCCATTTTGCCGCCGGCGCCGATCAGGGTGATGGTTTTCATTTGTTTATAGTTCGTGATAGTTTGATGGTTGTTGGGTCAGCGGACCAGGGGTTTCCAACTCGCCCGACTTCCGTCGATGGCCATCTGAAAGCCGAGAGATTCGATCAAAGTTGGTTCACCACCATCCGGACGGATGACCCATACAGGGCGTTTGTCGGGAGGTTTCTCCGAGTAAATCTTCAACATGCGCTCCTTGTTGCTCCAGTAACGCTCATCGGTGCGACGGAAGGAAATCCACCTTCCGTCAGGCGACCATGCGCTGGGTGTGCAGACACTCGATCCTCCGAACACGGTCAGTTGTCGCTGTCCGGTTCCATCGACGCCGATGATGAACAGTTCGAGCGCGCCACCGGCTGGGAATGAAAAGACAATCTGCTTTGAATCCGGGGACCAGTTCGGAAATGTCGCGCCAACTTTGCTCGTGCTTTGAACGACACGGCGCTTGTTCGCTCCGTTCCAATCCATCACATAAACCGTTACGCCGCCTTCGGGCGGATGGCCGGTGTAGCAAATCAGTTTGCCGTCGGGAGAAAATGCAGGGTCATGGCCTTCGCCAAGGATAAGTTCGTCCGTGCCATCTGGCTTGATGCTGGCCATCTCCGGCCTGTCACCGTGTTTGCCAAAGACGATCCGCTCGCCCGTTGGAGTCTTTTGCCAGCTCGGCATGTAACAAACAGCCGGGGTGCGATTGAGTCGGCGCACATTCGCACCGCTGGCATTCATGATCCAAAGGTTCGTCGAGTTTTCCCGATCGCTCATGAAGCAAATGTACCTGGCATCGGGCGACCAGCAGGGGTAGCGGTCCTCCGATTTCGGCGAGCGCGAGACGTTGAACATGTCACCTGTGGTGGGGGCTGCGATGAACACCTCGGTGTCTCCCGTGCGGACGGAGGTGACGAGCAGTTTGTGACTGGAGAGGTCTGCGGCCGCCAGAGGCTGGAGCGCTGCCATCAAACTGGCCGCGATAATGGTTCCAATCTTCGTCATGATTCGATTCAGGCAATCAAGCTACGGGAGCGGTCCGTCGTTCGACTAGAACGTCCTGATACGATTTCCTGAATCATTTTTCAGGTGCCGGATCACGGCTGGTCTGTTCAGAAAAGACCACAGAAGTGCGGCATTGTGGCCGGACACGCCTGTTCAGGGTTTGAGTTCCTGTAGTAGTTTTACCGCAGCGGCGACGAGCCGTTCACCACAACCCGGCTCCAACGGGCACGTGGTGGGCTCGTAGTTGCCTTCCTCGAAGGCGCGGCGCGTGGGGATGTAGAAATCCAGATCGTTGGCCAGCGAGACCACCATCGTGCGGCGGAAGGGCGACGCGGCCTTGATGGCGATGCCCAGCTCCGTGAAGATCTCGTGCGGCAAGGTGACGAGCGCGGTGTCGGCGTCGAACCGCACGACCTGTACCTCCTGCGGCAACCGCCCATCATGCCGTTCCCAGAATTGTTTTTGGAAAATCTTCCGCCAGGCGTCCACAACCACCAGAAACGCCGCGCCGTTCTGGTCCAACGTCTCCATCACTTTCTTCGCAGCATTAATCTCCTTGTAGCTGATGGGCGTCACCGGCGCCATCACGACCGCCGAGCGCACCGCGAACAAACCGGGCTTCACCGCGCTCGCGTAAGGCAGATTCGTCAAAGCCACCTGCGCCATTGCGCGGCCGATGGCGGGCGACACGTTCGTCCAGTGCTGCGGGTCAGGATCGAACGGGTTCAGATGATTCACATCGCCCGCGCAGCCTTCGCCGAAGATGGAAACGAACTTGGGACCGAACGCCGCCGTGAGATTGGTCTGCAAGTGACCGGGGAAATCCGCGCCGAACGCCGGTCCGCCATACACCGCCGTGTGCATGGCGAAGACGGCGAGCGAGCCGAGTCCTTCCGTGGAGCCGGCGCGGCGCGCGAGCAGGAATGGAAAGTCGGTGTCCACCGGACCGGCCGAGCGAAAGATGTTGGTGTCGCCCTTGCGCGGAATCCAGCCGACCGAGCCGTCTTTCATCCAGTAACGGCGATTGAAGGCCACACCTTCGAGGCGCGGGATGACGACTTCGAGCGACGCCGGCTGGCGATTCGACCAGGCGACGGCGATGACGGCCGCCCAGCGCTCGATGAGTTGCCGACGATAATCGATCGGTTCGTGCGGATCGATTCCGTTGTTCGCCTTCAACGCGCGTTGGTGGAGAAACTGGCGCAACGGCCCGAGATACTCCGGCCCGCCGTGCGTGTGCGTGGCGGTGATGACGATGTTGCCGACGGGAATCCCGGTGACCTTGCTGGCTTGCAGGCGGGCGAGATCGGTGAGGTCGCGCGGCACGGAACAGAGATCGTTCCCGACGAATGCAAACGTCGTCCCGCCGTCCTGCACGACCATCGCCTTGGTCATCAGCGGGTCGTTGACGCCGGTGCTGATGAGTTCGGTGTAATTGCCCGCGCGCCGCCAACCGACCGGCGGTGTGATGTCGGCGGACGCGAAGCCCACTCGGAATTCGGCGGCGAGTGAAAGCGCGGACGCGAACAAGACAACGACGGTGAAGACGTTCAGGGTCATGGAAGGACGATTTTTCCGAGCGTGAGCCAGCCGGGGCGGTCGCGGTCTTGATCAGTGTTGGCGAAGCGGAGCGGACGCCCGCCTTTGAGCGGGTTGGGGATGCCGAGCAGCAACTTGATCTCACCGGCGGGAACCTTGGTGAGGTCGAGTGTCACGGATCGCGAGTCGCTGGCTGCGGGCAGAAGCGTCTTCAAAGTAAAGGGCAGTTCAGCGACGAACTCGCTCCCGGTGGAGCTGACGGCCATGAGCTGCACCGGCCAGTCGGCGTAGAACGGCGCGACGCCGCGATTCGTAATCGTCACGGCGACTTCGAGCGCGCGACCCTTCAACGCCGTGGTGGCCTGCACGACCTGCAATTCGTAGCCGAGGCTCCGCGCCGCCGCGAGGGCGCGCTCGCGTTCGTCGGGCGCGAGCGGACTGGAAGTGCTGGTGTCCATGAGCCAGGTAGCGTGCGTTTCGCGGACGCATTGGGCGAAATCCTGACCCTCCTTGCAGCCGTCTGTCTTCCACAAGCATGGCCAAAGTTCGGGCCGGATCTCGCCGCCAATGGGTGCAGTCTGCCAGCGGTCCATCGCAGCCGGGCCGGCTTTCCGCAGGGCCGCGAGATAAAACCAGTCATCCGGTTTGCGGCCGGTCTCCAGGGTGGCCCAGGCGAAGGAATCGTCGTGATAACCAAGCTTCCGCTGGCCGTTTGGCGCGTGGGCATAATCCTTTTCCCCCGCCGGATAGCGCAACAGCACCGGCGTCTTCTTGAACGCGGCTTCGTAGGCGTCCATGACTTCCGCCTGCACCGTCTTGGACGCGAACCATTCCGAATGCGGATGGCAGTGCCATTCGCCCCACGTGCCGAGCAGGCCGGCGGTGATGAAGCCGATGCGCGGGTCGCCGTCGTAACGCGCGCCGAGCGCCGCGATGAAGTTCGTGAGCGCCGCGCGCAGACGGGGGTCCTCGTAATCCGGCGTGTGGTCGAGCGCGGGCGGGAACGGTTGGGTGTTGGTGTTGGTCCAAGCCCGCACTTTCACGCCGGCTTGCACGAGATACGCCGGCACGCCGCTCGGCTTGCGCGGGTATTCCATGTAGATGCGGAAGACGCTCTGGCAACCGCGCGAGGCGATGCCGTCGAGCAGTTGCTCCATCGGCGTCCAGTTGAAGTTCGTCGGCCCGGTCATCATCGAGGCGAGCGACAGATAGTTGAACTCCAGCGAATGCGGAAAATCCCGCCCCTGGCCGGCGTAAGGGACGAAGCCCTTGAGGGGATTGTCCGCGGGCGCAGGCGCGTAGGCGGGTCGGAAAATAATCGGCTCGGCGGCGGGAGCAGTCCCGACGAGGAACAGCAGGAAGAGACACCGAAGACACAGAACCGAGAGGAGACGGATGCCTCCGCCAGGTTTTGGACTGCGCCAGCCCTCTGGCGCTTTCTCTTTTGCTGGGCGGTCCAATAGCGGCAGAGGACTGCCGCACTCCAAGACGCTGCCGCGCCTCACCCAATTCCGCTCTGTGCCTTTCTTGGTCTGATTCATTTTACCTTCTCCAACAGCTTCAGGAACGCATCCGTGATCTCTGGAATCGCATTGGTCACCAGCGGGCTGGTGCGGCCGCGCCAGGTTTCGTAGGAGCCGGCCGCGTGCGCCTCGGGCGGCGGGATGTAGCCATACCAGCCGTTGGCCATGCTGATGTTGAAGAGCGGTTTCACCGGACTGCGCTGCTTCAGGTCGAGTCCGCTGATCGCGAAGATTTCCCCCGGCCACTGCGCCACGGCGAGGTCGCCGATGCGAAACACCTGGAGCGGCAAGGCCAGTCGGTCGGGATACTCGGCAAGGATCAATTGCTCGCGAGCGTAGAACTCGCTCCAGGTGCGCAGCTTCAAACGGTCGCGTCCGCCCACGATGCCACGAGCGCGCTCCAGTTCAGCCGGGGACGGCTTCCGAACGTCGATCTCCAGTTCTGTGCTGGCGACCGACAGCTTCAAGTCGTCGCGATGCGTCAGCGTCTTCACCACGCGATGCACTTCGCGCGCGACATCCTCGGCGACAATCCGGATCTGCTCGTATGGCTTCTGCGGAGGACGCGCTTTCCGGAAATCGTTGTTGTTGATGTCGCCGCTGGTGCCGTTGCTCATCAGTGCGACGAAAGCCGGCTCCTGTTTTTCCGCGCCGAGTAGTTCCGTCATCCGCTCGCAGAAGACGCCAGAGTAATCCGCGCTCAGATGGCCCGGGCCCACGCCGCCGACGTAGTGCAGCGAGTAGTTGGCGAGCAGCGAGAGGGGTCGGCCGTCGGCGTGTTGCACGCTCAGCACGAACACTTCGGGATCCACCGGGCCGGAGAAATCACCGTCCACCGCGGGCTCGGGCGAAGACCAGTTCATCTTCACGCGGTCGCCGGTCGCGGCGAGCAGAGTGGTGTAAGTCACGTCCGGCTTGACGGTGACTCGGCGGTTGAAGACGTGTTGCGGCACAGAGCCGCTGCCCCAGGCCAAGCGCGCGGGCGCGAGTTGGTTCACGGCAAGGCGCACGGCATCGGCGATGCGTCGCGGCAGCCACGCGCGATAGGCCGGATCGGGTTCGCTCAGATGCACGCCGCATACGCTGCCCGCGCTGTGCGTGTGCGTGGTGGAGATGGAAACATGATTCGAGGCCATGCCCGCATGTTGGAAGATCAGCGCCTTCGCGGCATCGAACAGGGCGCGATCGATGAGGCAGGCATCCACGAGCACGAAGGCCAGCCGCGTCGTACCGTCGTCGAGCACGAGCGCACGGGCGTGGAGTTCGTCGTGGACATGGGTGGCGATGACCGGAGCGGTGCCCCCGTTGATCTCGATACCGAGCGGCGGCGTGATGTTGGCCTTGGCCGCGCCGGCACGGAGGGTGGCGGCGAAGGAACTGGCGGCGCTGGCGAGTTGGACAGCGATGAGAATTGTCAGCGTGCACTTCTTCATTGTTCTCCTTTCAGATAAGCCAGCAGATCAGCCAGCTCTTGTGCCGTCATGCTCTTCTCCAGTTCCTGCGGCATGAGACTGAGACGGCTTGCGGTCAGCCGGGCGATCTGGCTGCGGGGAATGTTCTCCTCCACGCCCTGACCCAGGCGCAACGTGATGTTTCCGGCGCTTTCCGAAGCGAGGAGTCCAGTGAGCGTGCGTCCGTCCCTCAACTCGCACTCGTAGCTGACAAAGTTCGGTGCGATCTCCGCCTCGGGAATCACGATGTGATAAAGGATGGATTCCTTCGGCTGCTGGCGGATGTCGAAGAGGTCCGGCCCGACGGCGACGCCCTGCTGGTTGAGCCGGTGACAGGCTGCGCAGGCCTTCTCGAAGACGGCGCGGCCATTGGCGGGAACGGGCGACAGTTTCAATGCCGGCTTCGATTCGTTGAAGGCCTTCTCGCGATCGCCACCGGGTGCCGCAAAGAGTTTTTCGGCGCGCGACTTCATCTCCGGGTTCCTGGATCGGCGCAGTTGGTCGCGCTGTGCGGACGTGAGCGCATTGCCGGGGACGTTGCCCGCCTCGATGGCATCGAGGAGCAGGGATGCGAACTCCGGCCCGCCCGCCATCCGATCCAGCAACATCGTCCGCACACCCGGAGTGTAGGCGTTCCAGTGCTCCGCGGTCAGCAATGCGTGAAGACCGGCCATGCGCGAGGGTTGGAGCAGAGAACGGACGGCGCCGCGTTGCACTTCACCGGCATGCCCGGCTGCCAGCAGTCCGGAAAGCAGCATTGTGGCGTCGCTGGAATCGTCAAACGCGAGCAGTGCCACGGCTGCGCTGCGCAATTCCGGCGAGGTGTTGGTCGCGTTGGCAAACGCCCGCGCCTGCGCCAGCAGCGATATGAACGTCGTCGGGTTGGAGTTCGCGATGCGTGGAAACTCCGTCCCGGCGGCGCTGGCGAAACCCAGATTAACGGCGATGACCATTCCGCCCGGCGCCGAGACCAACGAGCGCGCCATCGCTTCGTAAGCCGGCAACATCTTGGGCGGCTCGACGCCGGAACCGAGTTGCCGGCCCAAGTCGGCGGCGAGCGCGATGAGCCCCTCGGGCAACGGTTCGCGGGCGCGGGCGAGTTCTGCGAGCAGGGCCAGCGCGTTCGCGTTCGCGGGCACCGCCGAGAGCAGCGCCGCCCGCGTCCAGCGATCGAAAGCCTGCTTCGACGCGATGCGCGCCAACGCGGCTACGAGTTCGGCCGGACGTGCTTCGCCCAGCGCCAACGTTACCTGAAAACGCACATGCGGATCGGGATCATCCGCGAGTTTCGATACGAGCTGACGCAACGCGGTGTTCGCGGCCAGGCTTGTTTCCGCGATTCTCAAGGCATTCTGGCGTACGGCGGGCTGGCGATGGTTCAAGGCGGCGATTAGAGTGGCTTCATCAACCTCGGCCACGTTCTCCAGCAGCCTAAGCATTGCGACGGCCGGACCGCCCGCGTCGGCTGCCAGTAAAGACGTGCGCAGCAGTCCGACTGCGGCGGCGTCCTTCTTCTCGATCAACAATCGGAAGGCCGCATCGCGCCGCCACGGAATCGGGGACGACAGTTCGCCGACGAGCGCCGGCACGTTGGTTGATTCAAGGTTGAGCGTTGAGCGATGAGCGTTGGATGTTTCACTCAATCTCCAGATGCGGCCCTTGTCCTTGCCCGCCTCGAAGTCCGTGTGCTTGCGCACTTCGCCCGGCAGATACTCGGGATGCTCGATCGTCTTGCGATACATGTCGGCGATGTAGAGCGCGCCGTCCGGACCATCCGCGATGAAGACGGGCCGGAACCAGTTGTCGCGGCTGCGAAGCGCTTCGGTGCCTTCATGAATGCGCCTCGCGGCAAAGGTGCCGCCGACTTTCTCCAGTCGATCACCGCGCACGAGATTGCCCGTCGGATCGCACGAGAATGCCGCGCCACGATACGCCTCGGGCAGCATCGCTCCCCGGTAGATGTGGACCGCGCACGCCGCGCTGTAGGTGCCGAAGTGGCTGTCCGCCGTGGTGAGGTTGTCGCTGATCGGATAGTAGCGAGCGGCGCCCGCTGTGTAGCGTGTCATCAACGTGTTCTCCGCGATATCGGGACAATTTTGCAGGATGCCGGGCGAAGTGAGAAATGGATTGCGCGCGACGTAGCGAAAGGCGAGCGGCGCGTGTTGCGACTGGATGCGGTTCATGCAGGCAAAGCGGTTCCCAGCATCGTCAAAGGCCAGGCCGAACTGCGATTTGCCCTCGGTTAATTCCATCTCGCCGGTGTCTGGCTTGAAACGCAGGTCGCCTTTGTCCGTATCCAGGACCAATCCCGGACGTTTGACGGATGAAATCTTCCCGCCGCGCAGACCGCCCGCAAGGTAAACCCAGCCATCGGGACCAAGCGTCGGATCATTCGCACGAAGCTGGGACGTGGAACTGGTGTCAAAACCTGTGAGCAGGACTTCCTTCACATCTGCCTTGCCGTCGGAGTCGGCGTCGCGAAACCAGAAGACATCGGGCGATGCGGTGACAATGACGCCCCCACGCCAGCACATCAGTCCGTTGGGGAATTTGATGCCGGTGGCAAATTCTGAGCGGATGTCCATTCGCCCATCCCCATTGGTGTCCTCCAGAAGCGCGATGACGCCGAGTGCTTTTCCATCAGGCGAACCGAGCGGATAGTCCCGATCCTCCGCCACGAACATCCGACCACGCTCATCGAACGCGAGCGCGACAGGATCAATTGTCAACGGTTCGGCGGCGACGAGCGAGACGGAAAACCCAGCCTCGGTCTCGAATGCTCTCAGTGCCTCGTCGGGGGAAAGATTGCCGAGTGGCTCCCGGGCCGCATGGGCTGCATGGCTCGCGAAAAGGACTGCGCAAAGCGAAAATACAAAACACCGAATGATCTTCCTGAGACTTACCAGGGAACGTCGGCATCTTCGCAGGTCAGTTCTGGTTTTCGCGAAGGGTTCGCCGACGAGGTGGCCGGCAGTCCCTGGTTCACAGTCTTCATTTGCGTCCGAACCTTGGAGGTCGGAGCGTTCAGTCTTGGTGTTCAGGAGGGGAACCTGTTTCGTCAACCAGAAGCGGGGCGAGCAAAGCCGTATAAGAATTTCCGCGTGCATGGGCGGATGCTACTTCTGAATCAGTTCAGCAACAAGCCTTGTCTCAACAAGCGGCATCCGGGGCAATAGCGGATTTGGTAGAATTTGGCGGTGTATGGATGCGTCTCAACAACCAGGTTCGCGGACGAAAGAGAAGGCTTGTGAAAAGTTTCACAAATCACTTGCGGCACCTAGGTCGGATGGTACTGTCTGCACGAACTAAAGGCAGTTATTGCGATAAAAGAGCTATGAAAATGAAACAGCAGATGCTGATTGTTGCGGCGTTGGTGGGCGCGGTTCAGATTGCAACCGCGGGAGATATCACTGGCAAAGTCACCTTCAAGGGAGCCCCGGCGCCGGAGCAGGAACTTCCGTTGGACCCTGGCTGTGGAAAACTCCACTCCAGCAAACCGAAGACAAGATTCTATGCGATGGGTGCTGGCGGTGAGCTGGCTGACGTCTTCGTCTATGTAAAGGATGGCTTGACCGGGAAGACCTTCGAAGTGCCCGCGGTAGCGGCTGAACTTGACCAAAAAGGATGCGAGTACATGCCCTATATCTCGGGTCTGCAAGTGAAGCAGAAGCTTTCGGTGAAGAATTCTGATCCGCTGATGCATAACGTCCATACCCAGCCGGCTGCTGGTTCGGCCAACAAGGAATCCAACAAGGCTCAAATGGCAGGGGCGAAGGCCATCGATTACTCGTTCGACAGCCCGGAAGTATTTCTGAAATTCAAGTGCGATGTCCATCCGTGGATGTTTGCCTACGTTTCCGTGCTGGAGCATCCATTCTACGCGGTGACCGGCAAGGACGGCACCTTCACGATCAAGAATGTTCCGGCAGGCAAATACACAGTCGAGGCGGTGCATCGCAAGACGCATCCAAACGGCAAGGGTGAGCCCAAGGAAGTCACAGTGGGCGCCGACGGCGCAAAGGTGGACTTCGTCATCGAGAAAAAGTAATCACCAGGCCTCGTTTTCGACGCCGCTGCGATTTGAACGTCGCGGCGGCTTTTCGTTACGAGAGATGGATCAACACGCAATGCCCCGGTCCGATTACAATCCATGGCTTCACCGATTTGCGGTGACGACGGCCTTGGCGACGCTCGGACTCATCGGAATCGGCGGATTGGTGACGAGTCATGGCGTCGGAATGGCAGTGCCCGACTGGCCAACGACGTATGGTTACAACATGTTCTTCTTTCCCATCTCGGAATGGGTGGGGGGAATCTTCTATGAACACACGCACCGATTATGGGCTTCGATGGTTGGATTGCTCGTCGTTGCTCTGACTCGGTGGCTCGGTGGGAATAAGTCGCGACGAACACTGGCGTTGGTCGGAGTATCGGAGATCCTGGCCGGCGTCTGTGTTTTTGCCCTGTGGCCACAACTCAAAGGAACGGGATTTTTTCTCACGGGCATAGGTGGGGTCGTGCTGCTGGCCGCCATGGTTCCAGCAAGGAGCCAACCAGCGAGCCGTACCTTGGTCAATCTAGGCTGGCTGGCCTTTGTGCTGGTTCAACTTCAAGGATTGATGGGTGGACTGCGGGTCGTCCTGTTCAAGGATCAGATTGGAATCATACATGGCATGATCGCGCAGCTTTTCCTTCTGCTCCTGTGTTTGATTGCCCTGGCGACATCACAAATGTGGAAGAGGCTTGAGGAATGGAAGGACGTGCGAGTGCCAAAAGTTGTCCGGTCAGGCCTTTCGATTGCACTTGTTTTGATTTTTCTCCAGTTGGTGGTGGGTGCGTCGATGAGGCATCAACATGCGGGGCTGGCGGTGCCAGATTTTCCGCTGGCCTACGGAAAGGTCTGGCCACCGCTGGATGACGTTTCGTTGGAGAGGGTCAATCAGCAACGAGTGGATTCCCGTGATTTCAAGCCGATCACAGCATTCCACATTGTGCTGCATCTAGCGCATCGTGTTGGAGCCTTGGCGACAGTCGCCGCCGTGGCGGTGGCCGTGTGGCGGGTGCGGCGGGAAATGAATCCGATTCCATGGCTGGCGAGGCTCGCCATGCTCTGGCTTTGTGTGATCCTCTGTCAGGCCGCTCTTGGGGCGGCCACTGTTTGGAGCAATAAAGCAGCTGACATCACCACGATTCATGTGATTGCCGGCGCGATAAGCCTCGTGCTGGGTGGGATTCTTCTGGCGGTGACACACCGTCTTCATCTCGTGCATGAAAGTGGCGTGACACTTGTTCAGCGCAGCGCACATGGGAAGTTATCCATGTCGGGGCAGCCAGCCAGTGCCGTTTGATTACCGATGAAAGTCACAGCGACAACGATCACCGGCGTGGCTCCAGGCCGAAGCAGGCTCTTTGTGTCCGATCTCATGGAACTTGTGAAAGCACGGCTCATCTCACTCGTGCTGTTGACGACTGGCGTGGGATTCTACGCGGGATATCGCGGACCGGTGGATTTCGCCCTGCTCCTTCATACACTGTTGGGAACCGGGCTTGTGGCTGCGGGGGCTGCCGCACTCAACGAACTGCTGGAGCGAGAGTATGACGCCCGGATGCCTCGTACTGCGAACCGGCCGCTTCCCGCCGGGCGGGTGCAACCGGACGCAGTGCTTGTGCTGGGTGGGACGCTGGCGGTGAGCGGCCTGGTTTATCTGTGTCTGCTGGTGAATTTGATCACCGGATTGCTCGGGGCGATCACCCTGGTCAGCTACGTATTCGTTTATACTCCACTGAAGAGGATAACAGTTCTGAACACCGTTGTCGGAGCCATACCCGGAGCGCTTCCTCCTTTAATGGGCTGGACTGCCGCTCGTGGGGAGGTTTCGGTCGCCGGGTGGTCGTTGTTTGCGATCCTCTTTTTCTGGCAATTGCCACATTTCATGGCAATTGCGTGGCTCTATCGTGACGAGTACGCGAAAGCGGGATTTGTCATGCTGCCGGTCGTGGATCCGGAGGGGCATCGTACTTCGCGTCACGCGGTGAGCCACACACTCGGGCTGTTGCCTGTGAGTTTAAGTCCATTTGTGTTCCACATGACCGGGGTGTTTTATCTGGTTGGGGCATTGATTCTCGGAGCCGGTTTCCTGTGGTGTGCCATTCAATTCGCCCGCGAGTTGAGCAAACCGGCGGCGAGGAGGCTCTTCCTGGCCTCGATTATTTACCTGCCCCTTCTGCTGGGGCTGATCGTGATGGACAAGATTCGATAAATTGTTAGATGGTAATCTGTCTTCCGCATTGACACTCGTGGAAGCAGCCAGTTAATTTTCGCGCCTTAAATTTTTGACTTGGATCAAACCCGGCTCCCGAAGGGCCACCAGAAACGACAGCTCATGCAGCCAACCAGCCACGCAAATCACGCCGCGACGCACCACGAGCACGAACACCACGAACTGGGATTTCTGCAGAAGTACGTCTTCTCCACTGATCACAAGGTGATCGGAGTCCAGTACGCGATCACCGCCTTGATCTTCCTTTTTATCGGCTATTCATTGATGGCAATGATGCGCTGGCAACTGGCCTATCCCAACCAGCCGATTCCACTGGTGGGCGGCCTGTTGGAGGCAGCACTGGGCCAGGTGGCGGCGGAAGGCAAGATGAGCGGCGATCTCTACAATGCCTTTGGAGCCATGCATGGAACAATCATGGTGTTCCTCGGGATCGTTCCGCTGGCATTTGCCGCGTTCGGAAACTTCGTGGTTCCTCTTCAAATCGGGGCTCCGGACATGACGTTCCCGAGGGTGAACATGGCCAGCTATCAGAGCTTTTTCGTGGGTGGGGTGATCATGCTGGTCAGTTTCTTCATACCCGGAGGTGCGGCGCAGGCTGGGTGGACTTCATACTCACCATTGGCAACTGTGACTCCGACGGCAGGCCAGACATGGTGGATCATCGGCATGGTTTTCCTGATCACGTCCTCGTTGCTTGGTGCGGTGAACTTCATCGCGACCATCATCCAATTAAGAGCTCCAGGCATGACCTGGATGCGTCTGCCCTTCTTCGTTTGGGCTCAGTTCGTGACCGCGTTCCTGCTGCTCCTGGCATTTCCTCCTCTCGAAGCCGCAGCTGTCATGCAGTTGATGGACAAGGTGGCCGGGACGAGCTTCTTCCTGCCGACGGGCTTGCTCATTTCCGAAAAAGTGGCCGAAATCAGCGGTGGCGGCAGCCCGCTTTTGTGGCAGCACTTGTTCTGGTTCCTGGGGCATCCCGAGGTATATGTGCTCATCCTTCCTGCGATGGGTATTGTCTGTGAAGTGCTCTGCAACAACTCGCGCAAGCCGATCTGGGGCTACAAATCTCTCGTTTATTCTTCATTCGCAATTGGATTCCTCTCCTTTATCGTTTGGGCGCACCACATGTATCTCACCGGGATGGGGACGGCGATCAGCACGTTTTTCCAGACGACGACGATGATCATCTCAATTCCGTCGGTGATCATCTTGACGGTCTTCTTCATCTCGCTTTGGGGCGGTTCCATCCGGTTCAACACACCGATGTTGTTCACTCTCGCCTTTCTACCAATGTTCGGGATCGGCGGACTGACCGGCCTGCCGCTCGGCTTCAACTTCAGCGATATTCACCTGCACGACACCTACTACGTGATTGGACATTTCCATTATGTTGTGGCTCCGGGAACGATTTTCGGGCTGTTCGCCGGAATCTATTACTGGTTTCCCAAGGCGACTGGCCGGATGATGAGCGAATTCTGGGGGAAGGTTCACTTCTGGCTCTCGCTGATCTTCATGAATGCGATCTTCATGCCGATGTTCCACCAAGGCATGGGCGGCATGTTGCGTCGTATGTCCGATGGCGGCGTCAACTACTCATTGGCGCAGAACTCCGACGCATTGGGAGCAATGAGCGACAGTTTGATCAAATCAAACGTGCATGTTTCCCACGCCGCATGGGCCCTCGGTCTGGCGCAGATTCCATTCATCATCAATTTCTTTGTCAGCATGTGGCGTGGCAGAAAGGTCACTTCCGATAATCCCTGGGATGCGACGACGCTCGAATGGCAGACCCCCACACCTCCTCCTCACGGCAATTTTGCGAAACCAATCACCGTGCATCGCGGCCCGTACGAATACAGCGTGCCGGGACAGAAGCTGGATTTTACTCCACAGAACCAGGCTTAACTCAAAAGATTCATGGAAATTCCTTACACAGTTCATCCGCGGGAAGACACCGGGCTTTACAATGCCAAACTGGGCATCTGGCTCTTTCTGGCCTCGGAAGTGATGCTATTCGGCGCGCTGTTCTCTTCCTACATTCTTCTCCGTGTCGGCGCGGCGCCGGGTGCCTGGCCTCACGGATTGTTGAACATCCCGATCGGCACGTTGAACACACTCGTTCTCATCACATCCAGTGTGACGGTGGTGATGGCATGGGCCTCGCTCAAGATGAATCAACTGAGCCGCTTCAAGATATATCAGTCACTCACAGTTCTGTTCGCCTTGATCTTTGTCTGCATCAAGTCGTTTGAGTACCACGACAAGTTCACCCATTACGAAGTGGTCCTGAAGGATGGAAAATCGATGACCGGGCATATCGAGGGAAGCCCGATGTTTTGGAATCTGACCAAGCTGAACGCGAACAAGATCGCTTCCATCACGTTCACCCCGGATGCAGCGCACGGCGCTCCCGATGCGAAGAGCGAGGGGACTGCCGCTTCAAGTGCCCACGGCGAACCGACGAAGATCGCTACAAGCGACATCCTGAAACTGGAATGCTTCGGTCCCTTCCACAACACCTACCTTGCAATCTATTTCACCTTGACCGCCCTCCATGCGCTGCATGTCATTGGCGGCGCAATCGTGATCGCTTACATACTTCTTACCGCTGGACGCTGGTGGAAGAAGAACCCTGAACAACTCACAAACCGCGTCGAAGTCTCAGGCTTGTTCTGGCACTTCGTTGATCTTGTCTGGATCTTCCTGTTTCCCGTCCTTTACCTCCTGTAACTCAAACGAAACCAACTGATATGAGTCAAAATCACGGCCACGGTGCTCACGATGTCAAAAAAGAGGTCAGGACGTACATCGCCGTCTTTGTCGCGTTGCTTGTAGGGACAGTTCTGACGGTGGGCGCTTACTATGTCAAAATAGACAGCGTGGCGCTCACGATTGCGCTGGCCATGTTGATAGCATCGGTCAAGGCGTTCCTCGTGGCGGGTTACTTCATGCACCTGATCTCGGAACGCAAGATGATCTACGGTATCCTGGCTGCGACGTTTTTCTTCTTTGTTGGTCTGATGTATCTGACCATCTGGTCAATGAACCCAACGAGCTTGATTCACTGGAAAAATTGACTTGTTCCTGCAATGTCTCTCAAAGCCATCCATGTATTGTTCATCGTTGCTTCCACCGTTCTCGCGCTGGGTTTCAGCGGGTGGGGCTTTAACAATTACTTTTCATCGGAGGGAGCTGCGGCTGATCTGGCGTATGGGATCGGTTCCGCGTCGGCAGGGATCGGGCTTGTGGTTTATGGTTGTTACTTCCTGAAGAAACTCAAGAACATCAGCTACCTTTGATTTCGACTCGATACAATTTAATCCACGGATTGGCCTTGCTGACCTTGGTCTTGTCCGCGCCCTCCGCGCATGGCTGCGCGGTATGCTTTGGACGCTCCGATTCCGCCCTGGCACAAGGGATGAACATGGGGATCCTCTCTTTGTTGGTTGTCGTTTTGTTCATGTGGGCCGGTTTCACGGCGTTTTTTGTTCATCTTGCCAGGCGCGCAAACCGCACCGCCTCGGCGCAAGCTCTCTTGCGATCCAATTCTCAAACTCATCCTCCTGAATCATAATGAACGTACCTGGACTTCCCTTTCTTGCATCCGAGCACGGAGCTGATGTTGACAAGCTGATGCTGTATGTCCACGTGCTGATGGTGCTCCTCTTTGTGGGGTGGTTCGCGTTCTTCGTCTTCACGTTGTTCCGGTTCCGGAGCAGCAAGAACCCGAAGGCCAGTTACGCCGGGGTCAAGAGTCATGCTTCCACTTACCTCGAAGTTGCAGTGGCAGTCTTCGAAGTTGTCCTTCTTGTCGGCTTTGCGGTGCCGCTCTGGGCGAAAATCGCCGACAAATTTCCCGAAGAGAGCACATCCACGGTGATCCGGGTCGTGGCGGCACAGTTTAATTGGACTGCGCGCTATCCGGGACCCGACGGGAAGTTCGCTCCCCAAAGCCAGAGCCTGATTACGCAAGATAATTTGTTTGGGGTTGATAAGACGAATCCCGCTGCGAAGGATGACTTTGCTGGTCCGCTGAACGAAGTAGTGGTGCCGGTGAACAAGCCAGTGATCGCACACATCATGTCGAAGGACGTGATTCATTCCTTCAAGGTGAATGCCTTTCGTGTAACTCAGGATGCAATCCCTGGACTCAGCATTCCGACGCATTTTACAGCGACACAGGAGGGCACGTACTTGATCAACTGCGCCCAGTTGTGTGGCAATTCCCATTCCTTCATGAAGGGGTTTGTGCGCGTGGTCAGCCCGCAGAAGTACGATGAATGGACTCAGGAGCAGATAAAGAAGTCTGCGGCGGCCCCTGCCGGCGGCGGGTTCGAGTGATCTGTAACTTTGTTTTGAATAGAAGCTGATTGTGGCGGATTGCGCATGAGTTTGATTGCGCAATCCGCCATTCAGTTTATGACGAACCGACAATGAGAGAATCTTCGCGCATTTTGCCATGGATCGTGTGGGGAGTGCTCGGTTTTGTGGTGGTCGCGATCCTGGTCGCCTTCGTCAAGGAGCGCCGCGCACGATCCCCTGAGAATCTGCCAGTGTTGGGGCGGATCACTGATTTCAATCTCACCAACCAGCTTGGCCATCGTGTCTGCCTCTCCAACGTTGTAGGACGGGTGATCGTTGCCAACATCATTTTCACCCGCTGCGCTGGTCCTTGCCCGAAACTGATGCGACAGATGCGGCAAGTGCATGACAGCCTGGCAGCAACCGCGCCCGTGACGTTCGTCACTCTTACGGCTGATCCGTCGTATGACACCTCCGAGGTTTTACGCAAGTACGGCCTGCGCTATCCTTCAGAAACGGCTCGCTGGATTTATCTGACGGGAGAGAAATCGGAGCTGTACCGGCTGGCGATTGATGATTTTAAGTTTACCGTTCTGGACAATCAGGAAAAGCGCCAACCGGATGAGGATCTGTTCATCCACAGCATGAAATTCGTCCTCCTCGACTCACTGGGCCAGATTCGCGCTTATGTGGATGGAGATGAACCAGAGACTGTTGAGCGGATACTCGGTGTGGTGTCGTCCCTGACTGCGGAGATGAAGCGATGAGTTTTTCTGATCTGCCACTGATCAATGCGTTTCTGAACACCATGAGCGCGGCGTGCCTCATTGCCGGGTTCCGCTACATCCACAAAGGGAACCGGGTCGCCCATCAGCGATGCATGACGGGAGCACTGGCGGCCTCCATTCTCTTCCTCATATCCTACCTTACCTACCACGGTCATCGGGCGTACGTACTGCATATTGGGCCAACCCGGTTTCTCGAGCCCGCATGGTTCCGGCCCTTTTACCTGTCGATTCTGGTGTCGCACACCATTCTTGCGGTGGTGATTGTTCCACTGGTGCTCATGACCTTCAGCCGGGCGGTCAAAGGACGGCTCGAGTTGCACAAAAAGATTGCCCGTTGGACCTGGCCTCTGTGGATGTACGTGTCAGTCACCGGAGTTTTGATCTACGTCCTGCTCTACCAACTTTTCCCTCAAGCCCCGACTTCGATGCGGTAATTGGCGGAGGTTGGAATTGAATTTCAACCTGCCACGAGCGGGTGAGCCCGATCAGCAAGGGGGAATACCGCCCGCCGTCCGTCGAGTGCCGAACGATAAATTCCCAGTGCCATTTCCACGGCCCAGGCTCCGTTGCGACCGCTGCATAGCGGTTCCCGGTTCTCGGAGATGGCGGCCAGCCAGTCTCCCACCGGCCCCGCATTGTGTGGCGGCGGAGACTTCATCAGCGCTGGATCGAGCGGCACCCATTCGTCAGTTCTTCCCCCGGTCGTCCAGCCGGTAGAGCGGAGGAGAAACACATTCGGGGCGATGTCGCAATTGATGCGTGCCGCTCCACGGCTTCCGTGAAGCTCCATTCCCCAGTGACCGACCGTCTCGCGCAGCGTCGCCGTACTGGTGAATGAGGCGTTCACACCACCACCAAACGTGAAGTGAGCGAAGACTTCATCCCCAGCCACCAATCCCACGTTATCCTTCACCAGGCGGCCGTCAGTGCGGGTAATGTCCCGTCCATGCCAGAGCACTCTTGCGGAACACCAGAGCGGGTTGTTGGCGAAGAGCCGCATCAGATCGAACAGATGCGAGCCGAGAACCATCGCATCCTCCCCACCGGCACGGGCATCCTGTTTTCCGAAGGCACGAATCTCCTTCAGTTCGCCAATCAATCCATCCGCAACGGCTTGTTTCAGTCGAACGACACCTGGCATCATCCGCATCGTGTGCGCGACGCCGATTTTCAACCCGCGAGCCGAAGCTTCCGCAAGCAACTCATCCGCGTGCGCCGGCGTTGTGGTGAACGGTTTCTCGCAGTACACGTGGGCACCGGCTCGCAAGGCTTTGAGGATGATCGCGTGATGCTGGTCCGAGTGCCGCATCGCCACGCTGACGAGTTGCGGAAGTTCCCTGTCGATCATCTCCGAGTAATCGGCGTAGGAGCGGAGCGCTCCGATCCTGGCGGCGGTTCGAGTCCGCCCGGCCGTGTCAGGATCCGCCAATGCCACCAACTCGATTCCTGGCCGGCCGTCGAAAATTCCCTCCAAGCCATGGCCATAATCTCCGCGACCGGTGTGGCCAATCACCGCTGCTTTCATTCGTCGCAGCGGCTCGGCGGCGGAGCCGGTCAGAGACAGACTGGCGGCAGCGCCCAAGCCGATTCGGAGGAATTCCCGGCGCGTGGCGGTTCCCGGGGGAGCAAAGTTGGTCAGGGGATTCATGCGCGGAGCATACCCAGCATGACGCACACAATTCAATGGCGTTGAGCGGCTCCGAGTGGAGTTGATGCGCATCGGGGCTCTGAACTTGGGAGTGCTGGCGTCTCGCCGGCGAGTTGCTGCGCTGAGGTTACGAACCCGCCGGCGAGACGCCAGCGCTCCCAGGGCAGGTTCATGGAAATTCTCCCCGGTTCTACAATCGCGGGTTTGGTCCATGAATCGTGTTTGGATGGACGGCCATTTGGGCTGCGGCGGCATGACGCCGCTTTGGCTGCATTGTCGAGGCGCCAAAGCGTGCCGCCAAGGTGCGGCCATGTCCCCGTAATCCAAGGACCTGTTCGCTCCAATCAACGCTTCGAAGAACATCCTGTACCATCCAGCATATTCTCTCGACGCCAGCGCGCCATCTCTCCTAAAAAGGATTGGCAACAATCCGACCTGGTTCACGGCAATCACCGTTGAGGAACAACAATTGAGCTATGCGAAATTCCACCCCGCCTGAGTTGGCTGCAAACCTTCTCCTGACGCGCTGCAAGCCTCCGGCCGTGTTTCTGGCGGCGGCGCTCATGACTGGAGCTCATGCCCATGGCGCGGAACCGGCCGCTGAGTCACCGCCGATTCTCAGCCTGAAGGATCTGGTGCAAATCCCCATCCCGAAGATTTCCAGCGCCTCCAAATGGGAACAAACTGCCACGGCGGCTCCTTCCTCCGTCACTGTCATCGGAGCGGATGAAATCAAGCAGTACGGCTATCGTACGCTGGCCGACGTGCTGGCGGCTACGCGCGGCCTCTACATTAGTTACGATCGCAATTACTCCTTTCTTGGCATGCGCGGCTTCAATCGTGGCGACTACAACAACCGCCTCCTCGTGCTCGTGGACGGCCACCGCATCAATAATAACATCTCGGACAGCGGTTCCATTGGCACCGAGCTGCTCCTGGACATCGATCTCATCGATCAGGTGGAAGTCATCCGAGGCCCTGCGGCGACTTTTTATGGCAACAACGCCTTCTTTGGAGTGATCAATGTCACCACCCGTCGCCCTTCAAAGAAGCCTTCCTCGTTGCCCGGCTTTGGCGCGGAAGTGTCGGCGGAAGCGGCGAGCTACGACACCTACAAGGGCCGCGCCACTTGGGGCCGGCTGTTTGAGAACGATCTGGAACTGCTCTTCTCCGGCTCGATCCTCGACAGCGATGGACAGGAAAAACTCTATTTTCGCGAGTTTGACTCGCCCGCCAGCAACAACGGCATTGCCCGGCGCGGGGATGGTGACAGCTATAAGAGCGGTTTCGGCACCATCCGCTGGCGCGACTTCACTCTGCAAGGTGGTTTCATCACGCGTGAGAAGGGAAATCCGACTGCCCAGTACTTCACCGGGTTTAACGATCCGCGTCATGGGACGACCGACGACCGCGGGTATGCGGACCTTTCATTTGCTCACGAGTTCGGTGAAGACATGAAGCTCAGCGCCAAAGTGTATTACGATCGTTACGAATTCAGCCGCGATCAGCCCGGGCCGGACCTGACTTTTCCGCTCAACCGCGAGGAACAGACCGGCGAGTGGTGGGGGAGCGAACTCCAGTTTACCTCCACGCTTTGGGAGAATCACAAGGTCATCCTCGGTGGCGAATACCGGGATGACTTCAACCAGCAACGACGGAATTTCGATGTCGATCCGTATGCTCTTTACGCCGACACGCAGCGGTCCACCTACAACTACGGACTCTTTGCTCAAGGTGACTTCGCCATCCTGCCAAACCTCCACATGAACGCCGGTGTGCGGTACGATCGGTACGGCGACAATGATCCGGCCGGCAACCCTCGCATCGCCTTCATTTTCAACCCGGCGAAATCATCCACCTTCAAGGCCATTTACGGAACGGCCTTTCGCGCACCGAACTTTTTCGAACGCACTTTCAATCCCGATCTCGTCCCCGAAACGATTCGTTCTTTCGAGCTGGCGTATGAACAGCAGATCGGGAAGAACCTCCGTTCATCCGTGTCGCTCTTCCACAATCGCATCGATGATCTGATTTCCTTGCGAGCCGATCCCGTGACGGGCGCGAGCACTTACCAGAACATTCTCGGCGCGGACGCGCAGGGAGTCGAAGCCGAGATCGAAGGCTTCTGGTCGGGCGGTGTGCGGACGCGATTGAGCTACAGCTACGCCGACACCGAGGATCGCGAGACGTTCTTGCGCCTGACAGATTCCCCCGCGCACCTGGCCAAGCTCAACCTCAGCGTTCCCCTCCAGAAGGACAAAATCTTCGCCAACCTCGAGTTTCAATACACGAGCAGCCGGAAGGCGTTGACCGGACCGGAGGCCAGCGGGTTTGGAATCATCAACTTCACCCTGTTCAGCCAGAATCTGCTCAAGGGCCTCGACATGTCCGCGAGCGTTTACAACCTGCTGGACCGCGACTACCGCGACCCGGCAACCCTGTTCCATTCGCAGGGCCTCCTCGAACGCGACGGCCGCTCCTTCCGTGGGAAAGTGACCTGGCGGTTTTAGTTCTTAATCTTAATCTTTCTCTTAATCCTAATCCTCCCATGAAACGCCAGTTCGACCACGAAACTTTGCATGTTTACCAACAATCACTGGCCTTCATCCGCTGGGTAACGCCCGTTCTGGATAAACTTCCCAAAAGCCTCGCCGTCTGGAGTCAGCTCGACCGAGCCTCAACTTCGGTGCCGCTCAACATTGCGGAGGGCAACGGCAAGTTTACTCCGCCGGACCGATGCAAGTATTTCGACATAGCGCGTGGCTCAAGCCTCGAATCCGCCGCCGCCCTGGATGTCCTCGTGGCGAAAGGGCTTCTCACAGAGCCGGAGATCGTGCCGGGGAAGGAGATTCTATTGGGCGTTGTCTCGATGCTCGTGGGCTTGATCCGGAGCAATTCGCCGAATCGACTTCATGAGGAACCGGTGGAATACAGGGTTCATGCCGCGCAATGAAGTGGGGAATGCGATTATGAGTACGAGAAAGATTAAGGTGCGCTTCGTGAAGCTGTGTGAGTCCGGGGGTGAAAGTCCCCTGAGTCTGGGCGGATGGTCCGCTCGGAATTCAACGTGAAAACAATGAATGGAAAGGTCTAACCAACCACCCAAGACCGAGGATTGCTTGGCGGAAG
>SXMN01000072.1 GCA_005777315.1 Verrucomicrobiales bacterium
AAAGAGGCAGGCGAACGCACCTCCCTCTCCCAGCGGGAGGGGGCCGGGGTGAGGGAGAAGCACTCGAATGTGACAGATGTCACGCACGAACTTCTGCAACTATTGATATGTCCGGCTCGCCACATTCTGGATCAAGCCCTGCGCTCCCGAGACCAGTTTTTCAGCAATGGCGGCCACGACAGCGTCCGGAACGCCAATCTTCGGGTTCGCACTCTGGGCGAGCATGTGACACTGATCATTGACGTAATCGATCAAGACATGATCACCAGCCTCGGTGATCGCCACTTCGGTGGAAAAGAAGCGCATCCCGGAAATTTCGGCGAGACGTGATGAGATTTGATGGAGGGGCGCGAGGCGGAAAGACTCCATTTCCGCTTCAATGACGGTGCGATAAGAGTCCGTGAAACAGTTCCACCAACAGGTCCAGATCGACCCAAAGGCGTGGAAGACGCGAAAGTATGCCGGATCGTTTCCCATCATTCGTGGAGTGATCAAACGTTGAACAAGGTAATGAGAGTCCGGCCACTCGCTGGCACACCGGCGAAGATCTTCGATGCCCGTGGCATTCAAAATGACCCCGCGTTTACCATACCCCATCGCAGGCTTCACCACAAACGGCGAGCCGAGGTGTTCAAGCTCGGCGGCTGAAAATTCAAAGCCATCAATTCGCTCTCGTTCCACAATCAAGGTGTGGGGAAGCTGAAGCCCGGCCTCGATCAATCGAGAATGAAGCCGGGCCTTGTCGAACGCGGCACGCGCCACCTCGGGCGGATCGACCACTTGAGCTCCCTGTTCGAATGTGAGATTCACAATCTGGTGGAAAACATCCTCCGGCTGGTGATGTTCGCTGTGGAGATTCAGCAGGGCACGGGCGCACACCTCACGATTTCGTAGTTTCAGGAAAAACTGCTCCGCCCACAGAGGTTCAATCAGAAAAAAATTCAACCCGCGTTCCGCGCAATGGCGCTGGACGCAATGGATGAAAAAATCATCCGCATCCAGCTTGTGCGTCATGACGAGATCATAAGTACGCATGGCAGTGACGAACGGGCTTCAATCTGGATGGCGGACCACGGAGAAAACGCATGTCCGCCCGGAATTGTCGAAGGGGATGGAGGCACAAGAATTCGCCAAGCGGATCAGCCTTGAAAAAGCAGTTGGAACCACGAAACAAACGTAAGCCACGAAAGAAGAAATACATGGAACCAACAGTTCACTCATCCAGTGGGTGAGCAGAGCGGCTTGCACAAGAGGTTTTGCTTTCGTGTGTTTCGAGTCTTTCGTGGTTTGAATCGCCGTTTTTAGGATCAACCGGCTCCCTGGTGGAAAGGTTGCGCGCCGCCGTTTTTGTTCACCGCGATGGTTCACCGAGACGGTCAGTAGCTTAGTGCTTTTCCAAGCTCTTGCGGGCGTTGAATGAGTTCAATCTCGTAACCTTCGGGAGCGTCGATGAAGGCGAACCCGCCGCCATTCTCCTTGTAAGTCGGGCCATCGGAATACTTGTAACCGAGTTTCGTGAGGTGTTTTCCAAATTCTTCGAGGCTGTTCACTTCAAAGGCCAGATGCGTGAGATCCGGCTGGACCTGGACGGGACCGCTGTTGGGAAAGTGGCAAAGTTCGATCTGCTCATCGCTTTCCGGAGCCTTGAGGAACACGAGTTCGGAGCCTCGAGGCGATTTGTTGCGACGGATCTCTTCCAGGCCGAGCACTTCCTTGTAGAACCGGACGGAAGCATCCAGGTCATTCAACCGATAACGTGTGTGGAGAAGTTTCGTTACTTTGATGGAGGCAGAATAGTTGGATAGGAACAGGAGACAACGTTGGAAATGAAAGTTCCAGACCGGGTTGATTCATCTGGACACTGCCCCGACTCAGTAGTCGTTTCGAAACGTCCTTATCCACATCCACGCTCCTACCGAACCGTTATGGGTAAGGGCTAAACAAAGCTTCGAGCCAACGCTTGAACCGATACAATTTCTCTGTGCCAAAGGCCCGGCATCCGAAAGCGCCTTTCTTCGTCCGTCAAAAACTGTTTGCTGGCGTGACAGCTTTCGCGGAACTGGAGGCGTGCATCGCTGCGCTGCCAGATCCGCTCAATGGCGTTGAGGCGGGATTCCACTTCTGGCTCGGAGCGCGGACCGCCGAGTCCGCGCGTCTCCACGTTTCCTGCCTCCGGCTTGCGGACATGACTGTCCGCGCTCCTGTCGGCATGTATCGCGGCACCCACAGCCAACCGCCATTTGTTGGATTTCATGTTTTTCGTCGCGGGATCGACAGCGCATTCGTCAGCAGGCGCAGCCTCCGTCAGCCGTTTGGTGGCATCAACACGATAAGACTCGCTTTGAGTCTGGACCCATTCCGCGAATGCGTTGCGTCCGGTCGGTTCGCCGGTGAACCGGAGCCAGCATTTGGTCGGACACTTGAGATAAGCTTCGAAGAGAGCGGGGGTGATCTTCATGGAGAAGATTACCCCCTGTCGGTCTGGAGCGCCAAACGTAATTAGCGAGCCCGTCTCACACCCATCGCCTGAGCCATTCCCACGCTTCCTCCTGCATCTCGGCGTTGAACTCGTGAGGGGTGTCGTAGAGGCGGGTGCGGCAGTGATCGGGAACTCCGGCCTTGGCGTAGCATGAGTTGAGTTTGACGAAGCTTGCCTTCACTCCGTCGAGATGAAAGAGACCGTCTTTGCTGCCGTTAATGACAAGCAGCGGCGTGGGCATCGCCAGCGTGGCGACATCGGGATAATCCAGATGCTGGTAAAGGCCGGGCACGACTTTCGTGTGACCGATGGTGTTGCGAATGTGTTTCTTGATCTGCCACGGAAACGAGGCCATCCAGCCGACTACCACTGCCGCGCGAATGCGATCATCGAGCGCGGCAAGGTGGCAAGAACGAAGGCCACCGACAGACAACCCCACGCAGCCGATACGGCGTTTGTCCACGTCGGACCGTGTCAGCAGATAATCCACGGTGCGAACGTCATCCCAGAAAATCACGCCTGGCCACGTGAAGCCGGCCGAATAAATGGTGCGCCCGACGAGCTGCTCGCTCTGTCCTGAACGCGAGTTGAAGGCCCGGATGCGTTCGGGCGTCAGGCTCGCCGGGCGCTCGCGCCAGTCGGAAGGATCTTCATCCAGCAACATCCGGCGTTCGCCCCAGTAAAACATGTCGATGATCACAACCAGGTATCCCTGCCGGACGAGTTCGGTTGCGATGCTGCGGCCGCCGTAATACTGACGCTTGAAGTCACTCAACACCGCATGTTCGCCAGGCATCTCGACGATCTTCTCTTTGCCCCAGAGATAAAACCCACCGTGATCATGCAATGCGACAATGGCCGGCAGTGGCTTCGGGGCATTCTTCGGCACGAGCACAAATGCCGGCACGAGCACGTCCGGCGTCGTGTTGAACCAGACTTTCTCCCGCACGTAATCCCCACAATCAACTCGCTCCACTGTCTCCGATCGAGGATCGACTTTGGCCGGCGAGTAGTGAAGCAGTTCCAGCAGTTTTCCCCTCGCGGTCTTCTTCCAACCGCGAAGCGAGCGGAACCGGGGATTCAGGAACGAAAGCGGGAACTCGCCTTTGATCGTCCGGCTCTGGATGAACGGAAAGAGTGAACCCACATCTGAGCCGGATGGCGCTATCTCGACAGCGGCTTTCCCAGCTTCGGCAGCGCAAGTGTCAAAATGGGCCCCCAGAACCGCGCCGAGGCTCGCGGTCGTGGCTTTGAGGAACTGGCGGCGGGTTGGCTTCCGAGTGTCATTGGTGATCGAATTGGTGGACATGGCTGGATGAAATCAAATTCTCAGGTCGCTGGCCAGCAGGATGCCGATGCGAAGACTCCAGCGCACACGCAGAATCTGGAGGACACAGCACGGTGGAGCCGCACCCAAGGAGTACGGACTTTAGTCCGCAGGATCACTCGAACCGGGAAGGCGCGTGAAACAGCTCGGCGAGTGGCGCTGGAAGTATGCTCCTGCGCAATAAATTCCGCGCTCCGAAATCCTCGCGGCACGCGAAGGTTCGCATGGATTGCAGTACAGAGATTCGAGCCCGCCAAAGGCCGGGTTGCACCTCCCCGCCCGGATTGGCCGGTTAGTCGCAAAGGGTGAACACGGATATGCCAAAGACCGGCAATTGATTTTAGCTCTGCATGATTCGATACTCGCGCTCACCAGGCGCAGTTTAGGCCGGTATGAAATTGTCATGAGCGAAAAGAATGATCGGGTGGCTGAAATCAAGGGTGGCGAGGCTAGATGTGGCATTCCACTGAAACCATGCACGCAACCCGGACGCCTGGTGCTTCCGAGCGCTCTGGGTGCAGGCAAGGGCACGCAGGCGAAATCGTTCTGCGCACGCGTCGGCGTGTGCTCCAGCGCGAAAATGACAGGCCCGAAGCCGTGCTGGCGCGGATGGTTCCCTACGAAACGAGCACGAAACCGCTCAACTCATAGCAGCCCATCAGAAGAAGCCTGCGGCGCTCGATTTCCGCTGACGGCACTCCGGAGCAAAACTGTGAACGTTCGCATGCCATCCATGCTGTCTGGCGTTTGTTCGTGACTGATATTGTGAAGCCCAACCTCAAGCTCGCGGAAACAGAAACGCCCGACGGAGCGCGCCTCACGCTCCACGAACACGACGGGGCTTATTGCATCCGGGTCAATGCGGAGGAGTTGATGCACTCCTCGATCCACACATCGGAATTGCTTCTTGGTGAACTGGCGGCGGCGCCTTTTTCGGCGCACGCGCATCCATCGGTGTTGATCGGCGGGCTGGGGCTTGGGTTCACGCTGAAGGGCGTGCTGGAAAAGCTCGGCCCCGAATCCACTGTGCATGTCGCCGAGCTGATTCCGGCGGTCGTGGCTTGGAACCGAGAATTTCTCTCTGGTCTGAACGGGACGCTGCTTGATGATCCACGCGTCCAAGTGTTTGTCGCAGATGTGTGGGACGTCATCGCGCAAGCCGGACGCGCGCGGTATGACGCCGTGATCCTCGACATCGACAACGGCCCGACGGCGATGGTGCAGAAGCAGAACTTCCGCCTCTACGACCGGAACGGTGTCCAACGGATCGCCACTGTACTCAAACCCGGCGGACGTGTCGTCATCTGGTCCGCGCGGCCTGACCATGCATTTGGGCGACGTCTTGCCGATGCGGGATACGCCGTCCGAGTGGTGCCCGCAAAACTCTACCCCAATGCGAAGCGGTGCGCTTACACGATCTTCGTGGCGGACAAGTGAAGGAATAATTGCGACCAAGTGGAGAGTGTCCAGGGGGACCGAGGCAGGCTTCTGGACGGTGCCTTCCGAAGCCGTGGTAACGAGAAGACATCGGGACCGGGCGTGGCCGAGCGTGGCGCCGGAGCGCGGAATTTCCACGCTCCTCTACCGCCGACTTGTGAATGCACGGCTTCAGGAGGACCACAGATCAAGCGTCTGTGCTCTCGTTACTCCCCATGAACCGGAGGGGCGGAGACAGCTTGTCTCCGCATCTGATCGTCTTGCGGTCGCCGACAAAACGGGGACGGGCCGTCCCCGCCCCTGGTTCATGGCCCCGATGCGCGATCGTGAAATCGTGGGGCTCCCCAGAAGCCGTCGTCTATCGCTTGGTCTTCTCATTGCTCTACCACCACTACGCTGTGGATTGGAACCTTCGCCACGGTGAATCGCGTCTCGCCGTCGGCATGTTTGAATTCCAGCGGACGACCGCCTGGTTCCAGCACCAGGCGTTTCGGGCGCGAACTGCCGCGCAGCGTGACCTGGAGCGGGCCGATGGGCGCGATGGTGTCCACGAACGGCTCGGTCGCATGCGGGCCGGAAGTGTTGACTAGATGCACCTGCAGCTTGCCGTGGTTGCGCGCGAGCGAGATGTCCACGTCGTGCGAGCCGTTCACTTCGACCATCGGCTTGGGAAAGAGTTCGCGTACTAGAGCGTCTAGGAAATCTCGCGCCGCTGCCGTTTTTCCATCGGCACAGCGTTCGCCGAGGTTCAGCCACACGGCGGCGATGACGCCATTGCCCAGCGGCACGAGTGTGGCCGCCGGATGAGATAGAGCGTTCGTGTCGTTGGCGAGGCGAATGGAGCCGAAGCCCCGCGCCGTGCTGCCGGGCTTAACACCCTGCCATGCAGTGGCGAACTCGGCACTTCCTGCACCTTGACCGAGTCGAATCGACGCCTTGGCCGGCGCGGCAGCATCCGGAACCACATCGAGTTCCTTCACGAACGACGACGCAGACTTCGGCCCCACGACGAGCAGGCGCCCGCCACACTTCACATAGGCGACAAGTTCGTCGCGGAAATCGGCGTCGAGATATTCGCACTCCGGCAGGACGATAAGTGGCCAGTCGGACATGCGCCCCCGCAGGTGATGCTCGCTGACGATTTGCAGGGCATGCTGCGACTCGACGAGCCCCTGGAGCACGCCCCGCATCGAGCGGACCGCGGGGCTGTTGGGCGTGAACAGTTGCGGACTCTGGCGGTAGTGCGACGCGCGGGAGTAGAGCAGCGCCACCTGCGGCACAACAACGGCACGATGGCAAAGCTCCTGGCGTTCGCGACAGAACTTCGCCACTTCGGCCATCGCTTCGATCTTGGCCAGATCGAGAGAACCATCGCGGCGCTGAGTGAAGTATGCCTGGAACCCGCCGCCCTGCGCGAGCACGAGCGCCGCTTCGCGCTGGAGCTGCACGGCGGACTTTTGCTGGCGTGGCCCACTTTGCACATTAGCAAACGACCATGCCATGAGATCCCAGGACACGCCCTGGTTGGCGAGGCAGCGTGCCGAGAAGCGGGCGGAGTTGACGCTGTTTTGCGGGGAGAAATCGCCGGACAGAAACGCGACCGGGGCGCTGACCGGCTCGGGCATGTGATCGCTGAAGGCCCAGTTGCTCGCGATTTCGAACCTGGGATTCGTGCGCTTCACCTCGGCGAGGTAATGGCGGAGATACTTGCGGAAGGCTTCGCGTTGAAACTCCATCCACTCGAACCAGTGTGGATCGCCTGGATTGCTCGGCACGCTGGTGAATCCCGTCGCAGCGCTGAATGCCTTCACCGCAGCCGCGCCGTAATCCGGCACCGTTGCCCAGCACTCGCCGTCCACCCACACGCCATCCACCCCATAATCGCCCGCCAGTTCGCGCAATTGCGGGATGAGCAGTTGGTCCACGTAGGGACCGAAGACAGACGTGGCGTTCTTGTTGGTCGAGCCGTCGGCGTTGATGACCGCCAAGTCGGGATGCAACTCGATGGCCCGCGAATCCCACACGCCGGAGTAGTGCATGTAGAGGGCGACTCCCCGGTTTGCCGTCACTTCACGCCACACGCGCAATGGATCACCGACGAAGCCGGGCACCGGGTTGCCGACCTTCGTCGGATAGCTCGAATATCCTGGGTGCCCCTTGCAATCGATCTGGATGTAGTCCGGCTTCACCTGGTCAAGGATGGTGGCAACCATTTCAGGCGTGGTGTTCTTGCCGACTTCCTTGCAATCGGGGCCAGCATGGAAATCGAAGTGGATGCCGAGGAAACTCTCGGAGCGCTTCAATCTCGGGGGCGGAGCGGAATTTTCCGCAGCATTGATATCTGACATGCCGGGCAACGCCGCAATCAGGAGGAACCAGAGAGTCAGCTTCGCGATGGCGCGCTTAGCGTTCTTCACTGAGGAGACCGTGCGGCAGCCTGAAAATCTCGGAAGGGGCGCGGGCTCATCTGTTACTTTGCCCGCTTGGTCAGAGGCCGCTGTGGGCATCCTCCCGCGCTCACGCCTTGCATCTGTGCCCACGGCACTCTCCGGAATTCGTAGGCTATCCCACGGTCTCCTCAGCAAAGTTTCAAGGTGATGAGTTGTCATGAAGAGAGTCTCTAGCGTCTGCTGATTGTCACCTTGATGAAAGTCAAAGTGTTTGGGTATCGCCCTTCTGTAGGTTGCTTTCTCTCGTGCTCGTTACTGAGAAGACGGCAGGGCAGCCTGCGGTCTTCTCAGTAAGGGGGCTGAAATGCCAATGGGTGGGCCGAGTTGGTTTACGAGCTATGAACAGGAATTTTGCGGTTCGATTCGAACTTTCGCCGCATTCACCCGCCCATGAAACTCAGGGAGAGGAAGACTTGACCAGGATCAAAGTGAATAGGCGTCTGTTCCATCAGAGTAGTTCCGTGAGTACCGCTGCTCACTTCAACAATTAAATGATTGAAGATTTGAAGAATCAGGCTCGGAAGCGTGCGACTCTCGAGTCGCCCGGCCAGACACTGTTCATAAAAGGAAAATGCACGATGAAAACACATTCACAAAAATCCTGGCTCCGGCAATCACGATGGTGGCTTGCTGGCACGGTCGCGGCAGCACTCCTTGGCAGCACGAACGTTCGTGCATGCGAGGCGTGCAATCTGGTGATGGTCAATAAACTCCTCAATGGCTCGAAGCCTTCCCTGCACGCCTCGGAAATGAGTTTCCTCATCAATCAGGCGGAAGGCACTGGAGCTGCCAGGCTGCGCACATCACTTGCCGCCCTGAGCAGCACGCCCGTTTCTTACCCAGGACTGGATCTCAACAGTCCGTCACCTTTCCAGGCGGCGATCGGCGGCGCTCCACGGCCCATCCAGCTCGCACAGGCATCAGCACCGGCGGCTCAACGTCCGGCTGCGGCGGCCGCGAAACACGAGTTCCTCGACATCATTGACCGTGACCGCAAGCTCGGCATCCCGGAGACGAGCTATGTCCTGCCCGGCACCAAGCCGGACAAGAAGTTCACTCTCGTGATGGCGGAAGGTGAAATCGCCCTGGGCAACGGCGTCATTTACCACGGCTTCACTGTCAACGGAACCATTCCCGGACCGACGCTCATTATGGACGAAGGAGATGTCGTCGAGTTGACGGTCGTGAACAACGGCGAGGTGCCCCACGGTGTTTCATTGCACGCCGCTTATACCCAGACCTCCAAGTATTTTGGCAAGATCTTCGCGGGAGAGACACGGACCCATACGTTCCGTGTCACGTATCCCGGCGTTTACATGTATCACTGCGCTCCCGGCGGCCACGCCATCCCGATGCATACCCTGCTTGGCCAGTATGGAATGATGGTCGTCAAACCGAAGAAGCAGAAATTCAAGATGGACGAAGTCATGGGCCGCGGCCCTGACCTGGAGCTTTACATGGTGCAACACGAACTGTACGCGAGCGGCAAGGAAGCCGTTGAAGGCAAGCCCGCCTACGTGATGTTCAACGGTTCGCTCTTCCGCTATGTCGCCAGTCCGATCAAGGTCCGCCCGGGGGACTTCGTTCGCATCAATTTTCTCAACGTCGGCCCGAACATCCTCTCAACCTTTCACCTGGTCGGCATCATCTGGGATTTTGCCTACTGGCAAGGTTTGCCCAATCCTGAGAACACCCTGGTCGGCGGCCAGTCTGTCCTTGCCGGTCCCACCGACTCCTGGGTGGTTGACTTCCGCGTGCCGCCTGATGAAGGCAATTATCTGATTGTGAACCATGCATTCGGCTCCACCACGCGCGGCACCATCGGCATTCTCGCCGCCACAAAAGACGCCGTCCGCTCGCCAACCGTGCTGGCTGACGGCCCGACCTACACACCGGAGGATTTCGCGAAACTCAAGGCCAAGGCCGTCCGCACCATCTCACCCTTCGAACCAGGTTCGGACGAGCTGGCCGCACCAGTCCGCCTGGCCAATGGCGAAAAGAAGATGCGGATCAGCATCATCGGCAATTCCTATTATCCAAAGGTGGTCGCCGTGCCGAGCGGCACAACCATTGAATGGACCAACGATGACGTCTTCGCATTCTTCGATGGCGAATTCTCGGGTGTCCATGATGTGAAAAAAGGCAACAAGGGACCCTCTGATTTCTGGTCTCCCATGCTGGGGCACGGAGAAAAGTGGAGTGTGACCCTCACCGAGAAGGGCGAATACAATTACTTCTGCACACCGCATCCCTACATGGAAGGAATCATCCGCGTCGAATAGAGCATCGCGTGCGCGGAAACGAACACGGCCAGACAGGTCGTGCGAAGATGGTGAGGTTCCATGAATTGAATGCCTCCACCATGAACGCCGAAGAACCTGCGGAGGAGACCGTGGGATAGCCTGCGGTCTCCTCAGTAATCCTAAAAGAGCAGCTTAGTAGCCGCGAAGGAACGCAGGGATCGCAAAGAGAGGGAATTGGAGTCAATGTGAAGTGGCCTTCCATTTCACTCCCACGAGGAGCTTCACGCCGGGTTCGCTTCTGCATGAATCAGTTCACTCTGTTCTTTGCGTTCTTTAGCGGCTGTTCCAACTGCCGGACTTAGGCTAAAGCATTGTGTCAGGAGGGCAGTTCGATGTGGACCTGTGGGACATTCCAGATCTCCTTGCAGTACTCAGCGATGGCACGATCCGAGGAAAATTTTCCGACACGCGCGACGTTCAGGATGGACATGCGGGTCCATTTGGCGGAGTCGCCCCAGGCGGCGCTGACCTCGGATTGTGAATCGATGTACGCCTGGAAATCGGCAAGCAGCATGTAGGTGTCGTGGTGGATGAGATGATCGATGAGGGGGCGGAACAACCCTGTGTCGCCGCCGGAGAATGTGCCATTGGCGATGGCGTCGATCGTTTCGCGGAGCCGGGGCTGGGCATCGTATAGTTCGCGCGGGTGATAGCCCCGGGATTTCCAGGATTCAACCTGTTCGGTGGTCAGGCCGAAGAGGAAGAAGTTGTCATTGCCGACCTCTTCACGGATTTCCACGTTGGCACCGTCGAGGGTTCCGATGGTCAGGGCGCCATTCATGGAGAAC
>SXMN01000008.1 GCA_005777315.1 Verrucomicrobiales bacterium
CGGGCAATCCTGCCAACATTTGATCCGCATGCGCGATGGACATGCGCCAATCCAATCAGAGTCCACAGCGGCGCGCCACCAAATTCATTCCATCTCCTTGCCCTCAAACTTCATTCCACCCTCCTTGTCGAGGGCCATGACAGGTTTCGTCCGCCCCGGCGTGCAAGCGTGACATGCCGTAGCGATCCCGAAGCTTCCGCCCGCGCAAACGTACCTGCTTGAAGCGTCTCACCAAGGCTCCGAAGCCGGGCTGACGTTTCCCTGGCCCACGCTGCCATTTGATCAGGATTCTCAACTCCCCAGGATTGCGCCGGCTGGCTGGCTTCCTCCTCGACCTGCATGACAAATTCCACGCCATGCAAATGTCCGAGTCGTTGGATCGACTGATCCGCCAAAGGAGCGGTCCCATTCTCCACGGTCTCTGGAGATTCCATCGCTTCGGACTCGTCAAGGGCTTGCGCGGTTTCCAGGAGCAATCCCTGGTAGGATGTCTCGATCGCGCGCGCGCGTGATGAATCCTCGGGGAGCAACTCAAAATTGCCCGTCCTCCACGAAAGTATCTTTTTGAAAGCACTTTCTCCGGTCAGGTCGCCCGCGGTGGCGTCTATCACATCACCGCTCCGAATCCAGATTCGGCCTTCGGATGCCCCGTTGGTGATTCGGAGAACCGATGAACTCTGAGATAAACACTCCAACTGCACAATATCGACAAGGCTCTTGTGCTGCACTCCGCGAAACCCACCCACATCATCCCGTCCAAGCAGCGACTCGATGCAATCCAGCATGAAGCGGATCTCGTGACTCCCGTTAGGTTTCTCAAGAAACAGGTCGATACCCATCGAGTAAGCTCGCGCGCGAAATTGTTCGTCCACCACCGAGGTCAGCACCGCGGTACGGAGATTGGGAAATTTCCGCCTCACGATGGTCAGAACCTGAAGGCCATCCATCTTGGGCATGTTGAGATCCGAAATCAGCAGGGAGAAAGGCTCTGACTCAAGCAATGCAATCGCCCGGGCTCCGGAAGTCGCCGTGGAGATCGACGGTTTGCTGGGAAGTGAACCGAAAATCTCGCGGTAGAGTTCAAGCAAATCGGGATCATCATCCAGAAGCAGCACTTTATGTTGAGCGAGTGTGGCCATTCTGGGTGTGATGGCTAGCTGGTTTCTTGCCAAGGCTGCCGGGTGGTATGGAAGTTGCGTTTGGACGCCTGCACTACTTGCACGTGGGCGTGTCGAATAAGCCAATAAAAGATAATGTTTAAGTTGTTCAAGGCAGTTTTCAGTCGGAGACAAGTTACCGCGGCTGTCCCAAAAGCAGCCACTGGAAACTCAATTGTGTCAATTGTGGAGGCGAAGCCGACGCCCAAGGCATCTGAACCGACAACTCGAGTTCCTTCGACAACACCGCCTGCGCCGGGTTCCACGGTGGCGCCAGCCAGTCCGTCGGCGTTACAAAGTGTCATCAAGGGAACCACGATTGATTTTCCGATCTCATTGTTGAGAACTTACTTGCCTGATGCATTGAAGTCCGAAGTGAACCCTTCCGCCCCACCGGATTCAATCATTCCTTTGCCAGCCTCATTTCTTCTCGAACAGCTTCGCCGTGGCAGCGTTAAGTTTTCGTTCAAATTGCTCAAGACCCTAGCGCCGAAAAGTGTTTTTAGTGACTCCACGGTTCACGATGCAGTGATGGTCGAAGTGCCGCTCACGGAAGTTCTGTCCAGAGTGAAACCAGACCTCCTCGTGCGCCGCCCAGGCCAAAGGCAGATTTCCGTTCCTGATGACGTGACGTTCACTTTCCAGGGAATGCGAGTTTTGCCATCGAATCCGGCGCACGCCACCAGAACAACCACCTGCACGCCCAGATCACTGCCGGTGGAAGTAACCGGAGCGGATACGGGGCACACCCCCGTCCCCGCCAAGCCGGTTGAATCGGTGCCCGAGCCAATGCCCTCGATTTCCGCGATCTCGGCCCTTCCCACGCAAGGCGGGAACTCGATTCCCAGTCCTTCACCAGGGCCGAAACCGGCGACCAATTTGGTAATCGTGCCTCTGAGCAAGGCGATCTCCGCGTGGCCTGAACTTCTCCGAAGAGCCCTGGAAAGCGCCGGTGCCCAGGATTGCGTTTTGAAGATTCCTGCGTCGGAACTCGAATTCGGAATTCGCCGCGGAAAACTCAGCTTTACGTGGAAGCAGCTCAAGCCCTGGATAACCCCGACTTTGCCGAGTCCTCTCGAAGAGCACGACGCACTCACGACGGACCTGCCGCTTGCGGAGGTGGCGCCTCAGTTCATTGCGCAGAAGGCCACACCCAAACCTCGGCCTTCAGCGGATGCCTTCGCGCACATTCCGGATATATTCTCAGCAGCCACACGGTCCGCGCCTTCCGATTCATCCAGGAATCACGGGAACTCAGCGCCAAGATCAACGGCCACGATTGTCGCCACCAAACCGCCTGAGCCCATACGCACAACCGCCTTGTCCGCCACCACGGCTGTCATCACGGCTTACCAGGTGGATGCTGCTGCTCCAGTGGAAACGAAGCCATCCACTCAACCAGCGGAGGTCATCGCAGGCGTGTGCAAGCTACCCGGAGTTTTGGGCGCTCTTTTCGCCACACCAGACGGGCTCTTGGTTCTCGGAGAATTGCCGAAGCCATTCAATGCAGAAGCGTTGGCCGGATTCCTGCCGCAAATGTTCCAACGTGCGGCACATTACGCTGGAGAACTCCAGATAGGCGTGCCATCGCAGTTGAGCCTGACGGTCGCCGGGCGTGTTTTTACGATCCACAAGGTCTCCGGCGGCTATCTGAATATCATCAGCCGCGTCGGTGAAACCGTTTCTGAAGCGCAGATCACAGCTCTTACCTCAAACCTGATTCAATTTGCAGAAAAGGAGTAGTTAGTTATGGCCATCATCAACCAAGCCTCGAAAGAACTTCACGTTAAGATCGTCTATTACGGTCCTGCCCTTTGCGGGAAGACAACCAACATCGTCAGGATCCACGACAACGTGCAATCGGTGCAGGAGAAGGGGAAACTTGTCTCCCTCGCCACCAGTTCTGACCGCACCCTCTTCTTTGATTTCCTGCCGATGGAGGCAATGGCAATCAAAGGGTTCAAAACCAAGTTCCAGCTCTACACTGTTCCAGGGCAGGTCATCTACAATACGACGCGGCAACTCGTGCTTCGCGGTGTCGATGGCATTGTCTTCGTGGCGGATTCGCAGTACGAAAAGATGGCGGAGAACGTCGAGAGCTTTAACAATCTGGACGAGAATCTGCGCGCGTTGAAACTGAACCTCGCGGACATCCCATACGTTCTTCAGTATAACAAGCGGGACATGCCCAACGCCGCGCCCGTGGATTACATGGAGTTCCTCCTGAACAACCGCGAAATAGTTGTTCCATCATTCGAAGCATGCGCCAGCCGCACGGAAGGGGTCTTCGAGTCCCTCAACATGATCACCCGGATGCTGCTGCATAAATTCATCAACGAAGGCACCCGGAAAGCCGCTTAACTTTATGTCCACTCTACCCGAACTCCTGGAAGAGGATGTTCAGGAAATCGAATCCGCGCTAAAAGATTTTCTGGCGAAATCTGAAGCCACGCTCGCGCTGGTCACCGCGGAGGGCGGGTTTCTCATAGTGAAGCAGGGCGATTCTGAAAAGTATGATTCGACGACTCTCGGCGCCCTCGCGTCAAATGCCTTTTCAGCCGCGCAGGCGATCGGGAACATCACAGGCGAGACAACATTTACTCATATCTACCAGCAGGGGGACAAGTCCAGTTTGCTGGTCAGCGACATCGATGGCCACAATACGATGGTCGTGGTCTTCCCTTCGAGTGTCAGCGTCGGAATCGTAAAGTACTACGCCACTCCCACCGTCGCGGCCATTTCTGCGCAATTCTCCAAGGCGATGCAGAGGCCGACAAACCGCGGCATCGACCTCGCAATGCTCAACCTCCCTGATTCCTCCGTTCTTTTTCAGCAAAAGTCGGCCTGACTCCAGTCGGAGAAGCCATCTGAGATCTGGCAGGGGAATGAGATGCCAGGCTGCTCAAAGCATGGAAGCTCGATGAGAATTCCCTTCAAGCAGTGGGAGTTTTACGACATGATCCGGTCGTGAAACTATTCTGCTGCCAGTTGGATGTCGCCTGGGAGGATAAGACCGCCAATTTCACCAAAGCGAGCGCGCTGCTCGACAACGCTTCTCCAACGCCGGGTTCCCTGGTTGTGCTCCCGGAAATGTTCGCCACTGGTTTCACCATGAATGTCGGCCAGATGGCCGAGCCACCTGAAGGAGCAACCAGTCAGTTTCTTTCCGGGATTGCCCGGAAGTTCCGAGCCCATGTCATGGGCGGACTCGTGACGCGCGGAGCTGACGGCAAATGCCGCAATCAGGCTGTCATCTTCTCCCCGGATGGCCTGGAGGTGACCCGTTACTCAAAGATTCATCCATTCTCCCTCGGTGGCGAAGCCGTGGCATGTGCGGCAGGCAACCAGATCACCACATTCAGATGGAACGAAGTATTGGTCGCTCCGTTCGTCTGCTATGACCTTCGATTTCCCGAAGTCTTTCGCCAGGCGGCCTGGCAACGTCCCCAGCTTTACACGGTCATTGCCAGTTGGCCTGAAGCCCGCATTGGCCATTGGGTGAAACTCCTGCAGGCGCGAGCTGTCGAGAATCAGGCCTTCGTGGTTGGCGTGAATCGAATCGGTCGCGACCCAAAGCTGAATCACACAGGCCGAAGCATGATCATCGATCACAACGGCGACATCCTCTCCGACGCAGGCGGCAATGAATGCGTGATTAGCGCGGAATTGGACTTCACTAAACTCGATGAGTATCGCCGCTCCCTCCCTTTTCTCGACGACATGCGTCCAGAAGAAGTGAGACAAAACGCCTGACATTCGCAATCACTGAGGAGGCGGTGGCGCAGGCTGCTAATGATGGCGAGCGCCGCTGATGCGGATGCGAGGCACGAACGCGGGAGGATGCCCGTCACAGAACGATTGTCCCCTGTTCCCACTGTTGCAAAGAGCGGAAGCCGATTCGCATGAGTTCGGCAATCATGGTGTCTTGAGCCTGTTCAACTCGGTCTGCGCGTTGACGCGCACGTCATTGCTGCGAGCTTCCGTCGCCAGTCGCCGGAATGTCTTTTCCGCCACGTCAGGAGCTGACAGACGCAAAGCCTTGGCGATTTGCAGTCCGGCCACTTCGGCCTCGTTGCGGACATCTTCTCCAGCGCTTCGCCCCACCAGTTCGAGCGCGTCCGGATGCGCCACCTCGGCCAGTGCTGCGAGAACCAACCGCTTTTCCTCCGGGCGCGTGGCGAGTTCGAAGACGGGCTTCATAAGTTCAGCCCGCTTTTGTGGAGGGAAACCGGAACTTTCATCGACATTCAGTCGCAGGTAGCCCTCCATCGCCAGCGCGCGAAGGCTAACTCCGTCCGAGTTTCGAGCAAGTTCGAGAAGGTCGGGCATCAATCCTACATCCCGCGAATTGCACAGGGCGCGCGCCGAAGCACGGCTTACCACCGGGTCGGTGTCTTTCAAAGCGGCCCGAAATGCCGCGCGCAGGCGGCCGTCCGCGAACAGCACGCTGACCTGCAACAAGGCGATGCGGGTCGTCGCATTCGCCGTGGTGAGTCCGTTGACAATCGGGGAAACATCAAATCCTTTTCGACCTCCCGCCCTGTCCACGACAGATTCAAACACACCGCGAACATCAGAGCGCGCCGCCTGATCTTTCGCATCCTTGATAAGTTCAACGAGCGCTCCCATCTGTGAGCCATCCGCAAGCCGACTCAGGGCCTGCAGGGCCGCTTTACGAGTCGCTGCCGCATCACTACGCGCGAGAATGAACAGTTTCGGAACAGCGGATTTCTCGCTCCGGGCACTCAGCGCCCGGATCAATTCAACCTGCACATCCGGGTTCGACAAACTCAACTGAGCGACCAGTTCGTCGCCAACCTTGCCCCGTCGCAATTCGATGAGCGCCTGCCGTCCCGCCTTTTGTTCGGATTCGTCCAACGACGTTGCAGCCTTCGCCAGAAGCGGAATCGCCGTGGCATCTCCAAGAGCGCCCAGGGCCGCGATGGCCGCGGTTCGCACCGGGAGCTCCGCGCTGTAAGCCGGGGTGAGCAGGGCCGGAGCGGCGAACACGTCACCGCGTTGTTGCAGCAATCCGATCAGCGCCGTCTGCATCGCAGGTGACGCCTTCGTCAACAAGTTGGTGAAGGTTGCAGTCGCTTTGGGGTGAGGCATCGCATGCGCCAACTGTAGCGCAGCGGTCTGGCGGGCGGTGTCGCGGCTCTTAATGCCGGCAGTGACGAGCGCAAGCCCGTGGTCTCCAGCAGACCGAATCAGTCCCACGTATGCCGTGGTACGGACATGATCGTTTTCCTTCGGGTCATCAAACTGCTTAAAAATGCGATTGGCCCTGGCAGTTTCACCGTCGGTGAGCAATTGTGAGGCGCACTGCAAAAGCGCATCGACAATCGTGCTGCGGACCGGATCAGACACCGATGGCAAAGCCTTGCGCAACACACCCACCGCTTTGATGCCTCCAATTCTTCCCAACGCCTTGGCCGAACAACATGCAATGAGCGAATCTTTATCGCTCAATAAACCACCCAGATCCCGGAGTGCCGACTGATCCCGTCGCTCTCCCAAAGCGTGAATCACTCCGGCCTTGGGTTTCCCCGAAGTGGTCTTCAATGAAGCCCGCAAGGCTTCGCCGGCTTCAATGAAAGGCATGGTCTCCAGCGCGTCGCACGCAGCCTGGTACAGATGTTCATCGGCCAGCAATCCTGCCAGCGCAGGCACGGCCCTGACGGTGCCGATCTGCTTCAATCGTCGGCAGGCGTCTTCCTTTTCCACTGGAGTTGCGGTGGATTGCAGCACGGCCGTCAGCCGCGCTTCCTCGCCGACTTCAGCCGTCATGGCCAGATCCACCGCAGCGCAAATCATCACCGCAACCAGGAAAAGTGTCTTCATTTCTAGTCCTTTCAGATTTCCCACGGAGTGCGGTAGGCAGTGGAGAGAAACCGGTTGGCCTCGTCGTCGTTGAGGAAACGTTCGGCCTCCGGATCCCACTTCAAATTGCGCTTCAATTGCAGCGCGATGCCGCCCAGCAACACCGCGCTGGCCGAACGATGCGCCGTTTCGACGTCGCAGATCGTGCGTTTCCGCGTGCGCACACACTCAAGAAAATTCCCGGAATGGCTGTCGCTGAAGTAAAGTCGCGGGCCGCTGGGGTCTAGCGGACGCTCGAAGACTTCGTTCGAATGCGCGGTGAGATGTTCTCGATCCACGGCGATCCAGCCATCCGTCCCGATGAAACGCGCGCCGCCGCTGGAGCCTGTCGTGTCGCCAGGATAATGCTCGGCATGAACGACCACCCCGCTGGCATAGCGGTACCGTAATACGTCCTTCTCGAAAAACATTTCCACCGGGCCGGATCGGTCGGCATCCAGCGCCCACTGGATGATGTCGTAATGATGCGGCCCCCAGTTGATGTCACCGATGCCGCAGAACATGTGCGCGTGAGCGACCCCAGCGTAAGGTTGCCAAGGAGCGGGGCCGAGCGCCAGATCCCAATCGAGTCCGGCAGGCACGGGCTTGGGCGGCCCAAAGCGCTTCCACTCGAATGTTCCACCAGGACGGCAGGCATAAACTTCCTTGAGCTTGCCGATGGCACCATTGCGGACGAGTTCGCAAGCACGACGAAACTTGCCGCCGTATTCCGAGCGTTGCTGTGTGCCGGCCTGAAACACGCGTCCGTAACGCAGCACCACTTCTTTCATCGCTTTCGCCTCGCGAATGGTGATGGCCGTGGGCTTCTCGCAATAGATGTCCTTGCCGGCCTTGGCAGCCATCACGGCCATCACGCCGTGCCAGTGAACCGGCGAGGCAATCAACACGGCATCAATGTCCCCGCGAGCCAGCACGTCACGAAAATCGCGATAAGCCTTGCAAGAATGGTAGGTGCCCTGGCCGGACAATTTCGCGTAATTCTCATTCACCTGGCGCGTCGCGTTTTCGCGCCGGTTCTCCCAGGCGTCACACACGGCGAGCACTTGAACATCACGGCGGGCGGAGTAGCCGCCTGGAACATAAGTCCAGGCACCACCCAGCAAGTGACCACTCCCCTGCCCTCCCACGCCAATGAAGCCCATCGTGATGCGTTCGCTTGGGGCCTTAACCCCGCCTCGACCCAGGGCTGAAGCGGGGATGATCGTGGGGGCGAACACGGCTGCGCTCAGAGCAGTTGCGCCGCGTCGTAAAAATCCCCGGCGGCTGATCGGTGTGTTTTTCGTTTTCATATCTTGATGTTCGTTGGCCGCGCCCGGCGCATCAACTTGCCTTGCAAATCGGGAACCTCAAATCCCAACTCTCTGTAAACCCCTTGAGCATCCCTGGTCAAAAGGTAGCAAAAGTCAGCATCTCCAACCAAAGGATGATCGAGCAGCATTCCTGTCATCCGCCTCGCAATTCCGCTCCCTCTGAACTCCGAATCCACGAAAACATCTGCGATGTAGGCAAAACGCACTGTGTCGCTGAGCGCTCTCGCAACCCCGACCTGCCGTTCGTTGGAAAATGCGCCTACGACCACCGTCGAAGCTCGAAATTCTTTTTCAACGCGTTCAAGCGAGATCCCAGGACTCCAGTATGTCGAGGAGAGCCAGGAATGGATTCGCGTGAAATCGAACCTGCTCAAGTCATGGGAATAAAGAATGTTACTCATCTCTTTTTCAACAGCCCTGCTTCAGATGGTCACCGATGCACATCAGAAACGGTCGAGGCAAATCCCGGAGCGCGGCGCATTCTTGTCGCCTGTTCAAATGCGAAGGCGAGGCGAATCAGAACAGGTTCGCTGTAGGCTCGTCCAAAGAAGCACAGCCCAACCGGCAGTCCGGAAACAAACCCAGCAGGCACGGTGAGGCTCGGGTAGCCGGCCACGGCGGCTGGTGATGCACACCCGCCCAGATCCCGGTCGCCATACACAAGATCTGTAGCGCCGGCAGGACCACTGGCTGGTGCCACAATCGCTTCCAGACGATGCGTGTCCATGATCTTGTCAATGCCACCCTCGCGACTCACGCGGCGGCAAAGCGCCAGAGCATCGAGGTAAACCTTGTCCGTGAGTGATCCTTTCCCCTCGGCCATCG
This sequence comes from Verrucomicrobiales bacterium, assembly GCA_005777315.1. Taxonomy (GTDB): domain Bacteria; phylum Verrucomicrobiota; class Verrucomicrobiia; order Limisphaerales; family F1-12-MAGs170; genus F1-120-MAGs170. The sequence continues at coordinate 9,176 of SXMN01000008.1, forward strand.
CCAGGATTTCCTGACCAAAGAAAGGCAGCTCCTTTTCTTGGTGGCGTTCGTTGAACGCGATCAGATCCGTGAGGGACCGGACCGGTGCATCGCTGGGAAGATTCGCGAGATAGGCATTTAATCCGGCTTTGAATTCAAACAACATCAGTTCGAACCCCGCGTCACCGACCTTTTCATCCGACGGCAGATCGGCTGGATCAATAAGAGTCGCGCCGAGATCCTTGAGGCGGACAAGCGCTTCGTTGGCAATGCGGGTTGCTTTGGAATGAGTCTTGAAATAACGACGCAAGACGCCGATGCGCACTCCACGAAGGCCGTCGCGGTCCAGGAAGCGGGTGTAATCGGTGTACGCCTTGCCCTCGCTGGAATGAGTCGCAGCATCTGTTGAATCCAGACCTGTCATGGCGCCGAGTAGAATCGCGGCATCCGTCACGGTGCGAGCCATTGGCCCCGAAGTGTCCTGCGTGTGCGAGATGGGAATGATCCCACTCCGGCTGATGAGCCCGACGGTTGGTTTGATTCCGACGACTCCGCAGACGGACGAGGGGGAGATGATGGAGCCATTCGTTTCCGTACCGACGGCTACGGCGCAGAGATTCGCGGAGACCGCGACGGCAGATCCAGAGCTGGAGCCGGACGGATTGCGATCCAGCGCATACGGATTCAATGTCAAACCACCACGACCGCTCCATCCACTGGTGGAGCGCGTCGATCGAAAGTTCGCCCACTCGCTCAGATTGGTCTTTCCGAGAATCACGGCGCCAGCGGCTCGCAGCTTTTCCACAACGAAAGCATCGCGTGCCGCCACGTGCCCCTTGAGGGCCAGCGAGCCGGCGGTTGTGCTCATCTTGTCGTGCGTGTCGATATTGTCTTTGAGCAAGATTGGAATGCCATGCATCGGGCTGCGGGGACCTTTGCGCTTCCATTCCCGATCAAGGTCACGGGCGATTGCCAGCGCGTCGGGATTCAATTCGATGACGGAATTCAACTTTGGGCCGTTGCGATCAACTGCCTCGATCCGCTTGAGATAAGCTTTCGCGAGCGAGAGCGCCGTGAGACGGCCAGCCACCATGCCAGAATGCATTTCCGCGATGGTCATTTCTTCAAACTCACCGGCGGCCGATGTGACGCCCGCGTTCACACCTGCCTTCGATTGGAACGCGAGAGCAGCCAGGACGGGAGCACCGCCGAGAAGGCCGAGAAATGATTTGCGATTCATGTGTGGAGTGAAAGCTGCCCTGCGTTCTTAATCCGGTAAAGCCCGTTTGATTGCAGGCAGCGTTGCCACAGGAATCCCGGTGCTGGAGGGGTGCTGAGGGCGTACGGGACGCCCAAACAAGATTCGGGGATGACAGCTGCGACGGAAGGTGCCTCCCGAGTTGCGGGTGACGACAAGACCTCAAGACCGGGCGTGGCCGAGTGTGGTGCCGGATCGGGGAATTTCGCGCTCCACTACCGCCAACTTGTGAATGCACTGGCGACGGAAGGTTGAAGTGTTGCAAATGGCAACCTGCCCCGCTTGAATACCATCATGGTTACCATTGGAATGAATTATCAGGTTCTCGCTGGCAAAGAAACCGTCTTCGAAAAGGCATTTCAGGCAGTTCTTACTGTCATGAGCACTTCGCCGGGACATACGGTTTCGAAGCTCTACAAAGACGTTTCAAGCCCTCAAAGCTATCTCATCGTCTCGGAATGGAATGATCAAACCGCCTTCAACGACTTCATAAGGTCAGAAGCGTTTGCCAAGGTCACAAACTGGGGAAAAGAACAGATCCTTGCCGGCAGGCCGAAGCACCAGGTTTACGTGAATCAGTAAAGAGGCAGCCCCCTGGGACACGGGCGGCTTGTGAGTTCTCCGCCATCCGCCAGTGAAGGTTGAAGCAGCGCATCACGCAAATCCGGAGGCTGCATCCGTCACGACTCCACCTTGTTAAGTCGTTGCCCGGTCCCTGGAGGTCAATTTCCAACCGCCATTGGAATTTCGAGCCAGAATATGGAGCCGCCGGAGTCCGGAAAATCCGCCCCTGCGCGACCGCCCTGCGCTTCGGCAAGATTCTTGACGATCGCCAGCCCCAGCCTGGTGCTGGACTCTCCCGCCGTGGGCTTGTTCGAGATTCTGGCAAATTCCACAAAGAGTTTACTCCGCTCGTCCCTGGCAACGCCAGGCCCCTGGTCTTGAACCTCAATCCTCCACGCCGAGAGCGTTGGCAGGATCGAGATCAGAATGGTGGTGCATCGGGGGCTGAACTTGATGGCATTGGACAGGTAATTTGTGAATATCTGATGTGTGTGAGCCAGGTTCCCCAGGGCGGGAAGCGGTCGTTCAGGAAGACGCTGCTCGATCTGAATCTCCTTCGCGGAGGCGGAGAATCCCTGCTGTTCGATGGCTTGTTGCAGGACCGCACGAAGGTCGAAAACTCCCTTTTCACGGCCGACATCACCTTGCGCCATTTGCAACGCGAGGAAGTCTTCGATGATCACCTTCATCTGCCGTCCAGCTCGGTCGATCTTTTCAAAAATCTCGGCAACCTGTTGGTTTGGAGCCCGCGCCACTCCGAGTTCGGACCAGGCAGCGATGACCGTAAGGGGATTGCGCAGGTCATGCGCGGCCACACGCATGAACCGGCTTCGTTGCTCCGCAAGGTCTCCAAGCGCCCGCTTTTGTTTCAGCAATGTCAGGTGAGTGGAAATTCTGGCGAGCACCTCCTCCTTTTGAAAAGGTTTGATCACGTAATCGACGGCTCCCGCTTCGAAACCAGTGAGTCGGTCGCTGATCTCTGAACGCGCTGTCATGAAAATGACGGGGATGTCGCGAGTCCGGACGCTTTGCTTGAACCTGCGGCAGGCCTCAAAACCGTCCATGTTAGGCATCATCACATCCATGAGGATCAGGTCCGGAAGCTCCTCTGCCGACTGTTCAAGGGCTGCCGCGCCATCTTCGGCAACCAGCGTGCGATAGCCGCAGTCCGACAGAACCTTTACCAGCAACTGCAGGTTCGTCGGGGTATCGTCAACAATGAGGATGGTGTCTTTCATGTCTGTCGAGCATCTCGCGAATTTGTCGAAGTTTGCAGGCGGAGGCCAACTGCTGGAGTTGCCGGATCATTGGGCCGGGCGCCGCGGATCTTCCCTCCAACTGTTCCAATTCCTGTTGCAGAGCCAGGACGTCACCACGCGCCGCAAGGGCCTTTATCCGCACAAAATCTTCAAGCGGCAGTGTCTCACGATCCTCGGGCGGCAATGCGCTGTCGGTGGTGGATATGGAAGCCAGCTCGGGGACGGACTCCGCTTCCGCTGCATCGCTTTCGATCTCAAACCAGAAAGAGGAACCTTTCCCGACTTCGCTTTTCACGTGAAGTTGCCTCCCCATGATTTCGAGGATTTTCTGGCTGATCGAAAGTCCCAGCCCTGTTCCGCCAGCATGCCTTGAGGAGTCCCCGACTTGCTGAAACGCCTGAAACAATCTGGGCATGTCCTCTTGCGAAATCCCGCAACCGGTATCCGACACCACGAAGCGAATCGCGTTCTTCCTTCGCGATATTTCCAACCGCACAAAACCGCGATCTGTAAACTTGATGGCATTGCCACCCAGGTTTAGAAGGATCTGCCGGAGTCTTTTCGGATCCATCGTGATGATCCGAGGCAATCCCGATCCGACCGAGCATTGCAACTCGATGGATTTGTCCTCAGCCCGGGGCTTCAGGATTCGAAAGGCGTCCTCGACCAATGGACGCAGCTCCATCTCGACTGGCGCGATCTCGATCGCGGCGGTTTCCGCCCGCGCCATGTCGAGCAAATCGTTGATAACCGAGAGCAGGTGCTCGGCGGAGTGAAGCACGGTGCCGACCTGTTCACTCGATTCCTTGTCGAGGGCCTCATTGCCTTGAAGGATCTGGGTGTACCCGAGAATGGCGTTGAGGGGTGTGCGCAGTTCGTGGCTGATGTTAGCCAGAAACCTCGTCTTGGCGCTGTTGGCCAGCTCCGCGGCTTCCTTTGCATTTTGAAGTTCATGGGTGCGCTCTTGAACCATCCGGTCCAGCTTCAAATTGTGATCCCTCAGATCGCCCGCGAGCTGGTCCGACAGTATCGCATCCGCGACGCAGCCCAGAAATGTTGCGAGAACAATGCTGTGCGCGTTCCATGCCGCGGCGAGCTGGAAGCCAAACGACGCCGCGAACACGCCGATGACCCGATGCCGCGTGCGAAGCGCCGCCAGAACAAGTGTGGTGCCATCATCCAGCTTGAGCGCCGCCGGCCTCAGATGGTTGAGCGCCCAACCGAATGCCCCCGACTCGATCGCCTGATCAATCACGCCATTCAGCTCAGATGCGGCTTCCGGAGTGAGGTTCGTTTGAAGAATGAAATCCAGTCCGGTTTCACCCGGAAAATAGAAACCCGCGTTCTGAATCGGCAGCAACGCTTTCAGGTGGGCAAGGGTCAGTTCCAGCATCTCCTTCTGGCTGGATGCCGCGCGCACTTCGGTGAAGAAACGCTGGAGGGAAAGGATGCTGTCAACCAGTTGCTGGTTGAATTGCGCCATCCCCACACCGTCCACCGGGGATTGTGGAGGTTGAAGGATGCTAGTCATCGGCCAGTATCCTGCACACGTCCTCGTACTTTGTTTCGAGCTCGGCAACCAACGGCTCAATGCGATCATCCTCGATCATCCTCGATCAACCGCTGATCGCCCGCCTGTTGCGGCACCAGTGGCGACAGAAGCATTTCACCGCTGTTTCCAAACTCCAATGCAGTTGTCAGAAAATCCGCGAAATGGACGGTGTAAGCATCGACCCCAAATCCGGTGGATCGCGCCGGGTTGTGATGACAGCGAACCATTTCACGGAGGGACACGGGAAGCCGCCAGAGGGTTGCCAGTTCCGCTCCAAGCGCCGCATGCTCAAAACCAAGAACATCCATCTCAACACGGATGACCAGCTCGCCCGAATCTTCGCACCTTTTATGCACTTCTCGGGCTTGCTCGGGAGCTTTGAGGAAGAGGATCAGCCGCCCCACATCATGCAACAAGCCTCCGACGAAAAACCTCTCCGAGGCGGGATCATGCCTTTCCTCAGCCAGCAGGGAACACGCGATGCCACATGCGATGCTGTGCTTCCAGAAAGCGGTGACATCCACCAGTTCAGGCGGGACACCTTCGAAAGCTTTGATGACGGATGTCGCCAATGTCAGATCCCTGATTTCTTTCAACCCGATCAATTGAGCCGCTTCCTCCAGGGTCGCGATCTCGGAGGGAAATCCGTAGAGTGCGCTGTTTGCCAGCCTCAGAAGCCGGGTGGCCAGGCTCTGATCTTTTCGCAAGATGTGCCCGATGTCCTCGATCGATGTGTTGGGATGCTCGATGGCGCTCACCAGCTCCTGGTACACGATGGGCAACGATGGCAGCTTGCCTATACGCTGCACAAATGTCTGAACGTCCATCTTCATGGCTTCGCGCTCCCCTGCCCTGTCGGAGAATTCTGGAGGTGAACCGCTGAATGCCTGAGCGCGAGCTTCTTGATGATCTCGATGGCGGGCGAGGTTGCAGTCACGTGTTTGAATCGCTCGGCCACCCGTTTTTCAGCGGCAGAGAGTACCTCGGGAGGCGCCGGCTGCCCGGCCGCGCCCGATGGCCCTCCTTCCCCCGCGACAACGACATTGATGGCTTCAACACCCCATGTTTTGAGAGCCTTTAGATGTCGCTCCGTAAGCACGGCCCCTTTGGGAAGGAGAAGAGCCTTGTTCACATTGAACACGTCGCTCATCACTTCCATCCCCGGCTCTACCTTGTCTATTGCCAGTCTCATTATCAATTCGATCAACGGAAATCATCAGCCCTGCGGAATTCACAAAGCATCTCGTGCCTTCCAGCGGCTCACAAGTGGAGGAACTTAAACAAAATATCGGTTCTTCGGTGTTTTCGGTGGTATGGATTTCAGGGATGAGTTGTCCCGTAGGGACATTTGACAACAGCCCAACGTTTCAACGTTGCCTTACTGAGGCGCGGTCCCCAATTGATGTTCAGTCTCCTCGAACTCGATAGAAGCGATGCGACAAGTCCTTAGGAGCAGCATCGGAGAAGGGCTGAGGAGTGACGGCACCGGTGAAATTCCCAATCGTCGTCCATCCTCTCAAATCAGTGGAAGTTTCGATGCGGTAACCCCGGCCAGGCTCACCGGAGATTGTCATTGAAGATCTTCCATCCGATTCCCGTGCAAATGATCGGATGATTGGACGCGAGCTACCCGGTCCCGACCCAGGCGCATCCGCCAGAAACTTAACCAAGCCCACACGTGCGGCATCTCCCACGGCACCAAATGATCCTGCGGCGAAAAATGACCCGTCACCTTGAACCTCCATCCCGATCACCACCGGCCGGGAATTGCGGGCGAGGCCGAGCACTCCCCGGGCAAAGCTTGAGTTCGAGATGAATTCATCATCAAGCGTCCCCGCTGCCGTGAAGCGTGCCAGTCCACGCCGGGGCTTTCCACCAACTGAAGACAATTGTCCCGCAATCACCAGCCTCCCACCCGCGTCGATCGCCACCGCCGACACAGGAGCAACGGCTGGATCATCTCCCACGAGCGCGCCTGGATCGAATCCCGTATCCACGCTTCCATCGGGCAGGAAGCGCAGCAGCCTGGTTCGAGTCGAATCGCTGGCCGCGTCGAATACGGAAACCGCCGCCACGACCGAATCATCAGGTCCGACGGCAACCCCTCGAACCTCGTCATCCGCGGTGATCGGCGGCGCCAGTTTCGTGTCAACGACGCCGTCCGCCTGCAGCCGAGCGATGCCGTGATAGGCGTAAATGTCCACACGGTTGAAGATGCCATGAATCATCATGTGACCGTCACTCAGAAGTGCGATGCCGCGAATCTCGGGTGTGGCGCAGTTAAGGCACGGCCTGAGGCTGGGTTGGAAACTGGAATCATAAGTGCCGTTGGAGTTCAGCCTCGCCAGCCACGGGGCCTGCACATCGCGGATCGCAGCGAAGTCTCCTCCAACAATCACTTTCCCATCCTTCTGAACCGCGACCGCCCAAACACGCCCGACAGTATCGAAGCCTGTCAGGCTCTTTTCGTTGGTCCCGTTGCCCACATCGAATGATTGGTCCAGAGTTCCATCACCATTCAACCGGGCGATGCCATTGCGACTCACACCGTTCACCGCGCGAAATAAACCACCAATGACAATCTTCCCATCCTCCGTCAGCTCAACTGCCAGCACAGAACTCTGCGCATCCTCCGTTTGCAGCACCGGCGCGAAAGCAGCATCCAGCGTCCCATCAGCATTCAGTCTGGCCAACAGGTTTCGAGCGATTCCATTGACGCGGTTGAAAGTGCCTCCGATGACGATCCTGCCATCTCTCTGCACCGCGAACGCTTGAATGTTCGCCGGAAAATCCTCCGCAAGTTCGAGCTGGGGATTGAAGGTTTCCTCCAGACCACCCTGCGCGCCGATTCGCACCAAACCGCGATGATCATTGTTCGCGCCCGCGGAGAAATCACCGACGACAACCCATTTGCCATCCGCCTGGCGGACCGCGCCAAACACGCGCAGCCGGTTCCCATTGCCAACGCCAAGGCTCGCAGCCAGAGAACCATCAAGTCCACCGTCCGCGTTCAAACGAACGATCATGCGCCTCGATACGCCCTGAGCATCCAGAAACTGCCTGAATGCGATCAATTTTCCGTCCGGCTGCGAAGCAATCGCGGAGTAGGATTCGCCATTGCTCACATCGATCACCGGATTGAAACCGGGATCGTTTGAGCCATTCGCATTCAAGCGCGCCATGTTATCCCTGAACTCTTCCTGGATCACACTGAACACGCCACTGACCACGATCCTGCCGTCAGCCTGGACCACGACGCCATCGACGGACGGTTGCCCGTCCTGCTGGCGGAAATAGACATCAAACCCGGGATCAAGGCTGCCATTGGAATTCAATCGAGCCATGGCGATCCGGTCCACGTTGTTGAAGACCGAAAAGCTGCCCGCAACGAGGATCTGTCCATTGCCGAGCAGCGCGAGTGAATTGAGCCGGCCAAACCCCACGTCTCCATTTTCGATCGGCACGCCGGCGCCGGGATCAAAACTCGTATCGACCGAGCCGTTGGAATTGAGCCGGGCGACGCCACTGCGCGGAACGCCATTGATCGAGGTGAAGGCCCCTCCGATGATCAGTTTGCCGTCCGGTTGCTCGACGATCGCGACGACAGAAGCACTGCCAGCCGCGCCTTTGCTCAGGTCCAATCCCGAACCAACATCGAACGAGGCGTCCAACTTCCCATTCGTATCCAGTCGCGCAATTCCATTGCGAGGCACGCCGCCGACCATCGAGAACGGGCCGCCAATCACGATCTTTCCGTCCCGCTGAACCAGGACTGCCGCTATTGGAGAAGTCGTCTGCCCGTTGCCAGACGCCACTCCGCAACACTCACCAGCTCCCGGATCAAACCCGGTATCCACGGAACCATCCGAATTAAGCCGGGCGATTCCATTGCGCGCCGTTCCGTTGATGGCATTGAATGCGCCGGCGATGATCAACCTGCCATCCGCTTGATTCGCAGCCGCGGCCACGAACCCTCCCGAGTGTGTGATGACAGGCTGGAAAGCGGTATCCAGCTTCGGCACGGACTGGGCAACGGCTGGCACCCCATTGAAAAGCGCGTGCAAAAATACCGGTGCGAGCAGGAGGGAAATGGCGGCGGTTGAGAAGTTCTTCATGTGAGTCCTTTTGGCTGACGAGACTCTTACACGAAGCCGCGTTGCGGAGCGAACTACATTTTCGCACTCGAACGAATCGTATGTCTCGTATGGAGGCACCGCGACAGGAGGTGAAGGTTTCGAGTCGTCAAGGTTCTGGAAGCGAATCGCGGGGCAAACACGGCAATGCTGACCACGAACCGGATGATAGGGCGAGGCTGTCCTCAGCCCGCCGCGAACGGCGGACGGATACGCGCATCCCCACCGACACCACGGCGCGGTGGGACACCGCCGCCCTACCACACTCCTTCTGGGAGGCTCGCCGGTCAGGGGCTCAAAGCACGAAATTCCAAGTGAGAGAAACCTCTCCCCTGCCCTGCCCGTGAACCATCCATCGGAGCGCGGACAGCTTTGTCCGCGCGTATCCCGTCTTCCCGACGCGCGGACATGGCTGTCCGCGCTCCTTCTCGCCGTCGCAGCCTACTTCTCCGCCTTCGCCGGATCGAGGATCGCAAGCAGTTCCACGTCGAAGATCAGGACCGCGTTCGGACCAATGTCAGAGCCGGCGCCGCGTTCGGCATACGCCAGATTCGAGGGGATGAACAATTGCCATTTGGAACCGACCGGCATCAATTGAAGCGCTTCAGTCCAGCCACCGATCACGCCGGTAATGCCGAATTCAGGGGGCATGTTCCGCTTGTAAGAGCTGTCGAACTCGGTGCCATCGATCAACGTTCCCTTGTAATGAACCTGAACTGAGTCAGCCGTGGTGGGCTTCTTGCCCTTGCCTTCCGTGATCACTTTATACTGAAGACCGCTGGCAGTGGTCTTCACTCCATCCTTTTTCTTGTTCGCGGTGAGAAAGGCATCTCCTTCCTTGCGGTTCTTGTCGCCAAGTTCACGGGCTTTTTCACCTTGCTTGGCGGTCAGATCCTGCTGGAAAGCCGCGAGAGTCTGTTGCATTTCCTCCGGAGTCAGAACGGTCGCGCCGCCACTCAGACCGTCCTTGATCCCGGCCAGCAACGTCGCGGCATTCACATCAATGCCCTGTCGTTTGAAATTGGATCCGATATTGACGCCGATGCTGTAGCTGACCTTGTCCTTTTGATCCGTCAGTTTCACCTTGTCCTGTGCGTGGGAAATGGCCGTGCTGAAAAGGCAGACTGCCGCCGCGATTGCGTAATGCTTCATGGATTTGATTTCGTGTGTTGAATTGTTTGTGCGCGGAGGCCGCCTCCGGATGCCGAAGCCCGGGCTTCGGAAGGGCGTGACACTACCGGGGGATCAAGTCGAGTCAAGCGGGAGGATCGGGCGGAATCGTCCTCGGGTGTGATTAAAAGTGGGTGAGGGAGGAACCTGGTCTGACCTGGGAGCGCCGGCATCCCTGCCGGCGCGGGCAGAGAGTGTGGACGAGTGCCCGAAGATATAAATCGCCGGCAAGGATGCCAGCGCTCCCAGGCGCGGCCTCACCCGCTTTTAATCGCACCCATCGTCCTCAGCTTGCTCATCATCCCTCATGGAACAGGATTACGATCAGGACACCATCAGTGCATTCACAAGTTGGTGAACTTGGCTGTCAGCAAGGAGCGCGGTTCTGTGCACAGCACCAGCCGCAGCAGGTTTGGCGCGAGGGCGAGCCAGCGATACTGCTGCGACTGGCTTTCAGCACAGTCGCGCTCCACCGACAACTCAGGAAAGCACCGGACACCATCGATCGGGAGGGCGCGTATTGAAAAGGACTGAATCTCCCCCTACGCTCGACGCGTGATTGCATTGATCGATTACGGTGCCGGGAACCTGCACAGCGTGGAGAAAGCGTTGCGCTTCCTCGGAGCCGATGTCCGGCGCGTGACGCGTCCGGAACAATTGAAGCATGCCCGTGCGGCGGTGCTTCCGGGTGTGGGCGCGTTCGATGATTGCCTCAACGCGATGCAGCGGCAGGAATTGCTCGAAGCTTCGCGTGCCTACGCGCTGACTGGAAGGCCGTTCCTGGGAATCTGCGTGGGCTACCAGGCTTTGTTTGAACGCAGCGAAGAGTTCAACAGTTGCGCGGCGGGACTCGGAATCTTCAAAGGGAAGGTTGTCCGCTTTTCAGGAACCGGAGGAATCAAGGTTCCTCAGATCGGCTGGAACCAAATTGAAATCGTGCAGCCGGACTGCCCGCTCTACCGCGACATCCCTTCCGGCAGCTACGTCTATTTCGTCCACAGCTTCTACCCATTGCCGCAAGACTCCTCAATCACGGCCACCCGGACCGATTACGGAGAAACCTTTGCTTCCTCGATCTGGAAGGACAATGTCTTCGCGACCCAGTTTCATCCTGAGAAGAGCCAGAAAATCGGTCTCAAGCTCCTCGAGAATTTCCTCGAGTGTGAGTGATGCTAAACCCGGCAGTTGAAGTGAACAGGTGGACGCAGAGGAAGCAGAGAATGAAAGAGTTCAGAGGCTGTCAGGGAGTGCCAAATGCTCACCCGTTGGATTACTGAGGAGACCGTGGGATAGGCTACGAATGATGGCGAGCGCCACAGATGCAGATGCGAGGCGCGAACGCGGGAGGATGCCCGCAGCGGCCTCTGACCAAGCGAGCAACGAAGCAGATGCGTCTGTGCCGCCGTCAAGA
>SXMN01000073.1 GCA_005777315.1 Verrucomicrobiales bacterium
GCATGGCTCCGTAATGTTGCACGATGTCCATCGTGGCCATCGCGAGACCCGCGCCGTTAACAAGGCAGGCGATGGAGCCGTCGAGCTTGATGTAATTCAGGTTGAACTTGCTCGCCTCGATTTCGAGCGGCGATTCCTCTGCAAGATCGCGCATTTCCTGAATGTCCTTGTGCCGGTAGAGTGCGTTGTCATCGAGACCGATCTTGGCATCGACTGCAACAAGCTTCTCCTTGCCGTCCGCGCCGACGCAGATGCAGAGCGGGTTGATCTCCACCATCGAGGCATCGGCCTCCCACCAGGTCTTGTAAACGCCAGCGAAGAGTTTTGCGGCCTGGCCGGCGAGGTCGCCCTTGAGTCCGAGCGCGGCGGCGATCTTGCGGCCCTGCCACGGCTGGAAACCCAAAGCGGGGTCAATGTGTTCCTTGATGATTTTCTCCGGAGTTTTTTCCGCGACTTCCTCGATGTCCACGCCGCCCTCGGTGCTCGCCATGATCAGCGGACGTGAATTCGCCCGGTCGAGTAGTACCGCAAGGTAAAATTCCTTTTTGATGTCCTCGGCGGCGGCGACGAGGATTGTGCCCACCACGCGGCCATCGGGGCCGGTCTGCTTCGTGACGAGGGTCTTGCCGAGCATGTTTTCAGCAAGGTTCACGACTTCCGCCACAGACTTGGCGAGCTTCACACCGCCCTGGAAGCCGTGCTTGAACGTGCCTTTGCCGCGACCACCGGCATGGATTTGCGATTTCACCACGGCAAGCTTGTTGCCGGCGGTAAAGATTTTCTCCGCGGCGGTCTTGGCTTCCTCAACCGTCTTGCACGCGTCGCCCGGTGGCACGGCAACGCCGTATTGTTTTAGAAGCTGCTTGGCCTGGTATTCGTGAATGTTCATGAAAATCGTTAGTAGTTTTTTTGCGCGACTTGATCCGACTCAAGAAAAGTTTGCAGATCCCTCTCCGAAATCGAAACGCTCGCGTCTTTGGAAACACTGGCTAGCATTATTGAATTGATGATTCTCCGTTCACCGAGCATGCGTTTAGCAATCTCGGCTTTGTGAAGCACTCCTAACAATCGATCGGACTTTTGTGATGTATCGGCTTCACTGTTGTTGATGACCAGAATTTGAAAGTGCTCGGGCTGGTAGTCCTCAATGTTGGTGACGTAAGGCAGCAATTCGCGCTCGCCTTGGCTAAACATTGGATTGCACTGATTCAAATACTCTCTGGGCGACAGCCCGCGATCTGCTGCAGCTCGCACATAATCAGCAACAGACAAACGGCTTTGCACTCTTGTGGGTTCGTATCCCAATATCAAAATCGACTCGTCAGGAGCGTTGTCTCGATGAAATTTTGTGGTCGTCTGTTGATCAAAACGACCCAGCCAGAAGTAATCCAGTCGGCGTGACGTATGCATCCGATGGAAATCATCCAACTGATTCTTAACTTCTGCCATCGTTCTGCGCAGTTCTTTTGAATCTGAGTCGGCACCAAGATCCAACAATGCGAAGCCAGGTTCGTTCATCTGATAACGGCAGACCCGGCAACAGAGAGGATAAACTTCAACCCTGGAATATTGCGTCACATCTGGAGCACCGGCTTTCAAGGAGCTTATCTTTGCTCGATCGGCCCGACCTTCAATCCCACCGGCCCGATGTAATTGGACTGCGGACGGATCAGGCGGTTGTCGGCGAGTTGTTCAAGAACGTGTGCGGTCCAGCCGCTGGTGCGGGAGATGGCGAAGATCGGAGTGAACAGGTCGGTGGGAATGCCGAGCGAGTAGTAAACCGTGGCGCTGTAGAAATCGACGTTGGCGTTGAGGCCCTTCTTCTGGAGCATCAGCTCCGCAATCCGCTCGCTCATTTGAATCCACTTTGGGTCGCCGAGTTTGGCGCTGAGGATTTGCGCCATGCGCTTGAGGTGCGGCGCGCGCGGATCCAGCACCTTGTAAACGCGATGCCCGATTCCCATGATCTTCTTCTTCTGCGCCAGGGCGTCCTCGATGAAGGCATCCACTTGTTCCAGCGAGCCAATCTCCTGGAGCATCTTGATGACACCCTCGTTCGCGCCGCCGTGAAGAGGGCCTTTGAGCGTGCCGATGGCGGTGGTGATCGCCGAATACATGTCGCTCAATGTCGCGATCGTCACTCGCGCACTGAACGTCGAGGCGTTCATGCCGTGATCCGCATGCAGGACGTAGCAGACGTCCATCGTGTCCTCCATCTCCTTGGTCGGCTTTTCACCATTGACCATGTAGAGGAAATTCGCCGCTTCACCGAGCGCCGGATCCGGATGAATGAGATCCTTCTTCTGCCTCGCGCGATGAAAGTAGGCTGTGACGACCGGAATCTGCGCGATCAGGCGGCGCGCCTTGCGCCGTTGGGCGTCCATGGTGTCGTCGTCGCATGTCGTGTCAAAGCACCCAAGAGCGGAGACTGCGGTGCGAATCGCATGCATCGGAGGTGTGGTCTTGGGAAGTTTTTTGATGATGTCGATGACGCCCTTGGGTATTTCCCGGTATGCGGAGAGGGCGCTCTTCAATTCATCCAGCTCCTTGCGGCTTGGGAGGTGGTTGTGATGCAGCAGATAAACCACTTCCTCATAGCTCACCTTCCCGGCGAGTTCGTTGATGTCATACCCGCAGTAGATCAGTTGCCCGATGTCACCGCGGACATCGCTCAACCGCGTGCTCGCGGCCACGATGCCTTCCAAACCTTTTGCCAGGGTATTGCTCATTTCCGTGATGATTACATTCCAGCCGCCCAAGTTTTTTCCCCGTCGGAATCTAGGTAACGGCCCTCGAGTGCGTCAACGGTTTTCCCGGAATTGGGTGCATCTCGCCGCTCGGAATTACTGATTGACGGTCCGGTGCCCGCAATTACGATGCACGGCCTTTGTCAGGAACCTGAACTAGAACTCAAGAGAAAGACTGAAATATGGCAGTGAAAGTAGCAATCAACGGTTTTGGCCGCATCGGGCGTCTGGTGTTTCGAGCAATGGTTGAGCAGGGGCTCGTGGGCAAGGATGTGGAGGTCGTCGCCGTGGGCGATATTGTGCCTGCGGACAACCTCGCGTACCTGCTCAAGTACGACTCGATTCAAGGCCGCTTCAGCGGCACCGTGGCTTCCAAGAAATCCGCCGCCGACAAGGCCGAGGACGACATCCTGGTCGTCAATGGTGCTGAGATCAAAGTGGTTTCCGCCAAGTCTCCGGCTGAGCTCCCATGGAAAGCACTCGGCGTGGACGTCGTGATCGAATCCACAGGCCTGTTCACGGAGGCAGAGAAGGCGAAAGGCCACATCGCCGCCGGGGCGAAGAAGGTCATCATCTCCGCGCCTGCCAAGGGCGAGGACATCACCGTTGTCATGGGCGTGAACCATGAGAAGTACGACGCTTCGAAGCACCACATCGTCTCCAACGCAAGCTGCACCACCACCTGCCTCGCGCCGGTGGTCCACGTCCTTCTGAAGGAAGGCTTCGGAATTGATGAAGGCCTGATGACGACCGTTCACAGCTACACTGCGACACAAAAGACCGTCGATGGTCCGTCGAAGAAGGATTGGAAGGGCGGACGAAGCGCCGCGATCAACCTGATTCCTTCGACCACCGGTGCCGCCCGGGCTGTTGCGTTGGTTTGTCCGGAGGTGAAAGGCAAGCTGACCGGCATGGCGTTCCGAGTGCCGACTCCCACAGTTTCCGTGGTGGACCTGACGGTGAAGACCGTCAAGGAGACGAGCTATGCTGAGATCTCCGCCGCGATGAAAAGAGCGAGCGAGACCTACTTGAAGGGCATCCTTGATTATACGACCGATGAAGTTGTCAGCTCGGATTTCATCCACGACAAGAACAGCTCGATCTTCGACGCCAGCTCCGGCATCGAGCTCAACAGCCGGTTCTTCAAGCTCGTGAGCTGGTACGACAATGAATGGGGCTACAGCAACCGAGTCGGCGATCTCTTGAGTTACATGATCAAGAAAGGGCTGTAATTCCCTGTTCAGATTTATGTTTGCACGCCGAACGGCGGTCCATCCGGATCGCCGTTTCGCTTTTTATTCCCGTGCTTCTCAGAACCTGAATTTGAATTCCGTTTGCAGCGTTCAAGGCTAACGACTTAGTCTGCGCGCGTGGAACACACGATGATCGCCCCAGCCCCGATCATGATTCTGCCATTCGTGATGCTTCTCGCGACCATCGCGCTTGCCCCGGTTCTCGCGCCGGGCTGGTGGAGCCGCAATTATCCGAAAGTCTCGCTGATCCTTGGCGCCATCACGCTGACCTATTATCTGGCGGGCTTGCGCGCCTACGTCACCGTTGCTCACACCGCAATCGAATACGTCAGTTTCATTACGCTGATTGGGTCGTTGTTTGTCGTCGCCGGGGGGATTCACATTACAGTGAAAGGGGAAGCCACGCCCCTCGCGAATGTCGTCTTTCTTTTGATTGGCGCGCTTGTCGCCAATGTGCTGGGCACCACCGGCGCTTCGATGCTGCTGATCCGTCCCTGGATCCGGATGAACCGCTACCGGATCACGGCGCACCATATTGTTTTCTTCATCTTCATTGTGTCGAATGTTGGCGGGTGTCTGACGCCAATCGGCGACCCACCTCTGTTCCTGGGTTATCTCAAAGGTATTCCTTTCTGGTGGGTGGCGGAACACTGCTGGCCGATGTGGGCGGTGGGTCTCACGATCCTGCTCGCGCTATTCTTTGTGGTGGATTACCGGAACTATTTGCGCGCCCCGAAGGATGTCCGCCACAAGCTGGCCGAAGGGAGTGATGGATGGCGGTTCGAGGGGCTAGGCAACCTTGTGTTCCTTGGAATCATCCTGGGCGCGGTGTTCATCACGACTCCTCCTTTTCTCCGCGAAGCCCTGATGATCGCAGCCGCGGCCGGCTCGTATTTCACGACTCGAAAGCAGACTCATGAAGCGAACCACTTCAACTTTCACCCGATCCAGGAGGTTGCGATTCTGTTCATCGGCATCTTCGCCACCATGATGCCTGCTCTGGATTGGCTGCAACTCAACGCATCGAAGCTCGGTGAGCCCACGGCCGGATTCTTCTTCTGGGGCTCCGGCATTCTCTCCAGTGCTCTCGACAACGCCCCGACTTACCTGAGCTTCCTGAAGGCGCTTTCCGGGGCGTTCATCCATGGCGACACCGTCCAACAGGTCGAAAGTCTGGTGAGGAATGGCGGGGCCGATCTGGCGTCCGCCTCCGGACCGGTTCGTGAAACTTTCCTGGCACTTCAACGTTATTTCCAGGCTCACATCGCGTCCAGGACGGTCACAGTTGAAGACATCGAAATCGCCTACCTGCTCGGCAATGCGGCATTCAACAAATACATTGTCGCCATCAGCGTCGGGGCTGTGTTCTTCGGCGCGAACACTTATATCGGCAACGGTCCAAACTTCATGGTCAAAGCCATCGCCGATCATCAAAAAGTTCACACCCCGACGTTCATGGGCTACGTCTTCAAGTTCGCCTTGCCCTACATGCTTCCAATGCTGCTGGTGGTTTGGTGGATTTTTTTCAAATGAACTTCGATCCGGGGCCGCAGGAACCACGTTCAGAATCCGCCGCTCAGTCTTGTTGAAGCCCAAAGCTGCGGCTGCGAACTGATCAGCTTGATCAACTGGTGTTTCCAGGTTCAGTCAGTCAGTTCCTCGCACGCACCCCTTGGATCGGGTGTCTTGCGCGTCAGGGCACAGCCAGGTGATGGGATCGTGTCCGGATATAGCTGACATCCTGGCGCTCGCTCGTCACCGGATGAGGATTGGAAGTCAAGGTCGTGGTCGTGTTTCGCACCACTGGTTTCCTCCATCGGTGCGACTCGGAATGGCCGTCAGCAAAGGAGAGCACTCCTGATTTCTTGTCATGGAGAGCGCCCGGAGCGGTGAAGTAAGTCTGTGTATTGGAGATGGGAATCTCAAAGGGAGTGTAGCAAATGCTCAAGGGCTCCACGTCAATGAAGACAAACAACTCCGATGGTTTGATGAATTGTGAGTTGCGTTTGTAGAAAGTCACCGGCGCGATTGGCGCAAACTGTTCAGCGCCGCCATTCAGATAATCGTTCATCGAATAGCTGCGCAATTTCGGAGCGCGCCGGCCGGCGACTCGATAGACGGTTCGGTCCGCGGGGCATTTGTAAACTTCAGGCGTCCTCAAATACGAGGCGAAGACCGCCCTCTTCGGATCAACCAAAGCATTGGTGTCAGTGAAGCCTGGGGTGGCTCCATGCACCGTGCTTTCGACCCAGTTCAATCCGCGTCCCGCCGGAGGAGCGCCTCGGACATTCGACGGAAGCCCGCCGTTGTTGTCATCCTGGTAAAGAGTGTAGGTGAGAGCCAGTTGCTTGTGATTGCTGACGCACCGGATCTTGCCTGCTTGTGCCTTGGCCTTGCCCAGCGCAGGCAACAGCATCGCCGCAAGAATGGCGATGATCGCGATGACCACCAAAAGCTCAATCAACGTGAAGCCATGACGGGTAATCGGGTTCATATTGAAGGCGATGCTGGCCGTTTGGCATGGAACGGCAAGCCACAAGAAAGATGGTCCCGAGGGTGGTTCATGGCCCTCGACAAGGAGGGTGGAATGAAGTTTGAGGGCAAGGAGATGGAATGAATTTGGTGGCGCGCCGCTGTGGACTCTGATTGGATTGGCGCATGTCCATCGCGCATGCGGATCAAATGTTGGCAGGATTGCC
>SXMN01000009.1 GCA_005777315.1 Verrucomicrobiales bacterium
CTTGGTGATGGCGTTCAAAAACCTCAAGCCTTGCCCTTCCTGAAGTCGCTGAACCACCGAAATTCACCAGAAATCAGATGCTCGCCATGGCCATTCAACTCTCAACTGTTTTCTCCAATGACTTTGTCACAGCCGTGCCTTCGTGGTCCCAAATGATGACGAGAGTGTCGCCATGCAGCGCGGGCGAGCCGCCTTCGCCGAAGCCGTTGGCGGTGCGTTGATCGCCGAAGTCGTGCTTCCATTGCAGCTTGCCGCTCATGTCGTAGCAATGCAGTCCGCGCGAACCGAACCATCCATACACGAGTTTCCCGTCCGTGACCGGCGAGTGCGATGCGAACCCGTGGTCCTGGTGATGGCCTTCGTGCGGGACGGCCTCGGCGACGACTTGTTGCCAGAGTGTTTTGCCGGTCTGACGATCCAGGCAAAGCAACGCGAACTGTTGAAACTCAGTCGGCTTTTCTCCGCGCCCGAAGCCACCGCCACCGCCTGGCCGCCGACGCTGTTGTCCGTCCGGCGGAGGCGAGCCAGCGGGCGGCTGCACCTGGCCAAAGACGTTCGGTGAAAAATTAGCGGCTCCTTTCTGCTCCGCTGCCGGTGGCTCGATTTTCTTGCCGGTTGGGATGGCGGTCTGGATGAAGATCTGATTCCCCCAAACGATGGGCGTGGACATGCCGCGCCCGGGAATCTGCACCTTCCACTTCACGTTCTCGGTTTCGCTCCAAGTGGTCGGTGGATTTCCTTGAGGTGCGATGCCGTTGGCCTGCGGCCCTCGCCATTGCGGCCAGTTCTCCGCGCTAGCCGTGAGAGCAGCGAGGCATGTGAGGACATTCAATATCAAGCGATGGGAGGTTTGGAGCTTTGTCATAATTTGCATTGTTGGAGTGAATCCGTTGGTTGACACACGTTCATTGGAACGTTTCGGAAACATTGACGTTCTTCAGTGAAAAATCATCGGTGCGAAATCCGCCAGGTAACGCCGCCAGACGGGCCAACTGTGATCACCTTCAGTCAGCCGCCATTCGTGGCGGACGTTCTTTTCCTTCAGAAGTGCGATGAATTCATTGTTGCGCTGGAGCAGGAAATCTTTTTCGCCGCACGCGATCCAGAGCAGTTTCAGTTTGCGGTTGGTTGCCTCCGCGGAGGCGAGCGTCGTGCCAACGGCTTCTTTGCTCGGAACACCGGCGCTGAAACCTCCCACCCACGCGAATTTGTCCGCGTGATTGAGCCCGATCGTCAACGACTGTCCCCCGCCCATGCTCAGCCCGACAATGCCGCGATTGGCGGCTCCGGACTTCACCCGGTAACTGCGCTCGACGAACGGCATCACTTCCTCCAGCAAATCGCGCTCGAAAGCTTTGGTGTTATTCTGAATCCCATCCGGCCCGCCACCTGTCGCCGCATGACCATCCATCATCACCACGATCATCGGCGTCGCTCGCTTCGCCGCGATCAGGTTGTCGAAAATCCAATGCGCCTTGCCGTGCGCCACCCAGGTGGCCTGATTGTCGCCTGAGCCATGCTGAAGATAGAGTGTCGGGTAGCGGCGGCTCGTGTGCTGGTCGTAGCCCGGTGGAGTGTAAACGGCCAGCTCGCGCAGGCGTCCAAGTGATTTCGAACGATACGTGTGCTGTCGAACCACACCATGCGGCACGTCTTGAAAATCATAAGGCTGCGGCGAATCTCCAACGATGTGCAGAATGCTCGTGCGTGGCGAACGCATCGGCTTGATCGCCGGATTGCCGGGATCGACCATTGTCAACCCATCCACATTGAAACTGTATTCCCAAACCCCTGTCGGCAATGGCCCGACCGTGACGCTCCAGATGTTGTTTGTGCCCTTGCTCATGGCGGCCCGGCCATCGGGCCACTGGCCGTTGACGCTCACTTCCGTCGCCTTCGCCGCTTGAAGGCGGAACGTCACCTTCCGGTCGCTGGAGATTTCCGGCGAGATGACTGGAGCAGGTCGCGGAGCGCGGAGCGCGGGCGCAGGATTTGGAGCCTGAGCGAGAGCCGAAAGCGTCGTGAGGTGAATCAAACCAGCAACCAGGGAAGAGCGCGGAAAAAGCATAATTTTGAAGTGCTCAGATTGGAATTCTCGTCTTCGAAAAACATCGATCAAGGTCTTGCCGGTCCGCCGGAAGGCCCACCTTGCCGTCAGCCGCCAGGAATGTGTTAAGAGTTCGTTGCATGGTTGGATTAGAGGTTGTTGCACTCAACGGGTCGGGTCCGGCTGGCATTTTTGGACATACCTTGTTCCGACAGAAACCGCGCCCTCTGCGTTACACAAATTTTCGCCACTCCAAGGAATCGCCTTGGGAGTTTGACCAGCCATCCCGCTGAATTTCCCCGAGGAATCGGTGGGGCAGTGGTGTCCCCATCGCATCGCGGAATTACTGAGGAGACTGTGGGAGAGCCTGCAACTCTTGACGGCGGCAATGCTGCATCCGCTTCGTTGCGCACTTGGTTGGAAACCCATGCGGGCATCCTCCCGTGTTTCTCGCTCCGGTGGACGGTTCGTGGGGAGTTCCGTGTTCCATCCGGACCTGCTCACAAGTCATGAACCACTACGGGATTGATTCAGCACAGAGTGTTTGAGGACACAGAGGACTCGAAACCCAACTCTCTGTGTTCTTCAAGACTCTGTGCTGAAACTGGCGGTTGATGGAGAGCCTCCACCTCCACATTGGACGCGCATCGAGACCATGAACCAAGGAGCACTCCACACTGTCCGGCACCTCATCCAAATCACCGCCCCAGTCAGGACCGCCTGCACTCGAGGCCCGGTCACCTGCATCATTCGCCTGCGCGCCCTCAGCCAAGGCGCCCGCGCCCGAGACCGCGGCTTTCAAGACTGCTGTCACAACATCCATCGCCGCACCCTGGACGATCGCGCCCCGAGCCAGGACATGCCCTCCTTCAATCGCGCCGCGCAAGACTTGATCGCCGGCCTGCCTGCCCGCGTCGCAGTCCTGGACGCCGCTGTCCTGAACATGGACGAAACCTGTCAGCTCAAGCCCGCCTTCAAACACATGGCACAACTTCGACAACTTGAGTTGGAATCTCGCAGTCAGCAACTTACGCCAAGCCCCGCGATCTAAGAACTGAGTTGGCAGGCTCCATGCGAGTCCCGCCACCCATGACAAATCATACACACCACATCACCCACAACCTCGGACGCCGAATGAATCGCGCTTCCGATCTCATTCGCAGGATTGACAACGTTACTCCCGACAGGGGACAGATCCCATCAGCACTCTTACCGAAGGAAATGGATGCACGCCCCTTTGAAGCCGAAGCCAACGGTTATTCCGCCATCTCCCTCGCGATTCGCATGGCGATGCGCGGTCCGACAACTCCAGGACGAGTCTTCCCGTCACGAACAGCCGTGAGTCGGCCCCCTGCCGCCCTGTAACACGACGAAATCAACCAATGAATCGGACAGCGGACTACGAAACACTTGATAAGCTTCCGCTCCTCGGTTCGCTTCGTTCCCTTCCACAAATCCGAACAGACTTTCTCCAGATCACCCAACCAAGCCATGCCCATCCGACCCGCTGAAATTCAGAACAAACTGGAAACCGCAATCAACGCCTGGTCACAGATTGCTCCCGATGCCACGTTTGCCCGCATGACCCTGGCGCAGTTCGAACAGTCGCTCCAACCCTCCCTCGATGCACGAGCGCGGGTCGTGGAATTGGAAAAGCAACTCACCACTGCCCGCATTGAGAGGGACAACGCCGACAAAGACAGCCTGCAAAAGCTCTTGAACGTGGTAAACTCCGTCAAAGGAGATCCCGAATACGGCGACAACAGCGCCCTCTACGCCGCCCTTGGCTACATCCTCAAAACGGACCGCAAAAGCGGCCTCACGAGGAAAATTGCAACCGTAACGTTCCCAGTGCAGGAAGAATCGACACTGCGCACCTCTCTCCCTTTTTCCCACGAGATCCCGCCCCGTCACTCTACTGGTGCGATCACGCCGGGGTCATGATTTTCGCCGCCGCCCTGGCCGGCGTATCCCATCTGGGGGCGACGCAGCAGACCATCCTGGCCCAATGGTTGGCGGC
>SXMN01000074.1 GCA_005777315.1 Verrucomicrobiales bacterium
CGAGCATGGGGAAAAGATGGCGTTGCAAATTGTGGAAGATCGTCGTCAGGTCGAGCATGTCCAAAAATCAGCGCGACTCGTGCCACTTCACATGATCAATTGAAATCTCTCAACAAATCCGAGTTTTGAAAGAGCCTCGATTCATACTGATAACATTTTGCTGTTAGACGGGTGGAACAATGGGGCGGACTATCTTCGAACACCTCTACTTCAATTGCTCAATTCACCACACAAATTGCCTGTCGAACTCATACTCACTGAGCGCCGAAGCAGATGCATCAGTGCCGCCGACAAATTTTGTGGCGCATCCCACGGTTTTCTCCCGTGCATTCACGAGTTGGCGGTAGCGGAGCGCGACTGTGCTGAAAGCCAGTCGCAGCAGTATCGCTGGCTCGTCCTCACACAGCAAACCTCCTGCGGCTGGTGCTGCGCACACAACCGCACTCCTGGCCGATAGCCAAGTTCACGGACAATATCTGGAGGCACCCGGTCTTTCCCAGTATGGGCGAGCTTGCGCTTGCCTCGGGGCTAAACAGCTTCATACTTCGCCGGCTTTTGAAGAAAAACTGAACTATGAATTCGACACCTATTCGTGTGGCCGTGACTGGCGCTGCCGGTCAGATTGGCTATTCCCTGCTGTTCCGAATCGCCTCTGGCGCGATGCTCGGCCCCGACCAACCCGTGATTCTGCACCTGATTGAGATTCCTGATGAGAAGGCCATGAAGGCTCTCAACGGCGTGATCATGGAGCTGGAGGATTGCGCATTCCCATTGCTCAAGGGATGCGTTCCCACGAGCGACCCGAATGAGGGGTTTCGCGGTGTGAACTGGGCTCTGCTTGTAGGCGCCCGTCCGCGTGGCCCCGGCATGGAACGGAAGGATTTGCTGACCGCCAATGGTAAGATTTTCACCGGCCAGGGAAAGGCCATTGCGGCCAATGCCGCCAGCGATGTCCGGGTGCTCGTGGTGGGCAACCCGTGCAACACCAACGCCTACATTGCCATGAACAGCGCGCCAAGCGTTCCGCGCGACCGATTCTTCGCCATGACTGCTCTTGATGAAAACCGGGCCCGCACCCAGCTCGCGAAGAAGGCCGCCGCGCCAGTGGAAGCCGTGACGAACCTTTGCATCTGGGGTAATCACAGCTCCACCATGTATCCCGATTTCTTTAATACGAAAATCCACAATCGTCCCGTCACCGACGTCATCGGCCATCGCGAGTGGCTCGAGAAGGATTTCATCACCACCGTTCAAAAGCGCGGCGCGGCGATCATCGAGGCGCGCGGACTCAGCAGCGCGGCCAGCGCGGCCAATGCAGCCATCGACACGGTCCGACGCCTCACCACTCCCACGCCCGCCGGCGATTGGTTCAGCGTTGCGGTCTGCTCCGACGGCAGCTACGGCATCGAGAAGGGGCTCATGTTCAGCTACCCAATCCGCACGGACGGTAAAAAGTGGGAGATCGTCCAGGGCGTCCCCCTCAACGAATTCAGCCGCGCAAAAATCACGGCCACCGAAAATGAACTCAAGGAGGAGAAATCGCTCGTCAGCGAACTCCTGCCCAAATAATGGCGTATGGTGGATCGATCCATCGCGGCCGGCTCTGGCAAAGCTAAACTTCCGGAGCCGGTCGCGCTCGTACCCTTGGTTGCAATCTCAACAGTCTTCCATGAGCTCAATCTCCACAGCTAAAGATCTCGCAAAGCTCATCGACCATACCTTGCTCCGTGCGGACGCCACCGCGCTCGAGATCGAGAAACTCTGCGAGGAAGCACGACTGCATGGGTTTTTCAGCGTTTGTGTGAACGGATCACACGTTGCGCGGACATGCGCGTTGCTGGAGGAATCGGAGGTGAAGGTTTGCACCGTGGTGGGGTTTCCGCTGGGCGCATCCGATTGCGACGTGAAGCGTTACGAAACCGAAGTGGCGATTGACAACGGAGCCTCCGAAATCGATGTCGTGATCAACATCGGCAGGCTGAAGGATGGTGATGATAAATTCGTCCTTCGCGAACTGCGCGACGTTGTTGAGGCGGCGGATGAACGCCCTGTGAAAATCATCATCGAGACGGCGCTTCTGAGCAACGACGACAAAATTCGCGCCTGCCATCTCATCGCCGACTCCGGTGCCAAATTCGTGAAGACCTCCACCGGCTTCGGTCCGCAAGGAGCGACCGTTGAGGATGTCCGATTGTTGCGCGAAGCCGTCGGCGCTTCGTTTGGAGTCAAAGCTTCCGGCGGGATTCGTGACACGGCGACGGCTCTCGCGATGGTGGCTGCGGGAGCTTCGCGGCTCGGCACCTCTGCAAGTGTGGCAATCGTTCAAGGACTCCCGGCGGCCACCGGACCGGCATCCTATTAGCACTCTTCCACTTCCCGGTTGCCACAACTTTCCTGCGTCGGGAACACTCAGAAGTGAACGCTCAACGGAAGATTCTCACGCCGGAACAATTGACTGTGTGGCGCGATTGGATTCGTCAGGCAGGCCGCTCCCTGGTTGTGACCAACGGCTGTTTCGACCTCCTCCACGCTGGTCATGTGACCTATCTCGAACAGGCGCGCCAGAACGGCGACGCCCTCCTCGTGGGCTTGAACAGCGATGAGAGTGTCCGCGCGCTCAAGGGAGAAGGTCGTCCGCTGAATTCCGAGATGGACCGTGCCATTGTGCTTGCCGCTCTCGAAGCGGTGGACGCCGTATGTGTGTTTCAGGAGGCTGGCGCGGACAGGTTCCTTGCCGCAACGAGGCCGGACGTGTGGGTCAAGGGAGGCGACTATACGTTGGAAAGCTTGAATCCGGTTGAACGCCATGTTGTGGAGAGCGCGGGTGGCCGGATCGTGATCATCCCATTCGTCCCCGGCCGATCGACGACCAGCATCGTCGGGAAAATCCGGCGGCAGAACTTCTGAGCTGAATGACTCCGACTGGGTGCGTCCGTGCATCCCGGAGGTGTTGGTTGGAGCGTCGTCCGCAGGCGTCTGCTCCCTCGCCCCGTCGGGACGGGGAGAGGGGCTTCCAGGCAATCTGAACGGCCCTCCTCTCCCCGACCCTCCCTCCGAGGGAGGAGAGGGAGAATCCACCACCAACTCGGGATGCACCCGGGTGCGTTCTCGCCGGCTATTGCGCTTTACGTTTTTGAGGCCACTCGTATCGTCCGGCGCGCTGAACTATGAACGCTAAATTGCTTTTCAAGACGGTCTTTCTGATGTTGATCCTGCTCCTCCTCGTGATGATGGGCATGAATAACAAAAGCCCTGTTTCCTTTGCGCTTCCCCCGATATTGCCGAAGGCGGTCACGCAACCGGCGGCTTTGATGTACTTTGGTTTTTTTGCGGTCGGCGTGATCACTGGAACTGTTTTGACCGCGGGACGGGCCAGCGGTGGCGCGGGGACTTCGGTCAAACCGTCCAAGAGCGGCAAGTAATCAGTGATGCGGAGACCGCTTACGTCGGCAGATCCACACGCCACACCTGTTCGGTTTGACTGCCAAGAAACCGGTTCGCCAGATCACCGAAACGTTCTACTTCATCCGTGACGAATGGCCTGATCGTGCCTGGGCGCTGCCGCTCTCGCGCGAGAAGCTGGAGCGCCTCCAGTTTTTCTCGAACGTAAGCCGCGCAACTTTCCGCCGAGTCCACCAATGACACTCCCGGACCGGCGACCTGCTGTAGAGCGCCCTTCAAGAGCGGGTAATGCGTGCAGCCGAGAACCAGCGCGTCGATTCGGTTGAGCATCAGAGGCGTCAAGTATTCTTCCAGCACGAGCCGGGTGATATTGTCGTCGAGCCGGCCTTCCTCCACGAGAGGGACGAGCAACGGGCAGGCTTGCGAGAACACCAGGGCATTTGCGTCGCTGGCGAGGATCGCCTTGTTGTAAGCCTGGCTGCGGATCGTCGCGCTGGTGCCGATGACTCCGATGCGCCGGGTTTTGGAATGCTTCAATGCCGCCTCGGCTCCAGGAATGATGACTCCGAAAACCGGGATTTGAAACTCGCACTCCAGCGTAGGAAGCGCCCACGCCGAAGCTGTGTTGCAGGCCACCACCACGGCCTTGACGTTTTGCTGGACGAGAAATCGCGTGTCCTCGGTCGCAAACCGGATCACGGTCGCCGGAGACTTGGTGCCGTAGGGAACTCGTGCCGTGTCACCGAGGTACACAATATCTTCGTGCGGTAACACGCGTCGGATCTGCCGGACGACTGTGAGGCCGCCAACACCAGAATCGAAGATCCCGATGGGAAGTTCGGTCTTGTCGCTCATCCGCCAACCAGACGTTTATAGGACATGATGCCATCGGCAATCGCCCGCGCCGTCCGCTGCCGATGGACTGGATCCTTGATCCGGCGCATTTCCTCGGGATTGGACATGAACGCCGCTTCGACAAGCGCCGCCGGTTTTTCGGCCAGCTTGAGCACTACAAATTGCGCGTGGCGCACGCCCCGGTCATTTGATCCGAGCTGGCGCACCATCGCTTTTTGTATTTCGTAGGCGAGCAGGATGTTCCTCGAGGAATTGCGATCGCCTGGCTCCAACCGGTTGTTCCGCGCGCTGCCACCGTTCGTGGATGGCGTGCCCGGCAGGGTGTAGCAGTAGGTTTCGCCCCCCTGCACTTCCGGGTTTTTCGGACCGGCGCTGTTGTAATGCAGGCTCACATGAAGATCAGCGCGGCGGCGGTTTCCTGCATCAGCTCCGTCTTCAACCTGAACATAGCGATCGTCGTCACGGATCATGATCACCTTCAGGCCGCGCTCGATCAGCTTCTTCCTGACTTCGCGGGCCAGCAGCAGGGTGTGCCTTTTCTCGAACTCCGGCCCCACCTGATAACCGTTGTCCTTGCCGCCGTGACCGGCGAACAGCGCCACCGTCCTGATCTTCTCGGTGGGCTTGTAACGCGCCGGACTCAGGAGAGGCATCAATACATCTCTCGCATCCCGGAGGGCGATGTGAGCCTCGCCGGCCTTGAGCACGACCGGAAATGAGAGGAATACAGAGATGTCATCGACCTCGGCTTTCTGAGAATTGACCTTGAACCAAAGCTTCGCTGTGCCGTTTGTCAGTTGAAGCTCCTCATCCTGGCGAACCCACCGCATGTTCATCTGCCACCGTGCCGCAAATTCACGCAAGGAGAGATATTCGTGCCCGGCAATGCGCACCACGCGCTCCGGTGCCACGGTGGCGCCATCCGATACGATCGCGGACCCAAGCAGCAGGCCAATGCCAAGCAACACTGCCAACACAACCCGACGGACTCCGAATGACGGCGATCGCCAATCTCCTGGTTCAGGGGCGCAAAGCGCATCATCAATCGGGGAGTTCTGACCAGGAGAACAATGAAGCAGACGCGCCCATGCCGCCGCCGGGATGTGGAGCATATCCCGTTGTCTTGGCAGTAACAGGCGGATCATGTGTTCAAGCAATCTGCCGGTCGAAAATCCTGAATTCAATCTGAAAACCGGAATGGAAATCTGCTCAACTCTGCGCCCTTCCCGACTCTGCGGTGCCGAAGTTGATGTTCCAAAGACGACCACTCGCACCCATCAAGTCAGAGCTCCGAGGACCGGGTTACACGAGTCCCGTTCTTGAATTTCCGTTACCCTAAAGGAAGCAGCGGCTGTGGCACCGCAGAGACGGGAAGTGCATACCCAAGGAGCGCGGACTTCAGTCCGCAGTAAGTATCTCGGTGGAAGGGTGCTCCGAGTTCAACCAACGCGTCTCGCAATGCGAACGTTCCTGGGCAATAAATTCAGCGCTCCTTTCACACGGACACAGCGCCCTACCGACAAAACGAATTCAGTCCCGCATCCGTGAAATCCTGCCATCCAAGACGTAAGACGTTAATCGCACGCCCACCGACTGGTTTGGATAATTCAAACACAGCCACTGGACCAGTGGATCCGGCAGAGATTGCGAAGCATCCTGCGCAAAAGGCAGAAGGGAAAAGGGCGTGCCCGCGGGATTGATCATCAGAAATGGCCAGATGCCTATTTCGCCGAATTCGGGTTAATCTCCTTGGCCTTAGCCCGGACCCAAGCGGCCAGCTCTCCATGAGACCACCGACCGGAAAGCCGGATGCGGGAAAACCGCCAGTCCGGTTTGGAGGGGCAAGGTCTATCCCTTGTTCCTACCCCTATCGTGCGCCAATCGCGCCCGGTACACCACCGGAGCGCGGAATTTCCGCGCTCCAATTGCTTTATCAGGGTTTAGAATGAGCGTCCTGTTTGTTGTTTGTGCTTTTCGGGATCCAGCGGGTGGTTGCATCATCCCGCCGATGATAAACACGACCGGGTCGGTTCATTTTGTAGGAATCTGTGGCAGCGCGATGGCAAGCGCGGCTGCCGCGTTGAAGGACCGCGGGTTTCGTGTCACCGGCTCGGATCAGAATGTTTATCCGCCCATGTCGGGCTTCCTTGCCGAACGCGGCATCGAAGTCATGTCCCCGTTTGCCGAGGCAAATCTCGCGCACAGGCCTGACTTGGTGGTCATCGGCAATGCCATTTCCCGGGGCAATCCGGAGGTCGAGGCTGTTCTGGAACGAAAGCTTCGCTACTCTTCGATGCCGGAGTTGCTCAAGGAATTCTTCATCCAGGGAAGGCGCTCACTCGTGGTTGCTGGAACCCATGGGAAGACAACAACCACTTCCCTGCTCACCTGGGTCTTCGAAAACGCAGGCTTGAATCCCAGTTTCCTGATCGGCGGCATCCCCGGCAATCTCGGTCAGGGCGCTCGTTTTACGAACAGCGATTGGTTCATCATTGAAGGCGATGAGTACGACACGGCGTTCTTCGACAAGCGCAGCAAATTTGTCCATTACATGCCCGAGGTCGCGATCATCAACAACCTGGAGTTCGATCACGCGGACATCTTTGACGACCTCCGGGCGGTGCAGACCGCATTCAAGCGGCTCATCCAGCTCGTGCCTCGCAATGGCCTGCTGCTCGCCAACGGTGATGAACCCAATCTCCAGCCTTTGCTGGATGTGAAGCACTGTCCCATTCGACGCTTTGGACTCGGGGATCGCAACGATTCGCAAGCGACCGGGCTGGAGCTTGGCGGATTAACCTCGTCGTTCAGGCTGGGTTCCAGCCGATTTACGATCCCGCTGACGGGCGAGCTTAATGTCCGGAATGCGCTGGCTGTGGCGGCGTGCGCCCTGCATTGCGGCTTGAGCGACCGGCAGGTTCAAAGCGGATTTGATACGTTCACCGGAATCAAACGCCGGATGGAAATTCGAGGCGTTGCGGGCGGAGTCACCGTCGTGGATGATTTCGGGCACCACCCGACGGCCATTCGCGAGACGATGAAAGCGCTCCGGGTGCGGTTCCCAGGGCAGCGATTGTGGGCGATCTTCGAGCCGCGATCCAACACGACGAGGCGGAACGTTTTCCAGCGGGAATTGGGGGAATCCTTGGGGCTCGCGGATGGAGTGGTGGTATCGGAAGTCGCGAGGCTCGAATTGCTCGCCCCTGGTGAACGACTCGACCCCAATCGACTGATAACGGATCTGATCCAAAGCGGCAGGCCCGCCGCGTACCTGCCGGATGCGGATGCAATCGTGGAACACCTTTCGCAAGTGGCGCGTTCAGGAGACGTGGTGTGCGTCTTTAGCAATGGCGGCTTTGGCGGGATCCACGGCAAGCTCCTGGAGCGGTTTGGAACAACAAGCGCGGCCATCTGAAATGAGAACATGGCGCGGACTCCGTTTCCACGGTCCGGCGGAATTTCCGCGCTCCGCTATCGTCAACTTGCGGATGCACGCCTGCGGGTTTTAGCGGAGAACTAATTCTTGACGTAAGGAGAACAAATTCCTTAACTCACCCCCGATTAACCCAGAAACTCTCCCGGCAACGCCAAATTTCCGATGCGTCGAACCTGTTGAATGGATTCATGCGCATTGAAGCCGGCGTGATCATCGGGCGAGACGCAGGAGAAAAACAGTATGGCCAGTGGCAAAGTCAAATGGTTTGACCCGAAAAAGGGGTTCGGCTTCATCGCTCAGGACTCCGGCAAAGACGTCTTCGTCCACCACACTTCCATCCTTGGTCAGGGCTACAAATCGCTCGACGAGGGGGATTTCGTTAACTTCGAGATTGTTGACAGTGGCAAGGGGCTGAAAGCGCAGAATGTGGAGCGTCAGCCGCCGAGTCAGCAAACGTAGCCTTCCACCGCCGAAAATCGACGGAGGCGGAATTCATTGTTCACAAGCCTGAGACAGGCTATCAACCGCGCATGTCTTCAAGGCCTGCTGCGCCTGCGCGCAGTTATTATGTTCACGTTCCGTTCTGCGCCCACAAATGCGAGTACTGCGCGTTCTACTCCCATCCACCGGGCGGCGACCAGATTGACCGTTACGTTGCATCCTTGATACGTGAGTTTGAAATGGTGCCGGGCGAAGTGCGACCCAGGACCATGTTCTTTGGCGGCGGCACGCCTTCCATTCTCAACCTCCGTCAGTGGGAGCAATTGCTGGGAGCCATCGATCGCCTGTCCCTGGTCAAACCCGAGGAATGGACCGTGGAATGCAACCCAGCCACTGTTTCCGCGGACAAGGCGCGGCTGCTTCGAGATCACGGAGTCAACCGCATTTCGATGGGAGTCCAGTCATTGGATGAAAAGCTTCTGGACCGCCTCGGCCGCATTCACTCCCGGGAAATGGTATTCAAGTCATTTGACATCCTGCGTGCCGCGGGTTTCGGGAACATCAACGTGGATCTGATGTTCGCCATTCCCGGGCAAACGATGGAAATCTGGCGATCCACCATGAGTGAAGCCATTGCGCTCGGAAGTGAACATCTCTCCTGTTACGAGGTGATCTACGAGGAGGACACCCCTCTCTTTGCGCAGCTTCAGGCCGGAGAGTTCGACGTGGATGATGATCTTGCATGCGACATGTTTGAAGAACTCGTCTCGACCGCCGGCTCTCATGGTTTCCAGCAATACGAAGTCGCCAATTTCGCCCGCCACACGAATTCTCTCCCATCGGACATCCCCGATCGTGCGTGCCAGCACAATGTGAATTACTGGCGTGGCGGATCCTTTCACGGTCTGGGCCCCAGCGCCACCGGCTACTTCAATGGAGAGCGAACGAAAAACTGCTCCAACACCACCCTGTACTGCGAGCAGATCGAACGAGGTGTTCGCCCGACCGAGTTTCGTGAAAAACTGTCACCACTGGCGGGTGCGGGCGAAACGGCGGCATTCGGACTGCGAATGAATGCGGGCTGGCCTTTTGAACTCTTCGAGGCAACCACAGGCTTCGACCTGCGACACGAATGGGCGGCAGACATGGCCGAACTTGACGAGCATGGCCTTGGAATTCTGAGCGACGAAGGATTCAAGTTAAACGGGCACGGACTGCGGCTGGCTGATTCTGTGGCTGAACAGTTCCTCCGTCCGGATGAGTCGAAGCAGGCGGCATTCAAGCGGCAACGGAAAAGCTCCGCGCTTGAAACCGCCAGGCTGATTGCAAGCGGCGCACTCTGACCACTCTGACTGGCAGTCAACACGGCCCGACCACTCTCAGACCTTGTGAACACTCGTGAATTTCTCGAGATCGCCCGCCGCCTGATGTCGCACCCGGCGGTGCCGTATCACGAACATGCCGTCCGCGTGGAGATCGAAGCCCTTTGTCGAGAACACGAACTCAACTGCCACCGCGACCGCTTTGGAAACCTGCTCGTGAAGCTTCGCGCTTCCCGCGTCAGGCCGTTGGTGCTCGCCGCCCACATGGATCATCCGGGTTTCGAGATCATCGAAAGGAGTTCGCCACCGAAACTACTGAGGAGACCGTGGGATAGGCTACGAATGATGGCGAGCGCCACAGATGCAGATGCGAGGCGCGAACGCGGGAGGATGCCCGCAGCGGCCTCTGACCAAGTGAGCAACGAAGCAGGTGCGTCTGTGCCGCCGTCAAGATTTGCAGCCTATCCAACGGTCTCCTCAGTAAGTGCCCGTTTTCGTGGTGGAGTTCCTCCTGCCTTCTTCCGGAAAGGAACAAAGCTCCGACTGCAACCCGGGATGCTTCCTGCCCGGCTTGGCCGCAAACTTCGAGGCATCGGCGAATTCGAAGTCATCCCTGACGAAATCATCCAGGAAACTCCGAAGTTCGCGGTCTGGGATCTCCCGGCATTTCACGCATTGAATGGCCGTATCCGTGGACGGGCGTGTGATGACTTGATCGGAGTTGCCGCGGTTCTGGCGACGTTGATCGAACTGAAGCGCAGCCGTGCCAAGGTTCATGTCATCGGAGCAATCTCGCGGGCGGAGGAAGTTGGATTCCATGGAGCGCTGGCACTGGCATCCTCCGGCATCCTGCCGAATAACGCGCTGATCATCTCTCTCGAAACCAGCAAGGAACTCCCACCGGTGAAGATAGGGAACGGCGTGATCATCCGGACCGGCGACAAAGCTTCTGTGTTCAATTCCACCGCCACCCGGTTCCTGGCGGATGGTGCCGCTCAACTCGCAAAACGAAGAAGGTCTTTCAGATTTCAGCGGGCGTTGATGAGCGGTGGGACATGTGAAGGCACCGCATATCAGGAATTCGGTTACGAGACAGCCGCTGTTTGCGTCGCTCTGGGGAACTACCACAATTGCGGTCCGCGCGACCGGATTGCCGAAGAATTTGTCAGCGTCAACGACGCTCTAGGAATGACATCGCTGCTCGTCCATGCCGCGCGCGAAATGTCACATTTCAACACCCACACAAAGAAACTCCGCAGGCGGCTCGACGGACTGTTGCGTGAAGCGAAAAAGCGATTCGCTGTCGATTGACTTACCGTTTCTCCCCGGATGCATAACCAGTTCGTAACGTTCAGCTGCATTCCAGCAGGTGCCGCCGCTGGGTATATTGGGACTGACTAAATGCGCTTCTGAAAGGTTCACTTCTTGACCCGGCTGCGCGGGAGGCTGACAGTTGGGGCCAGGGAATGCCCCCGTTTAACATGAGCTTCCAGCAATTAACCAAGGCGAGGATCCTGTGGATCCTACTGCTTGGAGCCATTCTCATCTTCGGGCACGGGCTGAGGGAGGGCGCTCCGATGTCACCCACCCCGACGCGATCCCTCGTTCTGACTCTGCCAGAGCCATCGGTCCAACATCCGTCGGCCCTCCCTGCCGTCGAGTCCGGAGTTCCCGCACTGGAGCCAGACGCGGATCTCTTTGAATCACCGCAGTTACCCCGTATCCGGATCGAACTTTCGCGAGCGGCGATCGGTGTCCTCCGCGGGTACCAATGGAACTGGGGCGGCCGCGATGACCGTCCGGAAGTCAAAGGCACAATCTACGAAGGAGACCGCATCTACACCAATGTAGCCATTCACCCGAAAGGCAGCGCGGGAAGCTTCAGATCGATTGACGACAAGCCGGCACTGACGTTGAATTTCGATAAGTTCGCCCCTGGACAGAAATTTCATGGCCTGAAGAAAATCCACCTGAACAACTCGGTCCAGGACGGATCCTATCTGGCGGAACTGATCTCCCGTGAAATATGCCTGGCAGCGGGCGTGCCAACGACCCGCGCAGCACATGCCATGGTCTCGATCAACAACCGCAACCTCGGTCTCTACGTGCTGATTGAAGGCTGGAACAAACAGTTCCTCAAACGCCACTTCAAGAATCCCGACGGTGTTCTTTATGACGGCGGGTTCGCCAGCGAGATCAACGACCGGCTCGATGTTCTCTCCGGCGACAAGGAGACAAAACGCGCGGACCTGAAGGCAGTGGTCAACACGATGCGGAAACCGGTGGATCAGCGTTTTGCCCTGCTCGACAAGCTCGTGGATGTGGATCGGTTCCTTTCGTTCGTTGCCATGGAGAGCATGCTTTCCCATGGAGACGGCTACGTCATGAACCGCAATAATTATCGTGTTTATCACGATCCCGATACCGACCGACTGGTATTCATGCCTCATGGAATGGATCAAATGTTTGGCCGTTTCAATTCGACTACCGCGGCCAGGATCATTCCACCGCTGAACGGCCAGGTGGCTCAAACCATCATCGGCAGCCCCGAGGGACAAGCACGCTATCTCGAACGCTTCGGAACACTTTACACCAATGTCTATAAGACCGAGATCATCCACCAGCGCCTGGACGACATGGCAGCGCGCCTCCGACCGTATGTCGCTGAGGAGGGCGACTGGGCCATCCAAAGTTTCCGACAATCGGTGGCTGACCTTCGCCGCCGCATCGAGCAGCGCGGCAAAAGCCTGGCGCACCAACTGGGAGCCAAGCTCGAGATTTTGCAATTCCCACCAAGCGGCGAAGTGCTTATCAAGAAATGGCAGCCGAGGGAGGATCAGGGGAACGCGACTTACAACCGACACGACTCGAAGACCGATGAAGGATTGCTTGTAATCGAAGCGAATGGTGGAACGGGCTCGTGGCGTTCCCAGGTGACGCTGCCACCTGGCACCTACGAATTTGTGGGACGCGCGCTTGTCGATGGGATTGAAGTTTCACCCAATGACCCGCGATCGGGAGTTGGCCTTCGGCACTCCGGCGCGCAGCCAGGGCAGCGAATCCGGAGGCAGGCCGACTGGACCGAGCTGCGTCACGAGATCGAAGTACGGGCAACACTGGAAATCGAGCTGATCTGCGAAATAAAAGCGATTCGAGGGAAAGCGGTATTTGACGCGAATTCGCTCAAGCTGGTGAGGAAGTAATTTCCCGGTCTTCCAGCGGGGCCGCGCCTGGGATCGCTGGCATCCTTGCCAGCGATTTCTCCCTTCGTGCATCCTTCTAAACTCACTGCCCGCGTCGGCAGGGATGCCGGCGCTCCCAGGTCGGACCCGGTTCATCTCTCACCCACTTTTAATCACTCCCGGGCTTCCACCACTTTCAATCGTTGCCTTTCGGCTGCCTTTGCAAAGGGGTAGTAAACCAGAATGGCGATCCCGATCGATACCGCGCCCCAAACGGCGGCCTTCCAGTCTCCGCCCGTCACCAGGTAATGTCCGATGATCGGCGGCGTGGTCCACGGCACGTTGACGAACGGCTTCTGGATCAGCCCCCAGTCCATGAGCAGATAGGAACCGGCCGTCAGGATCAGCGCATTCAGGATGTATGGAATCATGAAGACCGGATTCAACACGATGGGAAAACCGAAGAAGATGGGCTCGTTGATCTGGAAAATCTGCGTCGGGAGCGAGATCCGGCTTACTTTGCGGAAGCTTGGATCCTTTGAATTCAACATGATCAGCGCCAGGGCAATCGTGGCTCCGGTGCCGCCGACGTTCACAAAGCTGGTGAAGAAGCCAAGCGCCGTCACGTAAGGCAACGGCTGTCCTTGCGAAACCGCTTCCACGTTTGCCGCGAGGTACTGGAGAAAGATGGGAGCCACGATGGCGTCCATGGTGTTGTCACCATTGATGCCAACAGACCAAAGGAGAGTAACCAGGAACGCATAGACGAGAATTCCCGGCAGCGTGTTGAGCGCAAAAACGAGCGGTGTGAACACCGCCTGCACTCGTTCGTTGATGTCGATGCCGAGCGCAAAGCGAATGAGCCAGAACGCGACCATGAGAAAACACATCGGAACCAGCGAGAGAAACGATTCATAGACGACCGGCGGCACGCTCGACGGCAGCCTGATGACCAGATTCCTGTCCGTGAAAAATTTCTGAACCCGGACACACACCAGCGCGACGAGAATCGCGGTGAACAGTCCCGCCGACCCGAGACCTTTCATCGAGAGAGTCTGCTCCTTCAGCTCGATCTGGAGCATGAGGAAAACCAGCGTGGCCATGGATGCGCTGACAATGGCTTCCTGCTTGAGCCGCTTGCCGAAATCGTAACCAATGGCGAAACACACAAACACGGCCAGCAAACCGAAAGTGGCGGTGACCGGAATCTGGAGCAGATTCAAATACGGCTCGACCCTTTTATCCCAGCCAGCAAGGGGCAGGTACGAGACCACCATGAACAGGCCTCCAATTATCGTCAAAGGCACCACCGCAACCATGCCAGCCCGGATCGCGGACAAACACACGTTGTCGCTCAGCGCCGTCAGCACCGACACCACGCGTTGGTTGAATGCTCCGGTTGGCTGGCTCATGACGACCGCCACTAACCACGCCTCCCACGAATCCTCAAGCGCAAACACGCGTAACCAGGCGACTCGCAGCGCGTATGCATGAAGGGGATTCAAAGGGAGGGACGCTTGCGAGAGACGAAGCGCATGGCTTTGGCGAGATTGTTTTCCCCCATGTCAGCGTGGAAGTCGGTGATGGTTTTGTATTTTGGGTTGGGCTGTCGTTGACG
>SXMN01000075.1 GCA_005777315.1 Verrucomicrobiales bacterium
CGAGCATGGGGAAAAGATGGCGTTGCAAATTGTGGAAGATCGTCGTCAGGTCGAGCATGTCCAAAAATCAGCGCGACTCGTGCCACTTCACATGATCAATTGAAATCTCTCAACAAATCCGAGTTTTGAAAGAGCCTCAACTGAGAAAGCGAATATCGGTCGATCGTCTCCCCTTTGCCTGCCTTGATCTCGCTGAGGATGTGATGCAGCGTGCAACCTTTGACGAACTTCATCGTGTAGAAAGGTTCACCTTGGTCATCGATCCCGAGTTCGTGGATTGGCACGATGTTGGGATGTTCGAGCATGCCCAACACCTCGGCTTCGCGCACGAACCGCAACCGGCTCTCGTGGGAAAACACTTTACCGGAGAGCATCCGCTTCATCGCAACCGTCCGGCGCAGGTTGAGATCTTTGGCGGCCATCACGGCTCCCATGCCACCGC
The DNA here is from genome assembly GCA_005777315.1 of Verrucomicrobiales bacterium. Taxonomy (GTDB): domain Bacteria; phylum Verrucomicrobiota; class Verrucomicrobiia; order Limisphaerales; family F1-12-MAGs170; genus F1-120-MAGs170. The sequence continues at coordinate 443 of SXMN01000075.1, forward strand.
GAGCAACCATGTCTCCGATCTGGTAGTTGCGAGCCTTTTTCAACGCTTCATTCCGTGAAATCTTCTCCAGCACCATCGCCTCAGGTTTCGATGGAGGGCCGCCCCCGGCTTCAAATCCAATTTGCAGCAATGCGGTTCCCAATCGAACGACTCGTGGCGGGCGGATGGAAAGCACGGCTTGAACCGGTACGTTCTCAACGAAGCTGCCGTTGCTGCTTCCAAGATCCTCGTAGAAGATTTCGCGCTCTTTGACGGTCAATCGGGCGTGACGGTCCGAGACATCAGGACAATCGATCAGAATGTCGCACTCGCCGTTTCTTCCGACGACGTACTCACCCGGGGCGAGAATAAAGCGAGCCACCGACTGGTCGCCTTTCCGCACGATGACTTCGATGCGTCGTATCCGGGAGTTCTCGTCCATAGGTGTCCGTGGTTGAATCGGGATTATGCCGGACCTGGAACTTGGCTGTTGCCCGACATAGTGCCGGAAGCGGGTAGATCTGCAACCTTTGCCCGACGCCTCCCTGGAGACACGGTGCCTCCCGAATCCGGCAACGACAAGACCTCAAGACCAGGCGTGGCCGAGCGTGGTGCCGGATCGCGGAATTTATTGGAAACGTCCCAAAGTTTGGGGGTGAAGGGTCTGAGACCCCGGTAGGCTGCGGGTGGAAAACAAACCTCAACCATCCCAGAAAGACTCAGACCATGTATCATCATATCGGCCTGGAACTCTTGGCCACAATTTCCGAATCGCGATTTACCCTCGACACAGTGCATCCACAAGTTGTCGGTGAAATTGGCTGTCGGCCAGGAGCACGGTTGTGTGCGCAGCACCAGCCGCAGCAGGTTTGGAGTGGCGATACTGCTGCGACTGGCTTTCAGCACAGTCGCGCTCCACCGACAACTTGTGGATGCACCACCCTTGACGAATTGGTGATCAAAGTCCGTGAACTCTTCAGCGAGCAAGGCATGGCTCAAGTGGTGGGGTTGATCCTGCATCTGGTGGACGAGTTGCTGGCATCGCGTCACACCACCAGCCAAGCGACGCCGCCCCGCGCCTGCTCCTGCGGCCACACCCGCTACGAACTCAAGGACCGGTCGGCGCGGCAACTGCACACCAGCGTGGGCACGGTGGAGTTTCGATGGCGGCGGCTGACGTGCCGGCACTGTCAGAAGACCTGGTGTCCATTGCGCGAGTTCCTGGGCTTGGAGCTGTGGCAAAGCAAGACGGCGGAACTGGAACGCATCGCCGTGGAAGTGGTCAGTGAACAAAGCTACCGGCGGGGCAGCCGGCATCTGGCGGTGGCGGGAGAGATCCCGGTGGCCAAGAGTACGCTGCATCGTTGGGTGGTGGAAAGTCAGGCGGCGGACTGGACGCCGCTGTCTTAGATCCCCGTGGGAAGCGTCACGCAGAACTCCGTCTTTCCCAGCGTGGACGAGGCGCAGCATTCAATTTTTCCACCGCCACTCCGGACTATTTCATCCGCAAGGAAAAGACCCACGCCATTATGAGGCGGACCCTTTGTGGTGAAAAATGGCTCGAACAAGCGCTTGCGTACTTCCGGCTGAATACCAACGCCGCTATCGGCGATCCGGATCAGACAATTCGTCGCGGAACCATCGATTGCCACGGTAAGGACACAGTCAGTCATGTCATCCATGGCTTCCAGTGCGTTGTCGAAGAGGAAGAGTAATGCCCGTCCAAGTTCGCTGGGCACCCCGCGCCATTCACAATGCGGCGCAAGCTGGGTGTTCACTGTCACGTGCTGCATCACGACGCGGTAATTGATGAGCGCCAGCAAATCCTCCACGATTTCCGACAACTTGACCGTCTGGAGATCGCGCCGCGTCTGGGCGATAAACAGAAGGCTGCGCAGCTTGCGCGCAGCGCGCTGAAGACTCTGATCGATGATTTGGAGACGGCCTTGAACTTCCCCACCCAGATCGGGTTCAAACCCGAGCAGCTGAACGCTCCCCAGAGCCACCGCGAGCGGATTGTTGATCTCATGGGCCAGGCTGGCTGCAAGCTGGCCGAGGGTCTTCTGCCAGTGTTCGCTCAACATTCCCTGGTGAAGCCGGTGAATCTCCCGTTGCAGTTCAATCTGTTTCTTGAGTTCATCCTGGAGGTTCTTAACGCGCAGAGCAGCCCTGGTGCGCGCAACAAGTTCCTGCTGATCCACGGGCTTGTTCAGGTAATCATGTCCGCCAGCCTCCAACCCGCGCAGCTTGTCCTCCATTTCGGTGTTGGCGGTGAGAAACAAGACGGGCACATCTGCCAGTCGCGGATCAGCCTTGATGCGCTTGCACAATTCAAACCCGTCCATCTCCGGCATCATCACATCGGTGATGATGAGGTCCACACGCTCTCGCGAAAGCACATCCAACGCTGTTGCGCCGCTCGAACAGGGCAGGCATTCCAACCCGGCGTTTTGCAGCCTTATCTGCAATAGGCGGAGTGAATCACGCTGATCGTCCACCGCGAGGATGCGGGGACGCGACTTCCCGGCGCCTGCGGCTGAGGATTCTTCAAATACACTAACTTGCATGCTCATTGGTTTATCGGAGATCACTCACGAGAGCTTGAGTGTCCACTTGTTTCCCTGCCGGAGACACTCTATACCCAGTGAGTTGTGACAGTCTGGAACATTATTCGTTCCGAGTCTGTCCTGATTCACTCTGAAACACATAATAGCGAAAAGCTTTCTCCTATGAGCACCCTCCTGAGTCAACTCAAAGAATCCAGCGTCATCGTCGCCGACACCGGTGATTTTGAGAGCATCCGCAAGTACCAGCCCCGCGATGCCACCACCAATCCGACACTTCTCCTCAAGGCATCACAGATGCCTGAGTATGAGCCCATCCTCTCCAAAGCCATCGCCGACGCAAAGAAATCCAATGCGCCGGGCAGCCAGTTGCTCGCCCTGACACTCGACCGGCTGGCGGTCGCATTCGGAATCGAGATTCTCAAGATTGTTCCCCACCGCGTCTCGACCGAAGTCGACGCGAGATTGAGTTTTGACACGGAGAACTCTGTCACCAAAGGCCGTACAATCATCGGCTACTACGAGGAGGCCGGAATTCCGCGTGAACGCATCCTCATCAAGCTTGCCACCACGTGGGAGGGAATCTCCGCCGCAAGAATTCTTCAGCGCGATGGCATTCGTTGCAACATGACGCTGCTCTTCTCCTTTGCTCAAGCCATCGCCTGCGCTGAAGCCGGCGTGCAACTCATCTCCCCATTCGTCGGCCGCATCCTCGACTGGTACAAAAAGAGCACAGGAAGGGAATTCTCCGGCGCTGAAGATCCAGGCGTCCAGTCGGTGACGAAGATCTACAACTACTACAAGCAGCATGGCTACAAAACCGA
>SXMN01000076.1 GCA_005777315.1 Verrucomicrobiales bacterium
CAAGCAATCCTCGGTCTTGGGTGGTTGGTTAGACCTTTCCATTCATTGTTTTCACGTTGAATTCCGAGCGGACCATCCGCCCAGACTCAGGGGACTTTCACCCCCGGACTCACACAGCTTCACGAAGCGCACCTTAATCCTACTCATACTCTTCATCGTTTGGGCTGAGGGATTATGATCAAGATTGCGAGCAAGATCAGGACACTGCCTCCTATTTCTTGTCCTCACGATATGCAACTGCCCCGCTCGGCAGGAAACCGCCCGGTTCGAGGGGCAGCCCGCCACGGCCGAGCACGATGAAACTGCTGACATTCCCCGTCAAACGAACAGCGCAATCAGGACGCAATTGAGTATCCGCGCCCAGCAAGTCGTCGGGTAACCCGATCAAGCTGCCGCTCAGGTCCACTTGAGGAGCGCTGACACTGACAGTCCCAGGCAAACCGAAAGGCGCCGATGCATCAATGATGCTGCCTGACTGGAAAAAGTAGTCCGACAAAATTGTGATATTTCCACCATTGGCAGAACTGGATTTGGAGATCAAGCCGCCCTTGTTCGGGATGAAGAAGACTGGATCGGTGATTGTCAGGTTTCCGCCGTCACCCACCGCCTGAGCGGTGAAGGTACTTTCCAGTTGGTATATCATCGATGGCGCCGACAACACGATATTCCCGCCGCCGCCAGGCCCCGCCTGGGCGGTGATCTGACTGCCGAAAAGTTGGATCTTCTCGCCAGCGTTCACTCGGATGTTCCCACCGCTGCTCTGGAGGGCGGATGTACTCACGGCGCTGTTGCCGGTTAGCTTCACATCCCGGCCTGCGTTCACGGAGACAGTTCCCGCCGGACCGGCCGCCTCACCTGCAGCCCGGATTGTCGAGCCGTTTGCCAGCGTCAGGTTCCTCGACGTGACCTCGACGTTGCCACCGGGGCCCCTTCCATAGCTGGTGGTAAACACGGAACCATTATGTTCCAGATCAAACGAGTTGGCGGTGATGCGTATGCTGCCGCCTGGCGCAGGTGAATCGGGACTGGTAGTGACCGCCTGGACGCCTGTCAGAAAGTCCGGGCCGCCGGTCAAAATGTCGCGTCCGTCAACGTGCATCGATTCAGCCTGGATATTAACGTTGCCCCCATTCGCGGAGCCGAATGTTCCTGCCGTGATGATCCCGCCGCTGAGGAGATTCATCGACCTGGCGTTGATGTCGATGAGCCCCGCCTTGCCCGAACCAAAGGAAGCCGCGAGAATCGTGGCGCCATTCAACATGTCCAGAGTGTCGGTGTGGAGGACGATGTCGCCCGCATTTCCTCCGCCCCGGTTCTGCTGCGTGTTGGCCGAGATCTGCGTCGCGGTTGTCAGCAGGGCATCCATTCGTACCGACGAAGCCGTGATCTCGATGCGCCCGGCACTGCCCGCGCCGAACGTGGCGGAGGAAACCTGCGCGCTGTTGACCAGTTCCAGGCGGCCCGTGTTGATGAGGATGTCTCCGCCTTTGGCGCTTCCGCCTCCGACAAACAGTTCACCAGTTGCCGTCGAGATCTGTGTCGCCGGGTTGAAATTCTCATCCATGAGCCCCCCGCCGTTCAATTGAATGGACTTGGCGTTCACCGTGATGTTTCCGCCCGTCCCGAGGCCCCTGGTAGAGAGGCTGTTGATCTGGCCGCCGTTGGAGAGTTCCAGGTCGCCGGCCACAGCGATGTCGATTCCTTTGCCGGCGGTCGAGCCAGTCGTGTTGGATTGGATTTTGGAATCATCCACCGTAAGGCGACCGCCGCGGATCACAATGCGACCTCCGCCAACCCCGCTGGCATCGACCTGCGCCTCGTTCTTGAAATTGACCTGGCCCTGCTTCGGAAACGCGGTCGTGAACTCTGCGACACCCGTAGCTGAAGGATCCAACGGGACTTCTCCGGCGGACCGGACACTCGCTACGTTGATCTGACCTCGGGGTGCCCGCACTGAACCCTTATCGACGGAAACATCCCCGCCCACCAACGAGAATTCCTTGCTGTCCTTCACCTTCAACGCGCTTCCCTGCACAGCGATGCTACCAGGACTGTTGCCGAGAAAACCAAAGGCGCTGACCGGGGCCGTGCTCAATCCGGAATCATCCGCATCCAGTGCGGCCATGAACTGCGTGCCATCGGCCAGCTTCAGATAATCGGCGGTGCTGGCGGCAAACGAGCCGCTCACATCCACGGTTGCTTTCGGCCCGAAGATCACGCCGCCGGGGTTGATGAAAAAGAAATTGGCTCCCGTGATTTCGGATCGAATGGTTCCGTTGATCGAAGAAGCTTTCCCACCGGTTACCCGGCTCAGGATATTTTGAATGCTGGCAGGGCCGGAAAAATTCGCGACATCGCCGGCCTTCAAATCGAACTGTGTGAAGCTGTGGAACAGGTTGTTGCCCCGCGTGGTCCCCATCTCCGCCGTCACCCCAATGTTCGGTCCTGCCAGCGCTCCGCTGGTGCCGAACTTTCCATCCAGAACAACCTGGGCTGGGCTGGAAGTGAAGCTGCCCGCCAGCAAGAGAAGCGACCACAAGCCTGTAGCCGAACCATACCCTCGAAAGGACCACGAAGTCATTCGCGGCATGATTCGGCTAACAGACTTCTTTTTGCCAGCGGTTTCTTTTCGAAAGGTGGATCAGTTGATCTTGATCCACACATGCCCCAGTTCCGCCCCGTTCACATTGACACTGATCCGATATTTGAAGCCCTTCGTGCAAACGCTGGTATCAAAATTGGCGTGCCAGTCGTTTTGAAATACCGCGGGTGAAGTCACAACCTTGGGGATGTTGTTGTTATCCAAGACGGCGTTGCAGGTCTTGTTGAACTCCTCGATCCTGATGATTGGTGATATCCCAGCAGTAACGAAAGAAGTTCCGCACTTGATGTCGAACTTGATGGGCGTGTTGCTGCCCTTGTTGGCCGTTACCGTCGTACTCACGCACTGGTTACCCTGGGTGCCGATCGGTGAATAGAATCCTACAAGGCCAAGGCCATTCACAATCACCTTCTGGTTTGCCGTGCTGAAGTTGCCGGCTGCATCCCTGAATGTCCAAACAACCGTGTAGGTTCCTGCTGCGTTGTAAACCAGTGAATTACTCGTTGTGCCTGTAACGGTCCCATCGCAATTGTCAGTCGTGGTTGGAGCAGTCAGGGTGACGGGTATCCCGCATTGTCCGATGACGTCGGGCAGCGTTGGAGCTGCCGGCGGTTGGAGGTCTTTGACCGTTACTGTCTGGGTTGCCGTCGCCTTGTTGCCCGAGCTGTCAGTCACTGTCCACGTCACCGTCGTTGTGCCCTTCGGGAACTGAGCAGGCGCATCGTTCGCCACGGTGGCCACTCCGCAATTGTCCGCCGTGGTCGGCGTGCCCAGATTTACGCCAGTGGCGTAGCATTTACCCGCATCGGTTGGCACATCAGTCAGGTTGGCCGGAGCAGTGATGGTCGGGTCGATAGTGTCCGCAATCGTCACCGTGAAGCTGCATCTGGCGATAACTCGCTCATCGTACGGCCGCGGTGGGATGGGATTGCCATCAGGATCAGTCAGCGGGAGGGGTGGCTCCTCCCCAGAAGTAACGGTGACGTTGATCGTGTGTGTGCCAGGCGTAAGCAGTGCTGCGGGTGGACTGTATTGCGCCGTGTATGTCTCGCAGCCGTTGACATAGGTTACGTCTGGATATGTTACATCCTTGACGCATTGGAACGTGCCTGAGTTCGGTGGGTAAGCACACTGAATTTCAAGCGGAGTGCTTTTTGAAGCAGCATCTGACAGGAAGTACTGAGTCTCTGGGTTTGCATCCCCCACGGGAATGATAAGCGGACAGCCAGCGCCACCAAACTCAAAAGGTCCAACCGCGAGGTAATCAAATTTCAACACTCCATAAAGCTTTAGAAAATCTACGCATTCATTTGGCACCGTATTTGGATCATCCGCAGGCACTGGTCCAGCTGACCCGTCATAAGTATACAAACGAAGCAGCATTCCCGTTCCAGCGCTGCCTTTGGCGGTCACCTCGATGTTCTGACCCGCAAAAACGGATGACATCGTCAACTTCGGACATGGGTAGGGCAGAATCGTGACGCGGCTTTCAACCGCAGCATTGTCTGTCGAGTCCCCATTGTAACCCTGAGTGGAGGCCGACCAGATGTAACCAGACCTTCCCGAGACGTTGGCGTAGGTATAGTAGGATGCCCCAGATGGTAATCCGCCTGGCATGTAGGAGCTTGGGTCTTGCGTGTTTCCACTGCTTTTGCTGTTGGAAGCGCCGGTATAACCCGCGCGGACGTTGGATGAAGCCCATCCGTATCCGGTGCCGTTCATCGAACCTGACCAGCCCGCTTGCACTGGTTGAATACTGTGACCGATCACCATTCCTACGCCCAAGGCGAACGCGATCCTTGTACAGCCACGGATGGTTCTCTTGAGGAATTTCGCTTCAGTTTTCATAGATTTCTCCTGCTTCTAAATGACAGCTCATCGAACAGTCGCAACGGTTGCACATGGCTGTGGTTTCCGAAGTTTACAATTCGAACGCTTTCAGCCGAACGGTGTGACGCTTCCGAGCTTCACATGTAGGACTAACGCAATCCCCTGTTCGGCGTGTGTCTATAAACTAGAATTCATGTCCAGAATCAAGGCAATTCAAGGAAATGATCAGTGAATCCACAGGTTTCCTGTGGAGCGCGACTGTGCTGAAAGCCAGTCGCAGCAATATTGGTGGCTCGCCCTCACGCCAAACCTGCTGCGGCTGGTGCTGCGCACACAACCGCGCTCCTGACCGACAGCCAAGTTCACCCACAACTTGTGGATGCACTGCCGGAGATCAGGTGCGTGGGAATCAAATTGCAGAGTTGGCGAAGGACGGTGAAGCTCGAACGGGTTGGCGTGCGACGGAATGTCTTTTTCATCCCTGTCGTGTGGCCGGAAAGTCCCTGCGCGCCAACTCATGGCTTCTCCCATCCTGATCCCGTGGGATGGCTGAGGTTTCGAAGCAACAATGCATGACTGAACTCGATCACATGAAACACGCTGGTTCTGGTAGGTTCACCTTTCACGAAATGAAACTTGAGGATGCATGGTCGCGCTTACAACGCCCGCTCCTCCGGATGGCTGCTTCCATTGCACTCGTTGTGTTGCTCAATGGGCAACACTTCCCCACGGCGCGCGCCGCGGAACCGGATGTTCGGCGTGACGCCGTGGTACGCGCCGTGGAGACGGTGATTCCGAGCGTCGTGAACATCGGCACGGAGGTGTTGGTGGAGGGCAGCGATCCATTGGATCAGGTCTTCCGGGATTTCTTTGGGCGCTACTATCGCCGGGACGAGCCGAAGAGCCTCGGCTCAGGCGTCATCATTGATGACACTGGTTACATCCTCACCAACTTCCATGTCGTGCGTCGCGCCAACCGCATTACCGTGACGCTCGCGGATGGCCGGGAGCGCGAGGCGCGGCTGATGAGCGGCACCTCCCGCAGTGATGTCGCCCTGCTCAAGATCATCCCCAAAGGCAACGAATCCTTCAAAGCTGTCCGATTTGCCGCGGACGACGACTTGTTGCTGGGCGAAACGGTGATTGCCCTGGGCAACCCGTTCGGTCTCGGCATCTCGGTCAGCAGGGGCATCCTCAGTTCACGCTCGCGCCGGCCCCCGGTGGAGAATATGCCTCTCGATCTCCAGGACTGGCTTCAAACCGATGCCGCGATCAATCCCGGCAACAGCGGCGGGCCTTTGGTAAACCTGCATGGGGAATTGATCGGCTTGAATGTCGCCATCTTCCGCGACGCACAGGGCATCGGGTTCGCCATCCCCATAAAACGGGTTTCCGAGGCCATGTCGGAAATCTTCACGCCCGAGGCGGTCAGGTCGCTGTGGCTTGGAGCGAAGTTTCAAGGCAACGGCGCGAACATCAGCATCGCCTCTGTCCAGCAGGGTAGCCCAGCGGAAAAGGCCGGCTTGCGCGCCGGAGATCGAGTTCTCCGTGTCAACGAGCGCACTCCACGAAACCTCGTTGAGCTGAATCGCGAGCTCATCGCCAGCGGCCAGCGCCAGATCGAATTGACCACACAACGCGGCAATGATCGCCGTGACGTGAACATTCAACTGGTTCCAGAAAAGGAGTTCTTCACCCCGAATCTCATCCGGCAAAAGCTGGGGGCGACAGTCCAGGTGCTCGATGAGGATCTCGCGCGCGAGTTTGGTCTCGGCCAGCGCGAGGCGCTGGTCATCACGGGTGTCGAGCGCGGAGGCCCGGCGGAGGCGGCGGAACTGAAACGAGGTTACATCATTCAAGCCATCGACGGCCAGATCCCTGGCGACCTGGTTCAAGCGGCGAAGGTGATCTACGGCAAGAAGCGCGGCTCGCGCGCGGAATTGAGCCTGATCGTACCGCGACCACGCGGCCGGTTGATCGAGCTATACCAGGCGACGACCGAAGTGGTGTTGCGGTGATTTTGATGGTGGAAGCTGGCGGTCCCGTGCCAAACTGCACCACGCGCGAACCATGAGTGATGACATCATGATCGAGGTTTCCAACCTCACGAAACGCTACCCCGGCCATACGGCGGTGGCGGATGTTTCATTTGCAGTGGGTCGTGGCGAAATCGTCGGACTTCTGGGCCCGAACGGCGCGGGAAAGAGCACCATCCTGCGCATTCTCTCGTGTTTCATGACGGCGACAACCGGCACGGTGCGCGTGGCAGGATTTGACGTTTTTCATGAATCAGACGAGGTGCGCCGCCGGATTGGCTATATGCCAGAGAATAATCCGCTGCATCTGGACATGCGTGTGAAGGAGTACCTGAAATTCCGCGCCCGATTGAAAGGACTGAGCTTCGTCAGGAGTCGTGATCGGGTGGGAGTTGCCATGGAACAATGTGGTCTCACGCATGTGAGCCGGAAGATCGTCGGGCAATTGTCCAAGGGCTACCGTCAGCGTGTCGGGCTTGCCGACGCACTGGTTCACGAACCGGAGTTGATCATTCTCGATGAACCAACGGTGGGACTGGATCCGAATCAGATTCGTTCCGTGCGGCAGTTGATCAAGGATCTCGGACGTCACCACACGATTCTGCTTTCAACCCACATGCTTCCCGAAGTGGAGCTGACCTGCTCGCGAATCATCATCCTGCACGAAGGGCGGGTGCTTGCGTCGGACACGCGGGAGAATTTGCAGCACCAGATCAACGGCAGCGGTCAGGTGGTTGCCGAGATCGCCGCCTCGCGGGAGGAGCTCGTCGCGTGCTGGCGCGAAATGGAGGCGGTGGACACCTTTGATGTGGCTCCCGCCGACGGCGAATACTTCCGCTGCACGCTGCGGGCGGCCAACGGTGAGGATCTTAGATCCTTGGTTTACTCAGAGGCGCGGGATCGGGGATGGACGCTTCGCGAATTGAGCCGCAGCCAGGCGAGCCTGGAGGATATTTTTGTCCAGGTGATCCGGCGGGAGAAGGAGGAGAGAGTCTGATGCAAGTGTACTTCACACTCGTCCGCAGGGAACTCGGTGGATACTTCGCGTCACTGACTGGTTACATCATCATTGCGGCTGTGCTGCTGCTGCTCGGTTTGTCGTTTGTGGAAGTGCTGACGAAGCTCAATGCCGCCCCCACCGACGCTCCGATAACCGAGATATTTTTCGTTACGTTCTATTTCTGGATCATTCTTCTGCTCACCGCGCCGGTGATGACCATGCGAACCTTCGCGCTGGAACGATTCTCGGGCACCTACGAGACGCTGATGACGGCGCCAGTCGGCGATCTTGCCGTGGTGATGAGCAAGTTCACGGGTGCTCTGGTGTTTTACATACTCACCTGGCTGCCGTTTCTCGGATACATCCTCATCGTTCAGCGGTTCGCGACCGGCGGTTTTGTCTTCGATCCGTATGTCCTTGGGAGCACGTTCCTCGGGCTGTTGCTGATTGGTGCGCTTTACATGGCCCTCGGGTGTTTTGCCTCGGCGCTGACGAACAGCCAGATTGTTGCCGCGATCATCAGTTACGCCTTGGGACTGGCCCTGTTTGTCCTGAGCCTGCGCTCGTTCATGTCCGAGGCAGGTTCGAGTCTGTCGGGCAGGTTTTTCGAATACATCGCCATGACGGAGCACATGGAGAATTTCGCGCGCGGCGTGATCGATACCAGGCCGCTTGTGCTCTATCCGAGCCTCACCGTGCTCTTCCTGTTTCTCACCCTCAAAGTCGTGCAGAGCCGCCGTTGGAGATGACCGATGATTGATCCGGACACACCCAGTTTTTCCACCAAGCGCCGCTGGAGCATCGGCTTCCAGGTGCTGTTGTCCATCGGAGCGATCATCGCGCTCGTGGTGATGGGCAATTATCTTTCCGCCCGGCACTTCATCCGCTTCGAGCGCCCGGGAGGTTCCAAGCAGCAGCTTTCGCCCGTCACCATCCGACTCCTTCAGTCACTGACCAACAAGGTGCAGGTCGTTGTCTTCTTCAATCATCGCAACCCGCTCTTCGGTCCGGTGACTTCACTGCTCAATCAATATGCCTTGCGCTCCTCCCAGATCGAGGTGGAGCAGGTGGACTATGAACGATTTCCCGGCCGCGCCAGGCAGGCGCTTGCCGACCTCAAGCTCGACCCTTCAGCCGATACGGATCGAATCGTCTTTGCGGCCGGTGGGCGCACCAAGATTGTGCATGAGAGCGAACTTTCCATTTATGACAATCCGACCCAGGCGATCCTGAGCGGGAAGGAAGTCAAACGAACCGGCTTCAAGGGAGAACAACTTTTCTCCGCTGCAATCTTTGCGGTCAGCGATCCCCGGCCCATGACGGCTTATTTCCTGCAGGGCCACGGCGAGCACGATCCAGCCGAGGATAAGACGACCACAGGCTACGCCAAGTTTGCGCGGATTTTGCAGGACAGCAATCTGAAGCTGGGCCTTCTCTCGCTCGCGCAGTCCGAGGTGCCGGCTGACTGCGAACTTCTGATCGTGGCGGGTGCGTCAACGCGGATTTCAAGCACCGAGCTGGAGAAGCTGGACAAGTATCTTAACCAGGGAGGCCGCGCCCTGTTCCTGGCAAACTACGGAGCGCTCGATTCCAAAACGGGTCTGGATCGCACGGGGCTCCCCCGGATGCTGCTCAACTGGGGGCTGGATGTCGGACAAAATGTCGTACTCGACAAGTCGAATGCCCGCGCGGGAACCGGCGGTGAGTTGCTCGTCGGTGATTTTGGTCCGCATCCAATTGTCGCTCCGCTTCGCAGGTCCCGGGTTGAGCTGGTTTCCCCGCGTTCTGTGACGGCCCATACGACCGGAGCGGCCGGCGCGGACGCCCCCAAGGTCACGGAGCTCCTACTGTCCAGCGGGAAGGTTTCAGCCGTCCGGGTCGGTGAACGCCCGCAGGTGGACAAGTCCGGACAGGCCATCTCACTGGCAGCCGCGGTGGAGAAAGGCACCATTCAGGGGATCAGTTCGGACCGCGGTAATACCCGGATGGTGGTCGTTGGAGATTCTTTCTTTCTCCTGAATGGAGTCATTGATTTCGAAGCGAACCGCGATTTCGCCAGGAATACTGTCAACTGGCTTCTGAGCCGCGAAGCGTTGCTGGAAGGAATCGGCCCTCGCGGAATCGAAGAATATCGCCTCAGCATGAGTGAGCGGGACATGTTTACCGCCCAATGGATGTTGCTCGGTGTCGCGCCTGGAGCCGTGATGTTCTTCGGCTGGATCGTGTGGCTGCGCCGCAGAAGCTAGAATTGATGAAAGATAAATGAGCTTCCGAAGCACATGGTGGTTGTTGAGCGCCGCGCTGACGTTGGGTGCGTTCATTTTCTTTGTCGAACGGCGCGCGAACCGTTCCGAAACAGCCGCCAGCCTTCCGCCGCCGCTCGTCGATTTCAATCCGGCTCAGATCACGGCCATTGAGATCACCCGCACGAACCAGATCATTCATGCCGACCGCGTGGCCAACCGCTGGCAACTCGCCTCGCCGGCCTATCCAGCCCTGGCAGCGAGCGTGGATGGACTGATCGAAACACTAGGCAGTGCCAGAAGGACGACATCAATCTCGGCGAGGGACATTGCAACCCAACCCGGTCGTGGCGCTGCGTTTGGCGTCTCGCCACCGCGCGCCTCAATCACGATCATCACCAGCCAGGGACGCCAGACATTGAACCTCGGAAACAAGACGCTCGTGGGTGACCAGATTTATGCGCAGATTGTTGGCAACCCGGACTTGTTCATCACAGATGGAAAGATCCTCGCCGCGTTGCCGTCCACCTTTGTGGACTGGCGCGACCCGGCGTTGTTGTCCCCGGATAACCCCGTCTTCGACCGGCTCATCGTGACCAACATGGGGCGCATTTCGGTGGATTTGCAACTGGATGCCGCGAGTCTGTCGTGGAGGCTGGTTCGCCCGATGGACGCCCGGGCCGATGCCTTGCGGATCCAGTATCTCATTCAGCAGTTGGGAGGATCCCGCGTGAGCAAATGGGTGACGGATGATGCGAGAGCGGATCTCGATGCGTTCGGACTTCAGTCGCCCGAGGTGCAACTGGCTCTGGCGCGCGGCAGCAATGACGTGTTCCAAATCCAATTCGGGCGCAGCCCGACCAATGAGCCCGCGCTCGTTTATGCCCGGCGCCCAGCCCAGCCCAGTGTGTTCCTCGTTCAACGCCAGGGGCTGGTGGAACTCCTCGCGCAGCCTCACGCATTTTACCGGGATCACACGCTCCTTTCCCTCACCGGCGTTACGAACATCGACCGCGTTGACATCCGCGCCGAGGAGCGGTTTTCCCTCATCCGCGCGTCCGATGGAGCATGGCAGATTGCCGGCCCCGCTCCAATTCGAGCTGATCCGGAGCTGGTGCAACGCATGTTTGATGATGTTCAACATCTGGAGATCGCGGATTTTGAAGCGGATGTCGTCGCTGATCTGGCGCCGTATGGCCTGGAAGCTTCAGCGCGGCAGTACTCCTTCCGCACCAGCGTGACCAACGCCGTGGGAGCCACCAACCAGCTTCTGGCTCAACTCGACTTCAGCAGGGCCATCAGCAACCGGCTGGATCGCGTCTTCGCGCGCCGGTCGGATGAGAAGTCCGTCTATTCGGTGGCGTTGGGCGATGTGCATCGTCTGCCGAAGGCGGGCTACCAGTTGCGCGACCGGCAGCTCTTCGATTTCGATGCCCGCCAACTGACCTCGGTGACCATCACCCAGCGTGGAAAGACACGCAAACTGACTCTCGACCCGGTGCATGGCTGGTCGCCGGATGAAGTGCTCAGTACGGCGATCACGGAGACCATTCATCGGTTGAGCCGGGCCAAGGCTGTCAACTGGGTCACTCGCGGTGAAGATCAACTTCGCTATTTCAATCTCGACCACAGGCTGACCGTTGAAGTGCAGACTCCCGGCCAGGCCGTGAGGACGTTCTCCATCCAGTTTGGAAAAATATCTCCTTCAGGCCACATTTACGGCGGAAGTGCGCTCGACGGCGGCGCGCTGGTGGTGTTCGAGTTTCCGCGGGAGGTTTACTTCGGCATCGCGAATTACCTGAGCATTCCGGACCCGCCGGCGTCCAATCCCTAGATGGCCGAACCCAAGCCCAGGACTTTCTGGAGCAGATGCCGCATCGCCTTTCGTTGGTGCCGCATCCTGGTTCTGCTGTGCTTTCTTTCCGTGATCATCGGCGTTCTGTACCTGAACAGGTCAGGCCTTCCGGATTTCATCAAGCAGCGCATCGAGGCTGAACTTCGCGCCCGCGGACTTGACATCCAGCTCGGCAAGCTGCGCTTGCGTGGACTCAATGAGCTCTCGACTCGCGATTTGTTGATCGGCGAAACAGGGCAGACCAACGGTCCGAAAGTAATGATCCGGGACGCTCAGCTCCGGCTGGATCCGGTCGCGCTGCGAAACTGGAAGCTTCGTATCGAGTCGCTCGGTTTGCAGGAGGCGCGGCTTCTCTGGCCGATACCTTCCACCAATGGACCCGTGTCCTTCCTCTCGATTGACGAGATCTCCACCACGTTGAAGTTTCTGGATGGGGATCGATGGGCGCTTGATCACTTTGACAGTCGCTTCCTCGGCACACGGCTTCATTTAACGGCATCGATCACGAACGCCTCTTCACTGAGTGCGGCCCGCGCCACATCAACAGGATCAGTCGCCGCTCCCCTTGATTGGAAGAAACCCATCAACATCTGGGCAGCGCGATTGCAGCGTGTGCAATTGCCGACTAATTCCGTCCTGACACTGGCGGTCGAAGGTGACGTCCTTGCTCCTTCAACGTTCGAGGCGCGCCTTCGTGTCCAAACTGACTCGGCGGACACCCCTTGGGGGCAGATCTCCGATCTGAAGCTCGGTGCCCGGATCACCCCCGCCACGAACGCCCCTGGCATCGTGGTGGCCAAAGTTGACCTGAACATCGGCGATGTGATCACCGCGGATCGCGAATGGCATCTCGCCGGTAATGCGCTCGCTCTGCAAGCCCGGCTGATCTGGACGAATCAAATCGTGCTCGCCGCCAATTTGGACTGGCGCACGACCAATGCGGAGACCCGCTGGGTGAGCGCCACAAATGTTCACCTCACGTCGGCCACGCTCCGCAATGTTCAGAATTACGACACGCCTCTACAGACAACTCTGGAATTGAATGCCGACGCGCTCCATTCGCGCTGGGTGGAGTTGCGAACCAACCGCCTCTCGGCGGATGTCTCTCATTCACTCACCAACTTCAACGCCATCGATGGCTCCTGGCGGCTGACGGGCCTGGACCTTGCGACAAAATGGGGACGCACCGCTGGAATTTTTCTCACTGGTCGTGTCGCCTCTCCGAATTTGAGCGCCCGCGGACCTGGAGGCGCTGATTGGGGTGCCTGGTCGTTGATCGACAATCTGGCTTTGGACTGGGAGTGCAAATTGCAAAACCTCAGATCGCCCGAGCTTCAGCTTGAGTCTCTCGACTGCTCTGGACTGTGGAGAGCGCCGCACCTTGAACTTCACCACCTCCATGCAGCGCTCTACGGGGGCGAGCTGGCCGCAGCCGCAAAACTCGACGTGGCTACACGCTTGACGAGTGGAAAACTCAAGTTCGATTTCGACGCTCAACGCGTCGCACCGCTGCTGCCGCCACTCTCACGCAAATGGCTGGGGCAATTTGGCTGGACCAACCCGCCGCTCGTGAGCGCCGAGGGAAGTGTCATTCTTCCGTCGTGGACGAATTCCCAGCCAGACTGGCGCGGTGAAGTCCGCAGCACCGTCAAGCTGTCCGGCAAAATGCAGGCCGGCGCCGGAAGTTTCCGGGGAATCGGCGTATCCACCGCGCGGACCACTTTCATCTTCACCAATGAAACATGGAACCTGCCCGACCTGACCGTCACGCGTCCCGAAGGCGGCGCGACAATCGCCTACCTGTGGCACATGCCGACGGAGCAGTACCACTGGGGACTGGAAAGCACCATTGATCCCAGGGCGCTGGCACCCGCGTTGGAAGCATCCCAGTTAAGAGTGCTTAACATGCTGACCTTCTCAAACGCGCCTAAGATCAGCGGTGACATTTGGGGGCAATGGAAGAATCCTGAATCAGTTGGATTTCGCGCGCAGGTCAACGCTACAAACCTGACTTTCAAGGGCGAGACGTGTGATCTGCTTCAGGCATCCCTCGGATTCACCAACCGCGTGATCCAGTTTCGTGATGTGTTGATCCGGCAAAAGGATCAGGAAATTGTCGCGCCCGCCGCGCGTTTCGACATCAAGGAGCAGGTGATTTTTGTGACCAACGCGGTCAGCACGATGGATCCGGACCTGGTCACCCGTGTCATCGGACCGAAGACTCGTGAAGCACTCCAGCCTTATCGATTCGCCACTCCGCCGACCGCGCGCGTCAACGGAGTGATTCCCACCTTCGACACCGAGAAGGCGGATCTCCATTTCAAGCTCGAAGGGAAGGACTTCAGTTACTGGCGCTTCAATCTTCCCCAGGTGACTGCGGATCTCCATTGGCGTGCTGACACGTTGCTGGTGACCAATGTCGTTGCCAGCTTTTACAAAGGCCGGCTGGATTGGTCCGGACACTTTGATTTTACGGCTCCGGTGGGAACGGATTTCAATTTTCGCGCTTACGTCACCGATGCCGATCTAAAGTTGATGCTCGCCGATCTGCTGCCAAGCACCAATCAACTCAGCGGAGTCGTGAGCGGCCAGTTGTCGATCACCAGCGCGAATTCGGATGACTGGGAAAGCTGGCAGGGCTCTGGTGACGCGCGCGTTCGTGACGGTTTCCTGATGAGCATTCCGATCTTCGGATTCCTGTCTCCGATGCTCAACAAGATCGTTCCGAACATCGGGGACAGCACCGCCGGCGCGGCCACGGCCACTTTCCTGGTGGAGCGGAGCATCGTTCACACAAGCGACCTCGAGGTGCGGTCACGAGCGTTGCGGCTGCAGTACGATGGCAAAGTCGATATGTCAGGCAACGTGGATGCGCGCATGCAGGCCGAAATCCTGCGTGATGTCTGGGGCGTGGGACGTGTCGTGAGCCTCGCCCTGTGGCCCATCACAAAGGTGTTCGAGTACCAGATCACCGGGACTCTCGCGAAACCGAAGAGCCAGCCGGTTTACATTCCAAGGTTCCTTTTTGCTCCATTCCAACCGTTGAAAACCATCCGCGACATCTTCAACGATTCCGAGTCCAAGCCGGCCCAGAAGGAAGAGCCGAAGAAATAGCGCTTCTGTTTGAGGCATCCGATGTGGCCGCTTAATAGCAATGATCCAGCCAAGTGGCGAACGAACGTCGGTACGTATGCCCACCTGAAGTACGGGAAGGTTCACCTCGGCGTCGATCTGATCTACCCGCAGCAATCGCCGGCAACTTGAGTACGACCTGGTGGTCATAACGAGTGATGATTCGAGCGCTGTCACGCTGAGTTTTTCAGTGAGGGACAACGGCGACCCGCCACAACGAAATCCTACGCTCGGAATACTGGAGTCAGACGGACGGATCTTCTGACGGGCGCAACAGTTCGATGCGGTCTTTGAGCCGGTCGAAGTCGCTGTCCAACACCAAGAGCTTGTCGCCGCGTGCCAACACGGTGGCCGCGATCCCCGCGTCGAAAAACTTCATTTGCTGTCCCTTGCTCTTGAGTTCGGCAATCAACGCCGCCAATTGCGCCGCGTCCGCTTCGGTGAAGCTGGAGACCAACGAACGAAAGCGGCTCTGGTAAAGCTGTGCGGCTCGCTGACGCAAATCGGGTCGCACGGGAGTGTGCGTGCCAACGAGAAATTCAGCGGCTGCCAGCGGCGGAATGTAGTAAGGCCCCTCCTCGCCTTCAGGCAAGAGCGTGTCAAAGTTCCCTTGCTTTTCGGCAGAAATCAGAACGCTGGTGTCAATCGCGACCGGCATAACCAATGACGCCAGCAGCAGCGTCCATCGCGGCTTGCAATTGCCGGCTGTCCGACTCGGTAAAACCACGTCCGCGCAGCAAACGCAGCGCCTCCGAACGGCTGGCACCGATCTTGGGCCGGATTTCGGCCACGGTGTGGCCATGGCGCTGCACCTCCACGATTTCGCCGCCCTCAATCACGCGGTCCAGGACACGATTGCTGTCGTTGGCCAGTTCTGTCGCCGTCACAATCATTGTTCGTAAAGTACCGATTCTACCGGGTCGCGCAAGCCATTCCCCTCAACGCTCGATGCGAAGCGGCGTGCGCTCATGATTCCCCGGGACGCAAGACTTGACACTCTCACTGCGCCTTGTCTTCTTGGGCACTCAAGTAAGCCCAACCCACCATGAAACCATCAACTGGGACCATCACGGCTCTGTTCCGGCCCACGCTTGCGTTCGCGCTGTTGGCTCAAGCGCTGTTCCTCCTGAATGCCACCGCTCCATTGCTGAAATGCGTACGCCCACTCAGGTTGCTCCTATGAAAACCAAACTCCGAAACCTCCTCATCCACCTCCTGTCATTCGGAATCGCCTCGATGGTCGCCGCGTCCGCCGCGCCTGTGCTCGAGTTTTCCTCCTACATCGGAGGCTCGGCGGGTGATGCGGTGAACGCCATCGCTGTCGATCAGTTCGGAAATGCTTACGTAACCGGCGTGACTTTCTCGCCGGAACTGTCCACCAAAGCGGCGCTTGATCCGACGTTCGCCGGAGCGCGGGACATTTTCGTCAGGAAGTACGACACCGAAGGAAATCTCGTATTCGCCACCTTTCTCGGAGACATAGGACCATCCGGCAGCGACTCCGGCTGGGCATCGCTGTAGATCAAGAATGCAACATCCATCTCGCCGGAAACGTAGAGGAAGCTCCTGGGTTTCCTTTGGTGAATCCACTCAATCTGCCCCCTACTGACGGTCACGACGCCATTGTCATCAAGCTCGACGCCGCCGGCAGTCGAATCCTGTTCGCGACGCGGCTCGGTGGCACTGGCCGCGAGCGCGCGCTTGCGGTGTCAGTCGATCCACAGGGGAATACGATTGTCGCTGGACAGACGGCCTCTACTGATTTTCCAATCGTCAACGCCGCGCAACCGAACTTTGCTGGAGCCGGACCTGCGCCCAACGGCTACACTGGCGAAGCCTTCGTAGCGAAGATCGACACACGGAATTCACAACTCATCTATTCGACTTTCTTGGGCGGAAGTAACGTGGACGAAGCATACGCCATCGCTACAGCTCCGGACGGCAGCGTTTACGTTACGGGATACACAGCTTCCCTAGACTTTCCTCTGTTGAAACCGCTCCAGCCAGCGTTCGGAGGTGGTCAGCCAGTTCCACTTCTCGATGGAGACGCCTTCGTTACAAAGCTGGGGCCGTCCGGCACGCTTCTGTGGTCCACATTTCTTGGTGGAGATAAGAATGACACGGGCAGTGGGATCGCCGTCGCAGCAAATGGCGATGTATTTGTTTCAGGTGTTACGGGATCAGCAAACTTCCCTCTGACGCTGCGTCCGGGATTTCTTTGCGGCTGCGATGACGAAATATTCCTCGCCAAGGTGAGTTCCGCTGGAAATGCGCTTCCGATTTCCAGTCTTGTCAGCAACGGCGGGGCTTTGCGACGGCAGGGATGGGGTGAAACGAGCGTAGCACTCGATCTCTCCGGTCATGTTTACGTCACGGGAATGATACGACCGGGCAGACTCACGTTGACTAACTCCCTCAGTATTCCCTCCGGTGGACCCGACGGTGTTTACATCGGAGATGCGTTTGTCGTTGGCTTCGATGCCAACCGGCTGGTTCCCCGGTTCTCGTCCTACTTGGGAGGCTCTGGGAACGACGGCGGACAGACAATCGGCACAGACCCTTGGGGAGACCTCTGGGTTGGTGGGGTCACTCAGTCCACGAATTTCCCCACCGCCCGCGCCACGCAATCCGAAGCGCCAGCGGATGTTAATGGATTCGTTGCCAAGATCCGCTTCGCCGAACGCTCCGTCTCCGCAGTGTCCCGCGACACACCATTTCGCGCCACTCTCACAGGTGCGGGCGTGAATCCTCCGAATCCATCAACCGGTTCGGGTTCCGTGAAAGGCAAGCTCATCGACAATATCCTATCCTGTGAAGTCACGTACGAAGGCCTGAGTTCCCCATTGCTGGCCGCTTATCTGCGTGGACCGGCCCAACCCGATGCGGATGGTCCGGTACTTATCGCGCTCAAAGGGGATGGAGCCGGTGGCGTCTCGGGTACGCTGACCGGGAACCTAACATGCGCCAGTGCCGAGTTGAGTGAGCTGGTCAACGGTCTGTGGTACGTCGAGATCCGTACGACAGCATATCCCAAAGGCGAGCTTCGCGGCCAGCTCCTGCCCGGGACGAACCAGCCTCCAGCAATTGGTTACGTGCCGGACCAGACCACGGAGGCGGGGCTACCTCTGGTCCTGGCATTTCAGGTTGAGGATGAGGACAGCGTTGCCGCCGACTTGCGGGTCACCATAGCTTCGTCGAACGGCTGCCTAATGCCTCCAGGATCCATGGTAGTGGGGGGAGCGGGCAGAGAGCGAACTCTGACGCTCACGCCGCGTGCAGACGACGCGGGATTTGCTAAGATCACACTGTCCGTCCGCGATCCTGAAGGTGCGGCGACCGAGACCTCATTTCGCCTGCGCGCAGACAACCGGCGGACGACCAAGTACACCTACTCCCCGCCAGGGAATGGATCGCTTGCAGTATCCGAGCCGAGTTCATCGGGAATTTTGAGCGGGGTGGTCGCTTGGTCAGCGACCGCGAGACGTCCCGCCGCTAATGCTACGGAGGTTGCCGTCATGGAGGAGCGCGGTTGTTCTGCGGAGCGGATGGCGTCCGGCAACTGCGGTATCGGCGTGTTTGTATTCTTTGTCGATGGCCGTCACTATAACGCGGTGTGGGATTCCCCAACGGCGACAGTGCCATTGGACACAACCAAGCTTGCGAACGGCCCTCACGAACTCGTAGTGTCCGCATGGGCGTATCCGGATTATGGAGACCTCGTTGGGATCGAACAGCGGTGGATCACAGTCGAGAACTTCCGTGCGCCCGTGGATTTGAGACCGAACTGGCACGAGCTGCATCTCGCCGTAGGAGAAACTGGAGCGCTCTCAGCTCAACTCAAATTCAGCGACGGTAGCGAGGAAGCGGTGACTGCGGGCATTGTGTTCGCAAGCGACGATCCATCCATTGCAATCGTAAGCTCGACTGGAGCGGTGACCGGTGTCGCGCCAGGCATCACAATTCTCAAAGCAATGACGGGCGACCGAAGTGCGGAAACACGGGTATTCGTGGGAGGGCCGTCAGGGCTTCCGCACTTCGCCAGGAACGGGGAGATTCTCATGGAATACGACCCAACTCACTCCTTGTTCGTCCGCACCATGTTCGTGCTCAACCCGCAGGAATTGGAATCGACACCAGGCCTAGCCGATCTCGCGAAACGAGCCGGTGTTAACGTGCTAAACGCCGGCTTTTTCGCAGGCCCTTGGAGCCAGCAGCCTGATTTTGCTTCATGGCGAGTCGGCGCGGATCGCGGGTGGAGCCAGCTTGAGCGAACCGCCAAGGCAAGCGGGTTTAGTTTGCTGCTCACCGGCGACGATATCTGCCGCCTGCCTTACGAACTGGATTGGAGCATCAATAGCGCCTATGGCCCGGAGAGTCTTCGCCATGCACTTTCCCAAGCCCGCGACAGCGGTATCGTGATTGGCATCGAAATGGTGGATGAGGTCAACTTTCTCTGGGGTGGTGACCCGAAGCCAACCGATGGCCGATGGAACGGCATCCAGGCCTTTGGAAGAGAGCTTGCGCTCGGAGACGATGCGTTCATCCGCTTGATGGCGATCATGAACAGCGTATCCAATCGCCCTCCGATCACCTGGCCCAACGCGGGCGGAACCACTCCTGAGAGCGTCCGTGCCTGGATGGGAAGTCCTGAGTTTGCCGACTATGCGACACATTATTGGGCGCTCATCCTCGACCTCCGCGGCGCCTATTTCCTCGGCGGATTCTCGCTTCCTCAAGTCCGCCGGAACATGGGCGAGAATGTCTTGTATCCTCGTCAGGCGTACGTTCAGCGAGACAAACCCCAGCTCGCGCTTGTGGGAAACGGCGGCGCGTTTTACACGAAGCTCGGACCTGGAGAAGAGTTTGTGCTCGGTCAAGACAAGCCACATGGCAATGGGATCACCAGGCCGAAGGTTGTTTTGGATCAGATCGTTTACGCCGCAATCTCAGGCATGGCTGGAGTCCGAATCTACAGTTACGACTCGAAATCTTGGAAGGACGAACGCGCGAAAGCACCCGTCGGCAGAGACGACCTCCAAACCGGGGCTGACTCCTTCACCGTCGGCACGGATCGCTGGGATGCGATGAGCAAGGCCTACAATTTCATCGGGCAGCTTGAGCCGGTGCTGCTGCAACGCCGCGTTCACGCCATCGACCTTGGTGGCGAGGTCGTCACCACCGCGCGCGAAGGCAAGAACGGGACACTCGTCCTCGCGCTCAATCTCTCCGAAGCCCCCGCGCGCGTCCGCGCCGATCTCACGCCGTATTACCGCGATGGCGAGATCACGCGCCTGCGCCTCGCCGCCGAAGGTCGCACCGAAGAGCGCTTTCCCGGCCGGGCGAGCGATGAGTTGACGCTGGCCTCGGGCGAAACGGTGGCGTGGATTCTCAATCGACCCACGATCACCTGGCCCACACCCGCCGACAACGCCTATGGAACACCGCTTGCCGGCGCTCACTTGAACGCGATTGCCAGTGTTCCAGGCAACTTCACTTTCTCCCCACCGGCCGGCACCGTGCTGCCTACAGGCCGCCACACGCTCACGGCGACGTTCGCTCCCACCGCACCCAGCGGCCTAGCGGCCATCACCGAGAAGCGCGAGATCGAGGTGTTCAAGGCCACGCCGACGATTATTTGGCCGAGCCCTGCCGACATCACGGCGGGATCGCCTTTGGGATCTGCACAACTCAACGCGACCGCCAGCGTACCCGGCGTATTCCACTACGATCCGCCTGCCGGGACGACAGTGCCCAGAGGCTCCAGCCAGCCGCTTTCAGTTCTCTTCATTCCCTCCGATGTGTCCAACTACAACCGGGCGTCGGCGGTAACAACGATCAATACCGCGAATTCCGCGCCGACGGTCAGTGCCATCGGCGACAAGAGCGTCGCAGAAGGTTCGAGGTTGTCGTTCCTGGTTTCGGCGATGGACCCAGACCCGCCGGCTCAGACGTTCACTTTCACTTTGGAAGCTGGCGCTCCAGAAGGGACTGACCTTCACTCGAGCGCGGGCGTCTTCACTTGGACGCCGACGGAGGCGCAAGGGCCGGGCAGCTATTCCATCAGTGTCAAAGTCACTGATAGCGGCACGCCGCCGCTGAGTGACATCAAGAGCCTGACCATCACAGTCCGAGAAGCGAACACGCCACCGAGTCTGGTGGAAATTAGTGCTCAGACCACCGAGGAACTTCGCGAACTGACGTTCCCGGTGGTGGCCACCGATGCCGATCTGCCGCTGAACAAGCTGACGTTCAGTCTCGGAAACGCCGCGCCCGCTGGAACGAGCATCGACGCAGCAACTGGCGTCTTTCATTGGACGCCAACGGAAGCGCAAGGGCCAAAGGACTATCCCATCCTCGTCAGGGTCACCGACGATGCCACGCCGCCAGCGAATGTGTCGAAGACGTTCACCGTGACCGTCAGGGATGTGAACAGCGCGCCGGTGGTCTCCGACATCGCAAATCAAAGCGTGGTGCAAGGGCAGGAGTTGGTGGTGAAGCCGAGTGTGGTGGACACTGATCTTCCGGCGAACACTCTCACGTTCAGTCTCGGAGCGGGGGTGCCTGAAGGTTTGAGCATCGACGCCGCGACGGGCGTGATTCGATGGACACCGGGCAAAACTCATAAGCCGGGAGTTTATCCGGTAACAGTCAATGTCACCGATAACGGCACACCACCCTTGAGTGACACCAGAGCATTCACGATTGCGGTCAATGAATCGAACACGCCGCCTGTGATGTCCGCCATTCCTGACCAAACGGTGGATGAACTGAGCGAACTCACGTTCGCTGCCACTGCCACGGACGCCGATCTGCCCGCGCAGAAGCTGACGTTCCGTTTGGTCGGAGGAAGCGCCGTGGTGGTCGCAAGTGTTGGAGCGCCGAATCCTAATTCGGCATCTGGGGCCGGTTTGGAAACCGGCGCTCCAAAGCGGAGTTCGCGTGATCTGCTTAACCAGCCATCCGCGCCGGCCATTCTCGAAGGCGCGACGATCGATCCAATCACCGGTGCCTTCCGTTGGACGCCGACCGAGGCGCAGGGGCCGGGGAAGTATGCCGGCACTTTGCGCGTGACGGACGACGGGACACCGCCGCTTTCGACCGAGCAGACTTTCAACGTCACAGTCAACGAAGTGAACCTTGCGCCGAAGTTGGCAGGCGTTAGCGATCAGGCGGTTGAAGTTGGCCGCGAACTCACGTTCACAGCTACAGCCACGGATGCCGATCTTCCGGCGAACACGCTGATCTTCACGCTGAATCCCGGATCACCCGACGGGGTGAAGATCACTCCAGCAGGAGCGTTCACATGGACACCGACCGAAGCACAGGGCGGCATGAGTCATCCCATCGGCATCACAGCCACGGACGACGGCACGCCCGTGTTGAGTGACAGCAAAATCTTCAACGTGAGCGTGTCGGCGGTGCAACGGGAGATTCGCGTGACCGGTGCGAGCGTGTCGGCGGATGGCAAGTTCTCCTTTGCCTGGACTGGGCAAACAGGCCGCACCTATCAAGTGCAATTCAAGAACAGTTGGAGCGATACGGAGTGGACCAACGTTGAGCCGCCGGTCACGGCCACTGGTGAGGTGGCCACCTTCTCAGCCTCGATCAGCGATTCTTTCGCGCGGTTCTATCGGGTGACGATCAAGCCGTAGGGGCAAAGGAACCTCTTGGCAGAACATTCTGGGAATAGACACGACACCGACACTTCCTTAGCCGTGACCACCCAATAGGAGTGCGGGCTTTAGCCCCCATATTTCATACATTTTCTGCTGCGACTTGCTGCAAGCCCTCCTGGCTGCGTTGGCCTCACGTTCCTCGACCGACAGTATGTTCCCATACAGCCCGATTCCGAACCGCTTCGCCCGCCTTGCCAGACGGGCTCTCGCGACGTCTCGCGACGAAAGTGTATGAAATATCCGGGTTAGTCCGTCGGAACGCATGAACAGCCTTTGGGCCGAGAAGATCGAACTGCGCGGCTCTGTCGCTGTTTGAGTCACCAAACAGTAACAGCCACTTGGGAAGGGCAAAGCAACGGAAACTCCTGGCTGGTTTGGTAATTTCACACTCCTGCGAATAAATTCCGTGCTCCAAAAGAATGGTGCGACTCAATAGCGCCACGCTGCGGCTTGCCATAAATCACCCAGCAGCATCGTCGGCATCAGATTCACTCCGGTTCACCCCGGCGCGCGCCCTGGGCTCTTCTGCCGCCTGGCGCGATTCTCGGCCCTGCCGCAGCTTGGTTTATCAGACCGTTCCAATTCTCCCTGGCCCGCTCGATTTACTTTCTGTCGGAAGCCTTTGGCTGTGCCGCTTCCCACTCCGCCTTCTTCACCTTCTTGGTTTCGTGAAGGAAGACGAAAGTGCCCTTCTTGTTGCCGACGAGAATGTCTGGCTTCTTGTCTCTGTTGAGGTGGCCGGCCACAACCTGCGTGCCGATGCCGGAATTATCATCAATAAGGTGCGGCACGAAATCCACCGAGCGGTCCTTGCCTCGGACGAGTTGGAACCAGTAGAGAACAGCCGGAGCGTTCGGCTCCGGATCACCCGTCGCGCCGTGCGCCCAGAAGCGTTTGCCAGTCACAATGTCCTTGAGGCCGTCGCCATCCATGTCCATCAAGTCCATCGCGTGCGGTTGAGAGAACACGACTCCGTATTTGTTTGGCGCCGGTTTGTCCTTCCCGGTCTGTTCGTTCAGGATGATGTGCTTCTTAAAACTGATTTCGCCGCCTTCAGTGATCTGTTCGTACCACGCAAGCCCGTAGCCGTGCGCTGCGAGACAGGTGATCACATCGTTCCTGCCATCGCCGTTCACGTCGTAAGCGTACATGTGCGCGCAGCCGTGGCTCGGCGCAAAGGCGGCCTTGTGGTTTTTCCAAATGGGATCTCCAGCCAGCGACTTCGGCTGTTCCCACCATCCATCCTTTTCCATCAAGTCCAGCTTACCGTCGCCATTCACGTCGCCGATGCCGAGGCCGTGAGTGAACTTGTGATAATTCTTATTGGGTGAAATGGAATGCCACTTCCACGGTTTGGTTGGATCGCTCCAATCGGGTTCCGCATAGCCGTAGGAGCCCTTGGAACTGCACACAATCTCGGGTTTGCCATCGCCGGTGATGTCGGTGAACGTGGGTGATTCGTTGTCGGTCACGTCCAGGATGTCGTGCTGCTTCCAATGGCCTTCCTTGCCCTTGGGGTTTTCAAACCACGATGACTTGTCGCCCGGAAACCCAAGAATGAGGATGTCCGTCCAGCCGTCCTTGTTCAGATCGTAAGAAAACGCGAAAAAATTGTCGCAATAACTGTTGTTCTTGCCGAGCGCGCCTTCAAATCCGGGAATCAGTTTCTCCGTGCCGTCGTCGAGCTTCTTCTTGAAAGGCGCCTTGCCTGCCGGCGAGCTGCGTGTGGTACTGGAATACTCGTGCTTCTTTTCAAACTTCGGTCCCTCCCACCAGAAAGGACCAGAGACGATGTCAGGCTTTCCGTCGCGGTTGAAGTCACCGATGTTCGCGCCCTCGCTCCAGAATTGATCGCTCAACTGGATCTTCTTGAACGAGTGTAGTTGGTAATCAGCGGCGGTTGCCAGAACAGTGAACGAGACTGAGGCCAGGACACTGGGGAATTTCATAGCTGCCAGTTCTGTCGCACTCCGACGCTATCAGGTCAAGCGCGGAGGTGGAACTGGCGAAGATAAAGTTCACGACCGTGAGTCGCCAGGCAGCCACTCGGCAACGTGTCTCGAATCCAAGGCTTGAACGAGCGGGCGTTCTGAACACGAACGGACCTGGCTACTTTGCCTTCACCACCCAGCCGGCCTTCACATCGCGATCCCCGGCGTAAGAAGCTTTGCTGCGTTCTTCCTGCACGGACGAGAGGGAAATCTCGCCCACCAATTTTTCCTCCGTGAAGACGACCACACCCTTGTCATCCTTGATCTCGACGGCTTCAAAGAGGTTGACCTTGTCGCCGTCCTTGAAACCCTGCTTGCTGCCCAGCGAGACGATGATCGCCTGCTTCCCCGCCACGGCGAGAACCTTTCCCGGTGTTTTGCGAAGCGCATCCGCCGCCGCCGTGGCCGCCGCCTGTTGCTGACCAGCTTGCGCGAGCTTTTGTTTCTTGCGGCCCGATTCCGGCAGCGGGAAAGGGCCGATGTCTGAAACAATCGAGGCCATCGCCTTGACGGTGGCCTTGCCGAGCGCGCTGTCCATGAATTCCTTGTTGTCGAAGCCGATCACTCCGCCACGGCCTCCGATGTTCACGCCGACATCGAAGCCAACGCCTTTGTGTTCCGAGGCGGCGGTGCCAGTCTTGAGAATCTTCCTGGTTGCCGCATCCACCAGCCGCCAGTCAATCCTCACATTCGAGAGGCTCTGGCGCAGGCCAAGATTGCCCAGATTGCCCGGAACGAACCCACCGAGATTGATCTTGGAATCTTTCGCGCCGAAGGAAGTCACCTTGGCGGTAAACATGAAATCCGCGGCGGCGAACCCGCCTTTATCCACCTTGTCGCTCGCCGAAACCCGGCCGTCTTCGCCCAGCCGGATTTCGTCCTTGAGGGTTTCGAGCTGGGTGGTTTCCAGAACCTGGAACTTGTTGATCTTGCCCAACTCGGTGATGAGCATCTCGGCCAATCCGGAACCGAGCGCCGGCTGCCAGTAGGCAATGTGCGTGGTATCACCGCCAAAAGGCGCGACAATGAGAGACGGCAACGCATTCTCCTCCGAAGCGGCGCGCGAGGTGGACAAAAACACAGCGGCCGACAACGCAGCGAATTTCAAGAAATTCATTTTTATGGCAAGATTTTCAATTCAGCGGATAAGCATTTTGCCTTTTGCTTCTACCCCACAGGTATGAGTGCGGCAATCAATTTGATGAGCCGGAGACAGGATGTGGTGTGATTAAAAGTGGGTGAGGCCGCGCCTGGGAGCGCTGGCATCCTTGCCGGCGATTTATCTCTTCGGGCACTCGTCCACACTCGCGGCCCGCGCCGGCAGGGATGCCAGCGCTCCCAGGTCGGACCAGGTTCATCCCTCACCCACTTTTAATCAC